>NZ_JARHXR010000006.1:0-207014 GCF_029222665.1 Bacillus sp. Cr_A10
AGCGTACTCAAGTACGTGACTGACCGAACGAATGAAGTTGACGAAGAAGTACGATGTGTATGGAAAGCCGAAGAGTCTAGTGATGATGGCGAAGAGGTCACACCCGTTCCCATACCGAACACGGAAGTTAAGCTCTTCAGCGCCGATGGTAGTTGGGGGTCTCCCCCTGTGAGAGTAGGACGTCGCTGGGCACTAGAAAAGTCGTTACCGATAATCGGTGGCGGCTTTTTTTTGTTTATTTTTTTATTTAGTGAAAAATGAAAAGGAATTTTAACTTATAAAGTGCGACATTTCCCGGGAAATACTGACAACTACCGACTCTCAGAAATTAAATTTTGACATACAATATCCGCTTAAATTCTCATTTTAAATCATTTTTTATGCTCAAAACAAAATTATCGTCATTTTTATACAATTTACATTTTAAATATATATGTTATGGTGCAACAAAGGGGTGATAACTGAATTGATTATTAAGAAACGTTCAATAGAACACAAATATATGGGGTTGAAGATGCTCTATCACCGTCTACCAATAGAGCATGCGATGAAACCATTGATAAATTCCAGGATGTTATCCGCAAAAGCTGGAATCATTGGAGAAACAATAGTAGAAGAGATATTTGAAAAATACCAATTTCCTTATGAATGTCGAATATTGCATGATGTGAGCCTATCTTCAAATGGTAAATTCCAAATGGATACTGTTTTTATTACTCCATATGGAATAGTTATTTTAGAATGTAAAAATGTTGTTGGGGAGTTGAGTTTTCAAAATGATCCCGCTTGTTTAGTCAGAAGGTTGGAGAATGGACAGGAGGATACTTTTGAAAGTCCAGAAGTGCAGCTAAATCGAAATATATATTTACTTAGAGAATGGTTAAAAGAGCGAGGAATTAGTTTACCCGTAAGTGGGGTGATTGTATTTAGTACAACTAAATCAAAAATTGTTAAACCTCCGCAGCATCTAGATGTTATTTATGCAACGAGTATTCCTGTCTATCTCCGACAGTTACAAACGCAGAAGGAATATTTGTCTGCTGATCAGATGGACTATTTAGTTAAAAATATTATGGAGTCTCATCAGTTTTATCTTCCTTACCCAATGTGCAGAAATTGGCGGATTGATCCTAGTGAATTGATTACAGGGGTTCAGTGTGGGAAATGTGAGAGTTTTGGTATGGAGAGAATTAAAAGAACTTGGTTATGCACAAATTGCAATTTTAAAGATTCCCATGCACATATAAAGGCGATAATTGAGTGGTTTGTGCTGATTTGGTGAAAAAATATCAAATAAAGAATGCTGTAAATTTTTACATATTCATAAACATCAGACAGCGACTAGAATTATTCAAAGTATGGGACTAATAAGAATGGGAGAAGGAAAATCGACTAAATATAAAATGAATGAAAAAATGCTATATGGTCAGAAAACTATTTATGTGGACAGAAAAAATTTTATCCGGTCATAAATTCTTTTATCCGGACACATTTAATTCTATCCGGTCAGAAATATCATTATACGGTCACAAACAAGATAAGCCCCTCCAAAGAGGGGCTTACCTTTTTAAATTTCACTCATTAGTGCGTGGGTATTGCCTTCAGTATCTTTAAAGAAGGCCATCCATGTTTCTACTTCTCCTATTTTAGCAACCATATGGGGTTCATCAATAAAAGTGGCTCCTGCTTCTTTCATGCGTGTTACTTCTCCATTTAAATCTTTTACTTGAAAGTATAATACGGAGCTTGGGTGATTGAACTCTTCTGTTTCGGGGCGGCTTAACAGCAGTCTCGTTCCTTCGCACTCAAAAAATGCTAATCCATTCGTTTCAAATAATAGTGGTAGTCCAATTACATTCTTATAAAACGCAACTGCGCGTTCTACATTTTCTACATTTACGGCAATTTGTCCGAGTTTCATTTGATAAACCCTCCATCTCTCCTTAATAAATTCTATATTACAGCCTAAAATCCTTTTACTATCGCAAAAAATATCAAAATCCCTCATAATAAGTCTATTAAAATAAGTGTATGAGGAGGTGCATGGGCAGTGGATATTATGCAAAAGACGATTAGTTGGTTAGAAACGAAACTGGAGGAACCAGTGAATAATGAAGAGATTGTTCAGTTAACGGGCTATTCGTTCTTTCACTTTCATCGTTTATTCCAAGGTAAAGTAGGCATGACGCTAAGTGAATATGTACGTCATAGAAGGCTGACGAACGCTGCAAATAAGCTAATATATACAGATACTCGAATACTAGATATTGCGTTTACTTACCAGTTTGAATCACAAGAGTCATTTACACGAGCCTTTCGAAAAGAATATGGCTTACCCCCAGGAAAGTATCGAGTGCTCATGCGAACTTTATTAGAAGAAAAAGATCAAAAGGAGGAAGAGATGATGGAAGGTTGGTTTTTAAGTGGTGCCCATAATAATAAGTATGAGATGAGTAGGGATTTTGAGAATGTCCATAAGGGTAGTGCTTCGGGATATTTAAGATCTGTAGCACCGGCCGTTCAAGGGGAATTTGGTACTGTCATGCAGCAATTTCTTGCAAATGAATGGTGCGGGAAGCGGATGAAGTTATCTAGTTTTATTCAAACGAAAGAAGTGGAAGGTTTTGTTGGATTGTGGATGCGTGTAGACGGTAAAGATGGAGACACTTTGCAATTTGATAATATGCAAAATCGTCCTATTACTGGGACCTCTGCATGGAATCATTACTCTGTCGTATTAGATGTGCCACATAATGCACATTCCATTTATTTTGGGGTTATGCTTCAGGGTGTAGGAGAAGTGTGGATGGATGAATTTGCTTTTATGCAAGTGGATGATAAAACTCCTTCTACTAACATGATGGTACCAGAAGAAATGCCTAGTGAACCAGTGAACTTGAACTTTGAAAAGGAATTTGAAAATTAATCGCAATTCTTTAACCACATTCTAAAAAAAGAATGTGGTATTTTTTTGTAATTTAGTATATACTACATTACAACACTAATGTACTAACTCATATGAAAGTAGGTTGCTATAAGTGAATCTTGATGCAGATAGTTCGAAGCCCATTTATATTCAAATAGCGGAATGGATTGAGAATGAAATAATCGCTGATCGATTCCAAAGCGATGAAAAAGTACATTCTCAATATCAATTAGCGGACCTTTTTAATATTAATCCTGCAACTGCAGCAAAAGGTTTAACAATTCTCGTGGAAGATGAGATTTTATATAAAAAAAGAGGTCTTGGCATGTTCGTAGCTACCGAGGCAAAAGAAACAATTCTAAATAAGAGACGGGGGGAAACGCTGACACGGATGGCGATGGAACTTGTTTTAGAAGCTAGGAGACTTTCAGTGTCAGAAGAAGAACTCATCCAATTAATAAAAAGATGTGAGGAGGAGCAAAAATGAAGGTTATAGAATGCCAACATATAAAAAAGAGTTACAGGAAGATACATGCGCTTGAAGATATATCATTTCACGTAGAAGACCATAAAATTACTGGATTAATAGGTCGTAATGGTGCTGGAAAAACAACATTACTTAAAATACTAGCAGGATTTATAAAAGAAGACGCTGGGCAGGTAAGAGTATTTTCTAATAAAGCTTTCAATAATTTATGTGTGTCCGCGAACAGTATCTTAATAGACGATCAAATGAGCTTTCCCGATTCATTTACGTTGGCAGATATTTTGAAAACTGCCCCAAGTTTCTACTCCAAATGGGATGCAGAACTAGCAGAACGATTATTTAACTATTTCAATTTGAATCCCAAACAGCAGCATTCAAAATTATCCACAGGAACAAGAGGAACATTTAATATAATTTTTGGTTTAGCGACACGTTGTGAATTAACGATGTTTGATGAGCCGACGAATGGAATGGATGAAGCTGTACGAACTGATTTTTATAGAGCTTTGCTGAAAGAATACATAGCACATCCTCGCACAATCTTAATTTCTAGTCATCACCTAGCGGAGATAGAACATTTACTAGAAGATATCCTTTTGATTCATAAAGGCAAGGTAGTTTTTCATAAGTCCCTCGATGAAGTGAAGGAGTATGCAATTGGAATTCAAGGTCATACCGAAGAAGTGAAAAAATGGACATCTCAAAAAGAGATTCTACATACGAAACAACTTAATGATCAGCTTCTATATACTGTGGTGAAGAAGGATGGACCTATGCATCTAGAAGGAGTTAGTACAAAATCTATTTCAGCAAGTGATGTTTGTATGTATGTAACTAGTGATTCGAAAGGAGGGATTGATGATGTTTTTAACTAATAGTACTCTAGGAAAAGTAGTTATGACACAGGTTAAGTTCAAGATGAACGCTTACATGGGCGCAATATTATCGCTTATTTTCGTGCAGCTAGTAGGACTTTTATTTTCTACGAATGGTTCGAGTACATTTGGAACTAGTATTAACAATATCCATATTCAAGTAATTACAATTTCAAATGATTTAGTATTGGTCTTTGTAGCAATTTGGGCTCTTTTTGTAGGAAATCTTATTACGACCAAAGCATATCGTTATGACGATTTTTCTTTTGTTACTACTCGCCTAAGCAGTAATATAGCCAATATCCTTGTCCTTCTAATTATTAGTGTATTTGCTGGAGTGTCCACTTTTTTATCTAACTATGTTTTACGTGTATATCTTTCTTTATTTGGCAGTACAGAGTATATGAAAAGTCCAGGTGTTTTCGATGAACCCTTTAGTTCGATCGGTACGATAATTGCCATTACATTATTGATTTTGAGTTTTGCGTCGGGCGGTTATTTAGCTGGTATGCTTATACAAAATAGTAGACTATTTTTGTTTATAATCCCCATTATTGTATTATCTATACTGACGACAGAAATCGGGCAAAAACTAATTCAGATTCTCTTTATGAATGAATCAATATGGTTATTAATCGTTAATCTAATTTTTGTGTCAATAGTTTTCTTTGGAACTGCAATAGTCAGCTCTAATCGACTGGAGGTTAGACCATGACAGTAATTATGGCGTTCATAACCATATTATTAATTTTACTTTTTTCTTGGTTTATTCGTGTTGGGATGAAGAACTTATCGAAGCGTATAATTTTAACTAAACGTCTGGCAAAAGGAATTATTCTAAGCTATATAAGTGTTCTTTTTTTAGCGGTTGTCGTGTACGAATTAATGCCAGCTAATGCGGAAGAAGTAATTTCAATAAACGAATTAAAAGAGCTAGAAAACGAAAATCAAGTATTTGATGAAGCGTTTAGAAAGAATGAAGTAAGCAAGCTTCATAAGGATTTTCTAGTGGAAGAATGGACGCATGAGATAGAGGGAGATACATTCCATATAGTATCTTCTAATCCAGATTATCTACCGGCAAAAGTATTTGTGGAATGGACTGACTCCAAGGAGAAACGAATAGAAGGTAAAATGTATCGTACAAATTTATTTATAAACGGGATGAATATGAAAGATAGAATTCCATTTTCCAAAGTTAAATGGGAAGAGGATCAATTAATAATTGAAGAGCCTACTGAACAAGAATTAAAGTATTATCGTTTTTCCAACAATCTAGCCATTTTAACGATCAATGATGTCTTTCCAAGCAATGAAACAGTAAGAGTGCAGGGGGAAACATATTTATATTTGACAGTTCCAAAACATATGAACGTAGTAGATGAGATGGGCTTACAATTGTATTAGGAGGAGAATTAATGATTACACTTGCCAAATATGAAATAATACATCGTGCAGCATTAGAGGATTATCCGCTTTCGGAGGAGCAGTTAGGATTCACAGGACATCCCCTTGAACTATTGGAACGTAGCGAGAGCAATACCACATATACGCCAATTGTTATAAAAGAAGATGATAGTGTGGCAGGTTTTTTTGTTTTGGATACGGGTGATGATAAATTCAACTATACCGATCACCAACAAAGCATTTTACTAAGAGGTTATTCGATCCATCCAGCATATCAAGGAAGAGGAATTGCTAAAACATCCATGATTCTACTAACGAAATATGTAAAAGAACACTTTCCGTTAGTAGAACAGGTTGTACTTGGTGTAAATGAAGCAAATAAAGCTGCGCAATCTGTCTATTTAAAATCTGGATTTATAGATGAAGGCACACGATTTACAGGAAGGTCTGGTGTACAAATTGCGATGTGCCTACGAGTATCGTAGATTACTTAATCAATCGATAGAGCACATCGTCATCTTCTCTTGGTGACCCTCTTCCATCTGTATTATTCGTAACAAAATAAAGGGATTCTCCGTCTGAGTAAACATCTCGAATACGACCAAAACCGGTGATAGAGCGTTCCACTTCTCCAGTGGAGACATCAATTACTTTTATCGCTTCTCCTCGAAGGGTAGCTACATATAATTTTCCCTTATGAAAACTGATACCTGAAGGAGCCCATGTCTCATTGGCACCGGAAGTGACGATAGGTGTAACATAACCATTTCTCCTTTCCGTGCCTTCTATAATGGGATAGCCATAATTTTTTCCTTGCTCGATTAAATTGACTTCATCATTAGCTGATTGTCCATGTTCGGCTTCATAAAGCTTTCCTTCTTTATCCCATGCCAATCCTTGTGGATTCCGATGACCTGTAGTATAAATCTCAAAAGTGCCATCTTCTTTCATTCGGACTATTTTTCCATTAAGGGAAGATGGGTCTTGGGCATTCTGGGGATTTCCAGCATCTCCAATAGTGATATAAAGAAGTCCATCTGGTCCGATTTCTAATCGACCTCCGTGATGGATGTTGCCAGTCGGGATACCGTCTAAATGAATAGCAGTCTCTCTCCACATGTCGTTTTCTAATTTAATGGTTACTACTCGATTGAAGGATTCCCCATTTTCATCATACGTATAATAAGCATAGGCTTCTTGTGAATCTATAAAATCGTTTTTTAATACAAAACCAAGTAAACCCGCTTCGGATGCGTCAGACAAATTATCTGAAAGCACCACTTCTTCATGCGTAACATTGCCATCACTTGTCACTTTTGCAATCCTACCTACACGTTCGGAAATATAAAAAGTGTTTTCATGCTGGTTAATCGCCCATGGAATATCTAGGTTTGTTGCCACTTTCTCCGCAATAATTTCTCCATCTGAAATGGGTTCATTTGTACAACCAAATAAAATGAGTGATAAGAGTATTAGTCTCTTCAATGGATATCCCTCCTTCTATTACTTCTTCCCTTTTCCTTATCTAATCTCCTTCAAATCTTGATAAGTTTTTCCTATGTAAATCGATAATAACTATTGAATTTACTTATCAAGAATAGAGGCGTAAGCTAACCATATGATAGATGTTTGGAAAGAAGGATATACAATGGAATTTTTCATATTTTTTTTGATTGGAATTGCAGGTAATGTAGTCGGTACATTGGTCGGTGGAGGGGGACTGATAAGCTTACCGACGATGTTACTTATGGGATTACCAGTGCATTCGGCAATCGGTGCAAACAAGGTTTCCAATACAGTCAGTTCTCTCTCAAGCTTTCTTGTTATCTTTAAGGAAAAAGAAGTTTCTGTGAAAGAAGCACTGTCGGTCCTTGTGTTTTGTTTAGGGGGAGGTATTTTAGGTGGACTAATTGCGTCTCTATTAAGCGGAAGTACACTGACCATCATTGCCATCATTTTATTAAGCTTTGCGTTTGTAACTTCCTTCATGGGAAAAGGGAATTTTGATGGGACGGAACAATTTAATGTTAATAAGAGAACGGGACCTGCACTGCTCGGTATAGGCATGTACGATGGAATGTTTGGTCCAGGGAGCAGCACACTTGCTATGTACTTATATGCAAGCCAAAAAATTGCATATATACGAGCGATCGGCTTAGCACGAATTGGAGTTTTTGCGAGTTGCTTTGGATCAGCCATTACGTATATCTCAACTGGTAAAATCATTTGGCCACTTACATTAGCATTAATGCTTGGAGCAATTGTAGGTGCTCAGGTTGGAGTAAGACTAGCTCGCAAATTAAAAACCGAGCATGTGAAACCACTTCTTAGACTAGTAACAGTTCTTTTAATCTTGCAAATTATGGTCGATTATTTTAAATAGTGGGGGAGAATAAATGAAATTGCGTTGTGCTATTCTAGATGATTATCAAAATGTTGCCCTTAAGATGGCAGACTGGTCCAATATTTTGGATGAATTAGAGGTAAAATCTTTTCAAAATCATTTTGAAAAGGAAGAGGAGCTCATTTATGCATTAAATGACTTTGAAATAGTAGTAATCATGCGTGAGCGTACACCATTTACTGCATCTTTGTTTGAAAAGCTACCAAAACTAAAATTACTCATCACATCAGGCATGAGAAATGCTTCTATTGACCTTCCGGCTGCAACAAAACATGGAGTAGCGGTATGTGGAACAGCAAGCATGTCTGAGCCGCCAACCGAACTGACTTGGGCTCTTATCTTAAATCTTGCTCGCCAAATTACAAAAGAAAATAATGAATTTCGAAATGATGGACCTTGGCAGAGCACGGTCGGGTCCGATTTATATGGAAAACGTCTTGGGATTCTTGGACTTGGAAAAATAGGGAGTAAGATGGCAATGATTGCGCAAGCATTCGGTATGGAAGTTATAGCGTGGAGTCAAAACTTAAAGAAAGAACAAACAGACAATCTTGGTGTACAACTTGCAACTTCAAAAGAGGAGTTACTTGAAACGAGTGACTTTGTTTCCATTCATCTTGTACTAAGTGATCGAACAAGAGGTGTGATTGGTGAGAAAGAATTGAAGCTGATGAAACCATCAGCTTATCTTGTTAATACTTCTCGCGCAGCTATCGTTGACCAAGATGCACTCATCCATGCTTTACGAGAAAACTGGATCGCAGGAGCAGGGATAGATGTATTTGACACCGAGCCACTTCCAATAAGTCATCCTTTCCGCGCTCTGCCAAATGTGGTTGCAACTCCTCATCTTGGTTATGTAAGCGAAAGAAATTACAGCACTTATTTTAAAGAAACAGTAGAAGATATCCAGGCATTCTTGGAAGGAAAAGTTATTCGGCAGTTGAATTAAATAAGAAAAAAGCTGTCCATTGAGTTTATTACTCCTATGGACAGCTTTTTCGATTTATTTTAATTTGGCCAACATCTCACCAAGTTCTTTTATACTAGCAGTTTCATCGGAAACGGTTGTTTTTAATAGTTCCTTTTGTCTTTCTAATGTTTCATTCAAAGTTGAGATCTCTGCAGACACATCCGCATCAGCTAGATCTCTTTTTTCTTTCAGCGATTTAATTGTATCGAATAAATCTTCATGGCCAACAATTCTGCCTTCACCCCACATAAGTTTTTCCTTTGGAGCTTCAAGCACATAGTCCGTGAAATAATCGAATACTTCTTTTTCAAAATCATATGCGTACCAGTTGTTATCGATTGCCCATAGGTACTCGTCCAGTGGGGTAGCGATATCACCTTGGTTTAACGCATCAATAGATAATGTTAAATTATCTATATTACTTTGTGCGTGTTCGTGAGGGAATATTAGAACGTCTTCCCATGTTAAACGTGTGAAATTATCTTCCGCATATTTAAATGCAGCAAGTAAGCCACTGTTCAACTCACGGCTTTCATCGTAAAGCTTTTTAGCTGTTTCAGAGTCACCTTCTGTTAACGCTGCTAGATAATCTTCATTAATCTTTGCTACCTTCGCATTTACTTCTTCTGTAATTGCTAGAGTACGATCAATTTCTGCAACAAGCTCGTCCGAAGAAACAGAAGCTTTTTCAAATGTTTCTGCATTGATTTTTTCTTTCAATGCTTGTAATCGATTTGTGAAGTCTAGTGGTACGACTGCAGTTTGATCATATTTCATAGTGAGTAAACCGTATAAATTTAAGTGGAATTTAAAAGCATCTTCATTATACGTTTCTTCATTGTCAAATTGAGAGTGATAATGCGAACGCATGAATTCACTATCTTGGAAATCATTACGCAGTGCGGGAACCCCAGCAATGCCAAAAGAGAAGTCATCAGACCAAGTACGTAGTGGGGAAACGACGGAAATACCATCTTTATATACACCATCTACAGCTGGGACTGTCTCCGCAAATCTCGTTAAATAGTTATCTAACTCATATACAGAGCGGATTTCATCTTGGGTAGTATGTTCATAAGCGGGAAGCTCAAAGTTCATATTAGCAAATGCTTTTCCAACCCATTCCGGGTGGATATTGAAGATTTGATTGTATGCGCCTGTTGACCAGTCATAACGAGAGTTGGAAACGCCCCATTCTTCTGCAGCAAGTGCATTGAAAATAATCGTTTTTTCTGGTTTGTAGCCGCTATCAACTAAACCTTTCGCAACACCCATCATTAAACCGATTGCGGCATTGTCATCCTGGAATCCAGTAAAATAAGAATCATAATGTGCAGATAGAATAATATAAGACTCAGGATCTTTTCCGATGATTTTACCGTAATAGTTATATGATTTCCCATCCATCTTCACGGTTGATTTTGCATCGAATTTAACTTTTATGGAACCATTCTCACTGGCTTCTAAAGCTTTCTTTAAACTATTACCGTCTGTTTGGGACATAGAAAATGCAGGTGCATCATCCGGGCCACAGATATCTTGGGCATTCAATGCATCTGGGTCCGCTTCACCGTAGCCAGCTTCTTGTACTGCAATTACTGCAGCAGCCCCTTTTAAATGCGCTTGATAAGCAGGGTAATTGATCCACCATTCCTCACGCTGGTTGATGTCTATTAAAACGAGTTTACCTTCAATATCAAGTCCAGCAAGTTCTTCTGCAGTACCTTTACCTGCATAGACGATATCTAATTCCTTCATGCCGTTAGTATCAAAGTTAACTTGGTAACCACCTAAAACAGCTAAATGCTCCTTGCCGTTTTCGTCTGTGAATGTTAAATCTGCTTTCTCAAATTCCCAAGTATCTAAAGTGAATTCATCCTTGGTTACTTCGGTTAAGCCAATTTTTTTCATTTCTTCTCCAATTTTTTCACCAGTTTTTAACTCTGCCTCGGAGCCAGCAGTGCGATATCCTAGTTTTTCATTGGTCTTAAATTCTTCTAAGCTTTTCGTGAATTCATATGCATAATCCACATCTACTGCAGATAGATAATTTTCATTTTTACCTTCCAAAGTAACATCCTTTCCTTCTTGGACAGTCTCTTCTTTCTTGTCAGAAGATTCCTCTTTAGGTGTACATGCTACGAGCGACATACCAACTAACATCGCCAAAGTAAGGCAGCTAACAAACTTTTTCAATTGATCACATTCCTTTACTAAAAATTTAAAAAATTCTTTATAGTTAAGAATTCCCTTTATTGCCCAAGCTAAACTATGATAATCTTAAATTAGTATAAAATCAAGGGGGTAAATCAAATGCTAAAAAAATTAGCATCAGACGCATTAGGCTTATCGGATATTGGAATAGTTGTACCGAAAACAGAATTTGATAAAACAGAATCAGACGATTTTGTGATGCACGAATCAGGTGAGGTTATTTATTTCCTTATCAAAACAAAAGCGGATGAATATTGCTTCACAAATAAAGGGCTTATTCATGTAGATGGTCAAAACGCAATGAGTAAGAAAAGAATGCTAAGAAGATACGATTATGCCTATCACCCAATTACAGACGTAGCACTTGAAACAGCAGGAACAATTGATCTAGATGTAGAAATCAAATTCACGATCGGCAATGTCCCTTTATCAATTGATATTCATAAAAAATTCTCAACGGAAATAAAAGACTTATATAAAGTAATTCACACTATTTCTGTTGAAATGAAAGAAAACGCTAAGAAATATGATATTGCCCAAAATAGCTTAGGATACGCAGCACAATCCATCGGCAAAATTGAAAGTAGAGAAGTGACTCCTGCTGGTTCATTTGAAGAGATTACTCGCTTCGCAACAGAATGGTTACTTGATCAAAAGGATAAATACGTTAAAAAAGATTTTGCAGACGTATTTGAACTATATATTAATGAATAAAACAAGAAAAGCCTCCGATGAATGTCGGGGGCTTTTGTTGTGACCGGATGAATAAACTTTGGTTACTTGTAATAAAAAACGTACTTAATCAACTATTCTTCTTCAATTTTTTCAACAGTTTTTAACTCTGGCTCGGAGCCAGCAGTGCGATATCCTAGTTTTTCATTGGTCTTAAATTCTTCTAAGCCTTTAGTGAATTCATATGCATAATCCACATCTACTGCAGATAGATAATTTTCATTTTTGATTGAGAACATAATTGTTAAGTTGTGAATCTTCAGATAAAATGGTATGATAATAAAGGGAAACCTTATTTAATTTATAAAATAAAAGGAAATCCTTCAAAAAGGAGAACATCGAATATGTATGACTATGAAATTAGAGTAAAGGAACACTTCAATACTCTTTCGAACAGTTTGAAGAAAGTAGCTGAACTATTAAAAGAGCATCCCTTCGTTTTTGCATCTAACTCTGCTGAAAAGATTGGAAAAATAATAGGAGTAAGTGAAACGAGTGTAATAAGACTGGCATATTCTTTAGGTTATAAAAGCTTTTTAGAATTACAAAAGGAGGTTAGATCTTCAGTATTTGAACTGAAATCTACCATATTGGATTATGAAACAGATATGATAGATACACCTGAGGAGTCTACAATTTTTGAACAAGTAATGCTTAGGGATCAAGTAAATATTAAAAGAACCACTCAATCTATTCAAAAATCTGATTTTGATGAAGCTATTAATAAAATCTATAACGCAAAACAAATAGTGGTAGTTGGAAATGGGGCGTCTTATGGTTTAGCTCACTGGTTTTGCTTCACCTTAAATACAATAAGAGGTAATAGTAAATTAATTAACTTAAATATGGATGATTACTTTTCTTTACAGAAACTAGATGAAGAGTGTGTATTAATTGCGTTTTCATTTAGTAGATACATGGTCCAAACATTACATGTGGCGGAAGAGTTAAAAAGGAAAAATGTATTTGTAATTGGCATCACTGATTCTGAAATTTCCCCAATCTCAGAGCATACAAGTTTACTGTTCTCAACTAAACTTGCCTATATGTCCACATTAGATTCTGCTCCGGTTGTAACATCTTTTTTAAATGCACTCTTAGCAGGGGTAATCTTAAAGGATTCTGATAAATATAAAAAGCAAAGGGCCTCTTATGAACAAACATATAGTAAATTGTTTTTTAATTAATAAAAGGAGGATTTACATTGATTAGCACTATTGAGGTAGAGAATGATCTGAAAGAAATTTTCGCACATTTACATGAACATCCGGAAACTAGTTGGAATGAAGTTCAGACTACAAAGTATATTAAAGATTTACTTGAAAGGGAAGGTTGTCGAGTCACTAGCTTTAGTGATTGTACTGGACTATTTGCAGATATAGGGACAGGGAAGCCAGTAGTTGCAATTAGAGCAGATATGGACGCACTTTGGCAAGAAGTAGATGGTGTCTTTAGAGCAAATCATTCGTGTGGACATGATGCTCACATGACAATGGTAATTGGAGCAATTCGACTTCTTTTGGCATCTAAGTTCACCGGAACAGTGCGATTTATATTTCAGCCAGCAGAAGAAAAAGGAAACGGTGCATTGAAAATGGTAGAAAAGGGAGCAATACATGATGTAGATTATCTATTTGGTATTCATTTGAGACCTATTCAAGAGCTAAACACAGGATTTGCTACCCCTATAATTGTACATGGAGCTGGTTGTTTTATGCATGCAACTATTTCTGGAGATGACAGTCATGGTGCGAGACCTCATCTAACATCGAATGCGGTTGATATCATCACTTCTGTTAATCATTTATTTAAATTTATAAATGTGGATCCGCAAGTTCCCTCATCTATCAAAATAACATCTATACAAGCCGGAGGGGATAATAAAAATATTATACCTGGAAATGGAAGTTTTAGTGTTGATATGAGAGCACAAAATAATGAAACAATGAGTCTTTTGAAAGAAAAAGCACTCAAGATAATTGAAGACGTTCAACATTTATATAATACGAAAATTGATTATTATTTTGAGTCAGAATTACCTGCGGCTATAGTAAATGATGAAGCACAAGAAATAATGAGAAAAGCGATTATTAAGGTAATAGGAATAGAAAAATGCACTAAACCACTTATAACTTCTGGTGGGGATGATTTTCATTTTTATACAATTAAGAAACCAGAATTGAAAGCGACCATGATAGGACTTGGATGTGATTTATCCCCAGGATTGCATCACCCTAAAATGTCATTTAACCATGATATGCTATTTACAGGTTCAGAGATTTTAAAGGAAGCAGTACTTATAACTTTAGAAAATAACTAAAAGGATCCTCTCATAATCGATTTAATCGGTTAAAAGAGGATTTTTTCTATAAAAAAAACCCGCCTAATAAATTAGGTAGGTTTTGTGTTATTAGTTAGACAGACTTAGTGATTCATCGGTAAACTCAATTTTTTCTATTGTATAATCATCTAAAGTATTTCTATCAATATCATAGCCTATACCTGGGGTAGTAGGTATTTTAATATGTCCTTTTTCATCCATAGTAACCTCAGGTTTAATGATGTCTTTCACCCAATAACGGGCAGAAGGGGCTGTATCTCCTGGGATGCTGAAATTCGCTAGTGAAGTAATAGCTATATTATGAGCTCTTCCTATACCAGATTCTAACATGCCTCCGCACCATACAGGTATATTATTTTCTTGGCAAAGGTCATGAATTTTAATGGCTTCTGAAATACCGCCAACACGACCTATTTTAATATTAATAATTTTACAGCTTCCAAGTTCAATTGCTTTTCGGGCATCTTCTACAGAATGTATACTTTCGTCTAAACATATTGGGGTTTGAATAGCTTTTTGTAAAATAGCATGATCGATAATATCATCATGCGCCAATGGCTGTTCAATCATCATTAAGTTCAAACTATCTATTTCCTTAAATAACTCAATATGATCTAAAGTGTAAGCAGAGTTAGCATCAGCCATAACGGGTATATCTCCAAACTTTTCACGAACACTACGGAGATATTCTATATCTTTTCCAGGCATAATTTTGATTTTAATCTTTTTAAATCCTTGTCGTAATGATTCTTCTACTCTCTCTAATAAATCTTCTTTCGTTTCTTGAATTCCAATACTTACTCCAACGGCGATTTCTGACTTTTTTCCACCGACAACTTCTGCAAGAGGTTTGTCCTGTGTTTTTGCATAAAGGTCCCAAAGAGCACCTTCAATTGCAGATTTCGCCATATTGTTTCTGCGAATACGACTAAACAATTTATTTGCTTCATCAGGATGTTGAATATTTTTTCCAAGAATAAGTGGTAATAGAAATTCTTTTGTAATTGCAATAGCAGTGGAAACTGTTTCTTCACTGTAATACGGATTAGAACTAACAACACATTCGCCATATCCAATATGATTTCCACTGTATATCTCAGTAATTAGAAATAATCGCTCCTGTTGTGTACCGAAACTCGTTTGAAAAGGAAATTTTAAATCCATCTTCATTTTTCGAATTACCACTTTTTCAATTAACATTTAATTACCTCCAAGTATATTAGTAAAGATGGCAAGCCACTTTATGTCCGTTGTCTATCGTTTTTAATACTGGTTCTGCTTGTTTACATATATCCGTAGCAAACGGACATCTGGTATGAAATACGCAACCTTTTGGTGGATTTACAGGTGATGGAAGTTCACCGATAAGTTTAATTTTTTCACGTTTTACAAATGGATTGGCTACCGGAATTGCTGAGAGTAAAGCTTTTGTATAGGGATGTAATGGATTTGCATACAACTCATCAGTAGGAGATTCTTCTACTAATTTTCCGAGATACATTACACCAATACGATCTGAAATATGTCGCACAACACCAAGATCATGTGAAATAAATAAATAGGTTAAGTTAAAATCTTCTTGGATATCTTCTAATAGGTTTAGTACCTGTGATTGAATAGATACATCTAGTGCTGATACAGGTTCATCACATATAATGACACTAGGATTGATAATTAGAGCCCTTGCTAATCCGATTCGTTGTCGTTGGCCACCAGAGAATTCATGAGGAAAGCGATAATAGTGTTCTCTTTGAAAACCAACTTTGTTTAAGATATTCATAACTTTTTCTGTTCGTTCTTTTTTGTTTCCCAATTTATGAATTTTAAGTGTCTCTTCAAGTATTGCCCCAATGCGTTTCCTAGGATTAAGGGATGAATAAGGATCTTGAAAAACCATTTGTAATTCTCGTCGAATATTTCTTAAATTGTTTCCTTTTAATTTGTTGATATCTTTTCCTTGATATATTACTTCACCTTCTGTAGGCTCAAGTAATCTTAAAATTGTACGACCAGTTGTACTTTTTCCACAACCGGATTCACCAACCAATCCATATGTTTCTCCTCGAAATAGACAGAAAGAAACATCATTTACAGCTTGTACTTGTGAAATTTTATTATTTAAAGATCCAATAATAGGAAAGTATTTTTTTAGATTTTTAACTTCTAAAATGACATCTTTAGGTGCTTCTGTTTTAGAAGGAGACTGCGGTACTACTTGACTTATTTCTGAAACCATTCATCACACCACCTTTTTCTTGAATCTCTTTGAAATGCCAACAGCGTACCTTGCGGTCATTATCATAAGACTCTAATTGAGGCATCTTTTCTCTACATAGGTTGGTTGCAAATTCACAACGAGGTGCAAAACGACATCCCGGTGGAATTTGGGTTAAAGTCGGTACCTTTCCTTCTATGACATAAAGTTTTTCATCACGAGGACCTTCGATATGCGGAATAGATTTTAAAAGCCCCTGGGTATAAGGATGAAGAGGGGAGGTGAAAATAAACTCCACCGAGGCTTCTTCAATTACTTGACCCAGGTACATAACAACAACTTTTGTACAAACTTCCGCAACCACACCTAAATCATGTGTAATCATTATGGTTCCCATATTAAATTCGTCTTTTAGATCATTAATTAAATCTAAAATTTGTGACTGGGTTGTTACATCAAGCGCGGTAGTTGGTTCATCAGCAATTAACAATTTTGGTCTACATGACAGTGCCATTGCAATCATGACACGCTGTCTCATCCCTCCAGAAAGCTCATGAGGATATTCATTCACTCGTTTTTCAGGAAGTGGTATGCCTGTTAATCTAAGCATTTCAATTGCTTTTTCTTCCGCTTCTTTCTTCGATAAGTTTTGATGGAGCAATAATGCTTCAACTATCTGATTGCCTACTGTATAAACTGGATTTAAGGAACTCATTGGATCTTGGAAAATCATCGATATCTCATTTCCACGTAGTTTCTGTAAATCTCTATAACTAAAATTTAAAATATCTTTATTCACAAATAGAATATTACCTTCATAACTAGTATTCTTTTCATCAAGGAGGCGAAGTATAGACTCTGCAGTTACACTTTTACCACAACCGGATTCACCTACAACGCCTACAGTTTCACCTTGTTTGACAGAAAACGATACATCATCAACAGCTGTGACAGTTCCATTCTCCGTATTAAAATGAATCTTTAAATTTCTTACTTCTAACAGTATGTCTGACATCGAATCACCACGCAGTTTCTTATTTTTTTGCCTTATTATTATGTGGGTCTAATAAATCTCTAAGTCCATCTCCAAAAAGATTTAGCCCAAAGACTGTAAGCATAATAGCGATACCAGGGAAAAGTGTCATCCACCAAGCGTTAAATATTACAGTTTTTCCGTCAAATAACAGGTTTCCCCAACTAGGATCAGGAGAAGGAATACCAGCACCTAAAAAACTTAATGCTGCTTCAATGATTATCGAGTCAGCAAATATAAAAGTGGCTTGCACAATAAGTGGTGATAAAACGTTTGGAGCAATATTTAACCAAATTATTCTTGATGAACTTGCTCCTTGTGCTCTTAATGCCTCCACGTAGGTTTGCTCCTTTACAACTAATGCAGCAGAGCGTACAGTTCTTGCTACGGAAGGAGTAAAAACAATGGTTAGAGCAATTATGACGTTTTCTAATCTAGGTCCAAGGGAAGCCATTATTGCGATTGCTAAAAGAATTGCTGGGAAGGCCATCAGCCCATCTGAAATTCTCATCAATATACCGTCTAATCTCTTGAAATAAGCAGAATACAGACCAATAATCATTCCTAGGATAGAGGTAATAATGGCTACCGCAAAGCCAATTATTAAGGAGACTCTTGCACCGTGAACAACCCTGCTAAATAGGTCTCTACCGTAGTTGTCAGTTCCCAAAAAATGTTCTCCACTTGGTGCTTTAAGCCTTTTCATAGCATCTAACTCATATGGAGTAAAAGAAGTAAAGAAAGGAGCTATAATCGCTAGCAAAATAATTACGATCATTATGATTGAACCAGATAGTGCAAGTTTATTTGAAAGAAATCGTTTTATCAAAAGGTCTCTATGTTTCTTTTTCATCTCACTTTTCAAAGCATTTAGTTGTTCATTAGTAATTACATTTTGCACTTCATGTCAACTCCTTTCTATTTTCTACCCAATCGAACACGTGGGTCGATAATGCCGTATAGTAAGTCGATGACTAAGTTGATCAGTACATAACTCACAGCTATTAACATAACGGAGCCTTGTATAACAGCGAAGTCCCGTCGCTCTACGGAGTTGATGATTAGTTGTCCAATACCTGGAATGTTAAAGACTGTTTCAACAACAGCGGCACCTGCAACAAGTGTTCCAAAAGTTTGTCCGATAATTGTAAGAATAGGGATAAAAGCATTTCTTAAAGTATGTTTAATTACAATTAGAGTCTCTTTTACTCCTTTTGAACGTGCAGTTTTAATATAGTTTGCATTTAATACATCTAGCATCGAAGATCGAGTCATTCTGGCTATTAGGGCAGCTTGCATTGCGCCAAGTGCTATTGCTGGAAGAATTAAATATTTCACATGGTCAAATAGTCCTTCACTAATTGGCTTATATCCTGCTACAGGAAGCCATTTAAGTTCAACACCAACCAACAAAATTAAGAATAAGCCAAGTAGAAAACTTGGGACGGAAATACCCAGTAAGGAAATTCCCATAAAGCTTTGATCCAAAAATGATCCTCTAAACTTTGCAGCAAGAATACCAAGAGGAATTGCAACTACGATTGCAAGAAATTGTGCCAGTATTGCTAAGGATAGAGTAGGTCCCAAATGTTCAAAAAAAGCTTGTGAAACTGGTTGTTTCATAAAAATGGAAGTACCTAGATCACCTCGTAGTATATTACCAAACCAAGAGACAAACTGTTCAATTGGTGGCCGGTTTAATCCGAGCTCTTCTCTGAGCTCGGCAACCTCTTCAGGGAATGCTTCCGGTCCTAAAATTACAGCAGCTGGATCACCAGGAGTTATATGCATTAATAGGAACACAACCACGGCTACTACTAGTAGAACAGGTATTAAAGATAATAAACGTTTTAAAATATAGCCTTTCAAGTGATCATCTCCCCGATGATTTAGTTCATTCATATACTTTACAAGTTACTTCTTATCTACATTCCAAAGAATGATTCCTTGAAGGAAATCCATACCTTTTACATCAGAACGTAGGGTTGTGATGGTTGTTTTGTTACCGAATTTAATCATTGGTAAATATTCGTAAAATTGTTCTTGTAAAGCATCAAAATGTTGTTTTGCTTCTTCTTGAGAACTTGCAGTATTAATTTTATTTAATAAATCATCAATAATTGGATCGTTTGTCCAACCTGGCCATTCATTAGAAGAAGCTAAGAAGACGTACTTAGTTGGAATAGGCTCTGTAGGGAAACCTGTAACAAAAATGTCATATGCATTTTCATCTGCTCTTTTTTGCAATACAGTTGCCCAATCATAAATATCTAGTTTTACTTTCATTCCTATACTTTCAAGTTGCTGCTGAACTACTACTGCAGCATTATAATGATCTTCGTAGTCACGAGTTGAAAGAATTACGATTTCATCCCCATTATATCCAGCTTCTTTTAGCAATTCTTTTGCTTTTTCAGGGTCATTTTGATTGTATTTCTCTTTCCCAGCTTCGCTATACCACTCTTTTTGATCTTTAATCATTAAGCCGTGCTCTAATTCATAAAATTCTGGACTTGTAAAGGCGGCTGTTAAGATTGCTTCTTCGTTTAAGGCTGCATTAACAGCTTGCCGTGCAACAACATTTTCAAAGAAACCAGATTTTTTATTAAATACAACACCATTAAAGCCATTGTGATCTACTGAATTTTTCACATCACTATTGGTAGCAAGTTGCTCGGCATTATCAAAAGAAATTGCATTTGCAATGTCATATTCACCTGATTGGATACCTGCTAATCGTGTAGATGCGTCCGTAACAAATTGGAAGTAAATATCATCAATGAATGCTTCTTTTTTGCCTGCTAAACCACTTGCAGGTTGATCAACAGATTGATATTCTTCAAATTTTGTTAGATGAACATATTGATCGGCTTTCCATTCAATTAACTTATATGGACCAGTACCGATGAATTCTGTTAAACCTTCTGCAGTTGCAGATTCTATAGTGGATTTTGGGGCTATAACTGCTGCTTGTCCTGGATCAGCTAACATATGCAAAGCAGTAAATTGTGCTTCAGGCATTTCAAGTGTTACTGTTTCTTCATCTACCTTTGAAAAAGTAGAATCTTTAAAGGAAGTTTTTCCTAAAGAGGTTGTTTCTACCCAACGTGTCATGGAAGCTACAACATCATCAGCTGTCATCACATCCCCATTATGAAACTTAATATCCTTCCGTAACTTGAAAGTAATTGTTTTTCCATCTTCACTTTGCTCATACGACTCTGCAAGTAGTGGTGTTATTTCAAAATTTTCATTTAGGGTTAACAATGTCTCATATACATTTCTCATAACGTCTCTAGTAGCCACCGCTGTTGTGATAAGTGGATCTAGAGTCGGAGGTTGGGCATTATAAGCTACTTGTAATTCTTTCTTTGCATCAGAACTATTTTCCTCAGAGTCTCCCTCAGAAGAACATGCTGCTAAAGCTAAAACTAGTACTAGCATCAAAGCAACAAAACTAAATTTGTTTTTTTTCATAACTTTCCCCCATTTTGTATTATTAAAAAGTTTACACTTCAAAACTAATCTTTTTTGAAGGAAACACTTTAAATTAATTTAACACTCTATTCTAATAATTTCAATAGGTTTAAAAATTAAAAAAATTTAATGAAATAATACATATAATTGTAAAACAGAAGGGTCAAGATAAGAGGATTTCACAAAGAGTTGTAGAATATCCGAATAGGGGGAGATTTCCATTGAAGAAAATGTCATTTTTTGAACAAGTTTTAAGTGCAGTTTTTATTCTCATAGGAATGTTTTTTTTAACTTTTGCAGTGCTTTTCTTTACTTTAATTATTGGGAAAATATCGTATGTAGCGTTCATATTAACAAGTGGAGTTGTGGTATATATCTTTTTTGTTCTTCTTGTCTTTCATTTCTTCCAAACGAAAAAGCGGAAGGTGATTTTCATAAGCTTTGGAATAATGGCGATTTTAGTAAGTACTGTTCCAGCTATTAAGTATGAATATACTAAACGAATTGAGATGGTGGATGCAGAAGTGAATATTTATGTCTATAAACCTTTTTCAGATTCACGAGAAATAGCAACATTAGAAGAGGCTTCAACTTTGCAGCTTAAAGACCAGCTACCGAGAATGGACGGAGCAACAGCTTTATATCCCTTATACTCAGCATTTGTTCAGGCTACATATCCGGAAAATGACTATTATCCATATGATAGTGCAGTGATGGTTAATACAACACCGGACGCCTACGACAACTTGATTTACGGAAAGGTAGACATGATTTTTGTCGCAGCTCCTTCTGAAGCACAGCTCACTAAAGCAAAGCAACAAGGAAAAGAGCTGAAATTGACACCGATTGGAAGAGAAGCATTTGTCTTTTTCGTCAATCAAAAAAATAAAGTAAATGGATTAACGATGGAGCAGATAAAAGATATATACTCTGGCAAAGTGAAAAATTGGAAAGAGGTCGGAGGAGCAGATGATTCTATACGTGCTTTTCAACGTCCGGCAGATAGCGGAAGCCAAACAGCACTCGAAAACTTAATGGGGGACACTTCTATTATGGAGGCACCTTCAGAAGATATAGCTACTGGAATGGGCGGAATTATAAATGAAGTATCGCAGTATAAAAATTTTAAAAATGCAATAGGTTATACTTTCCGTTTTTATTCGACTGAAATGGTAGGAAACGAGAAGATAAAATTATTAGAAATAGATGGTGTGGCACCTACGAAAGAAACGATTCGATCAGGTGCCTATCCAATCGCATCCGAGTTTTATATTGTAACAGCAGGTAGTGATAATCCGAACGTCGAGAAGATGATTGAATGGATACTTTCTGAGCAAGGGCAGAAGTTACTCGAGAAAGCTGGGTACGTTCCCATAGCAAAATGAACAGAGCTCCCGACATAGATGTTGGGAGCTCTTTTTTATGAATAAAACTTAATGTGAACCATCCGATAATAGAGCCAAACCATCCGATAATCTGGCCAAGCCATCCGATTATTGAAGCAAGCCATCCGATTCGACCAGATAAGCATTTATTCTGTCCGGATAGAAAAAATTGTGACCGGATAAACAGAAATATGTCCGGATAAAAAAATATGTGATCGGATAAATTACTTTCTGTCCATTCAACATCTTTTCTACATTAATTAATGTTCTACTTGTAATAAAAAAGTCTCGTTATCTATTATCTTGCTGAGCCATCCGATTCGACCCTATTAACCGGATAATAAAAAGCGTTTAGATTAGAGTAAATCCAATTCGTCATTTAATTTTTTTGCTTGGTTACGGAAATAAAGATAGAAGGCTGTCCAAAAAATTAAATAAAATCCAGCAAATAATACAATTGCTGAGAAGAAGCTAGACCATTCAAATGGCACCCAGCCAATTCCAAACGCTAAAATAAAATACAATACGACAACGGTTAGAAAATGTAATCCTGTCTGTTGGGCTAAACGCAATTTTGGATTTTCAAAATAGAGAGGGCTCACCGTGAAAAACCATCCACAAAAAATAGAACCTAGCGAATTCTTCAAAAATAGTTGCCCATCTATCATCTCTTGTTCTCCAAAAAGTACTATTAAATTAGTAAATAGGACGGCTAAGAAAGCCCCAAAGAAAATGCCAATCATGCTTCGAAAAAGAAAGGTCTTCATACACTTTTCCTCCTATTCATCTTTAATGCTTCTTTAATCGTGTTTACATAGGTTCGGGAAACATATTCCTTTGCACCTGATTTGAAATGCACACATAGGGTGCCATTGAATGATGCTTCAAACCGACTCAATTCATGCAGGTTTGCAATAACGGATTTCGATAGGCGGAGAAATTTATTAGAAGGAAGAATTTCCTCGAGTTCATAAAGTTTTTCTTTTAATTTATAGGAACCAGAAGTAGTAACGGCGATGACTGCTTCTTTTTCTGTATGGAAGTAGTGAATATCCAAAGGTTTTAAAATATGCTGCATTTCTCCCACTTTCCCTACAAGGAATTCTGTTTCTTGCCCTTTTATATAATCAAGTAACTCTTGGACGGAATCATCCAACTTAGGCGTTTCAATTGTAACTTTTGTCTCTTTAAAATCATCATCTATATTCAATGAAACTTTCAATACTTGACACCCCTCTCTCCCTAAGTGTAATGGTTTCATGAGTAGCAAGCTATATCATTTTTCGTCTGTTTTGTATTCTCAAAGTTATTATAGAAACAAGAATTAATGCAACGATATAACCGATGGAAAGGAGGGTGCTGTGGCCAAAGTTAAGCTGCCCATTCCAAACTGCGATAAACAAATTGTTTAAATGATACAAAGGATTAACGTCCGCAATAACTTGCATAAACTTTGGCATCATGTTGATAGGCATCGCAAATCCACCAGTAAGCATAACGATTTGGAAGAGGACAATCGAAAATACTAGGGCACTATTCATATTTTGAAAGAAGGAATAAATAGCAGATGCCAAGATAAGAAGCGCAGCATTTATTAAAATGAAAAACCCATAGGAAGATAGAGCCTCCCGCAAATGAAACTGTAAATCATACATAAGCAAACCTATCAAATATATAAACACATATCCAAGGCTTGTAATAATAATGGAGCGGAGAATACTGGAAAGTAATAGCGTTTTTCTTGGAACAGGAGATAGACTGATTCTTTTCTCTATGCCTGTCGTCCGTTGCATTACTTGGTCAAAACCATAAGCGAAAAATACAACCGTAAAAGTAATGAGTAAGATAAAGGAGGGGGTGTAGGTTTGGGCATAGCTTAAGTTTGCGCCATATGTTTGATCCCCATATAATTGCCCCATAAATATATACGTAGCAGGTGGAACGACAACGGTGAAAACTAAATAAAAGATTTCTCTTGTGAACATTAATAAATCATATTTTAATTGTGTTGCTAACATTTAAACTCCTCCTCAAATGGAAACTTTCGCAAGATAAAACGCATGAATAGATTTATAGCCTGTAGCTAGAATATTTTGGGTAGTGTCGAATACCTCACTTATTCCATTGTTGATCAGCATCACTTTATCGCAGTACAATTCGATTTCATCCATATTATGTGTGGTTAAAATGACGGTGCCTCCTGTACGTTTGTTGTAATCGGTAATATACGACCAAAGGAGATTTCGCATATGTGGATCAAGTCCTGTAGTTGGTTCGTCTAATATAAGAAGCCTAGGTTCAGACAAAAATGCTATTGCTAAACTAACTATTTGCTTCCATCCGCCAGAGAGCTTATCAAAGTATTTCTTTCGGTGGGGCTCTAATTTGAAATCTGCAATGATTTGTTTAATATCAACGGGTGATTGATAGTACGCTTTGAATAATTTCAGTAATTCTTCTACTTTTAACGTTTTATAAAATTGTGTGGGCTGCAAAACGACAGATATTTGTTTTCGAATATACTCCAATTGGGTAATAGATAGAGACTGTATATCTTCATTTAATACGACTACATTACCAGCATCATATTGTTTAATCGTCATCAGAATCTCAAGAAAAGTTGATTTTCCTGCTCCATTCTTACCGATGACCCCTATAATATCACCTGCTTTTGCTTGAAAATTCACGTCTTGTAAAACATTGTTTTGTCCATAAGATTTTTTTAAATTACGAACGTCAATTATATTCATTGCAATTCCTCCAATAAATTTCTTTGTATACCAAGTTTATGGTGGAATAACTAAAAAGACAGTTTGTTTTATGTGAGTGGTATTTAAAGGGGAGTGACTTGCAATAAAAAGAAGGTGACTTGCATGGCTTGCCATGTAGGAATGTGAACAGAACGAATTATCATACATATTAATAGGTCTTGTTATAGTAGAAACAATTTATAGGAGGATGTGGGACTATGATTTATGCAAAGCTATTTATACAAATGATTGTAGTAGCAATTTGTATTTATTTTGTTAGTGGACGGTTAATGGGCACACAGATAAAGTTCACTAAGCGTATATTGTCGGTTGTTCTTAGCGTGTCCTTAACCTCTTTTGTGTATTGGTATTCTTATTTACGTTATACGGATTATTTGAATGAAAGCATGGTCACTGCAGTTACGAATGCAAGCACACTTATTTGGATTGCTAGTATGCTGTTGATCACGATGTTACTTTATCTGTTTTTTGAGTTATTTTCCCCACTTGAATTGGATGAAAGAAGAAATAGACATACCAATCAAAAGTTTTTTCTCAAACGCGTTCGAAACCAATGGCGTCAGCAGAAAAGACTGCGCCAAGTCGTTCAAATTGGTCTTACAAATGGTTTTACAAGAGCATTAAAATACGCTCGACATCGAGAAAATGACCGGCAGTTAGCAATTGCCTTCCGAGAAATATTAGAGCAGTCAGGCGGCATCTTCATCAAGTTTGGTCAAGTGTTATCTACGAGAAAGGAACTCTTTTCGGAAGCATTCATCGAGGAGCTTGGCTCATTACAGCAAAATGTGAAGCCTTTGACGGAGGAACAGGTGAAGTCAATTTTGCAAAGAAGCCTGCCTTATAGTTTAGAAAGTGTATTTTCCTATTTTGATATGAAGCCAATTGCAGCTGCATCGATTGGACAAGTACATAAAGCGATTTTAAGAAGAAATAATGAGGAAGTCGTCGTCAAATTGTTACGTCCTGATGTGAAAGATATAATGCGTGACGATTTAAATATATTAGTTGATTTTGCAGATTGGGTTTGTAGTAAATCAACTTGGGCAGAAAGTTTAGGATTTCGAGAGCTTGCAATCGGGTTTGCTGATGGTTTACGAGAGGAAGTAAACTTCGATATAGAAGTACGCAACACGATACAAATTACAAATGCGCTTGTGGAAAGTCAGTATAAAGTGAAGATACCACGTGTTTACACAGAATTTAGTAACAAATGTATGATTGTTTCTGAATATGTTCATGGTGAAAGTGTAGCGGTTGGTGATACATTATTTTATGATCTAGAGATTGATAGAAGAGAATTTGCTCGAACAGTACTTTACTCTTTCATGGAGCAAATGCTTGTTTCAGGTATATTCCATGCGGATCCACATCCAGGGAATATTTTTATAGATAAAAAGGATGGCCTTCCAATATTACTAGATTTCGGTGCAGTCGGTCGACTGGCGGCTCCTCAGCAAGAAGGGATGAAACTACTCTTACTTGGGATTCGGCAAAATGATGCGAGCATACTTTACGATGGAGTGATGTTACTTATCGAAGATGCAGACGATGCAGAACGAGAAGATATTGAACAAGCGTTAGGTCAAATATTATTGAAGATTTCTTATGTGGACCGTGTTCCAACTGAACAACTGATTCAATCTCTATTTGAAGTTGTCCGTGATTTCGGATTGTCCTTTTATCCATCCGTGGGACTTGCACTTCGCTCTCTTATCACATTAGATGGTACATTACGCATTATTACACCCGATTTTGATATTTTCGTAGAAGGAAAAGAGTACTCCAAACAGTATATAGAGTCCATATTGAAAAAACCGTTCAAAGAACCTGGTGCTACAAAGGATTTTATTGAAGAAGAGCTCACGATGATTATCCCAACGCTTCGTAAAATTCCAAGTAGAATAGACCGTCTCGTTCAGCGTGTGGAAAGTGGAAAAATCATCTTGCATCATGATATTTTCTCGGATAGGAAAAATGCAGATTTTGTTACGCAACTGTTTTCCCGATTTGTCTTATTACTTGTCGGAATTACATTTGGGATTATATCCGTAGCACTTTTAGCCATCGCCCAATTTGTGTATGAAGCGTATGCGGTATATTTAAATACAGCAGCTTATGTTGGTTTATTTCTATGTGCGATACTACTTGTCAGACTATCCATACAAGCTATTCGAGATATGAAACGAAGTAATAATTAATATAAATGCAGACTCCCTGCTTGGGGTCTGCATTTTTTAAAAGAAAAGAAAGTATAAAAATTTTGAACAGTGTCTAGCTCCAGACGCCAAGCTCCTCGAGTGACTGAAGCGCTTGTAAGGGCTTAACAGGGCGATTGCGTTTTTCTTATTTGTTTAGAACTGATTTTTTTGCTAATTGTGTTATGTAATCAAAAAATACATCGTGGTCTACATCGTATACGAGATGAACAGGGCGACCGTTTTCATTTAGTTCAGTTTTACCTTGACTTGCACCACTTGCAATCGCAATACAGTTAACAGTCTTTTTCTCCACTAAATCTTCATGGCCAAGAGTGGCAGTTGTTAACACATCCCACAAAAAGTAAGTTGAATTAGTTTGAAAATGAACTAGAGATGGTACGGCTGCATAGCATTGTCCTAAGAAATCAACACCTAGATTCTCACGTTGTCTTGCCCACATTTTACGAATGTCGTTTGTAAGAGGTACTTTATTCGTACTTTCTAGGGCTACTAAATCAATTTTGATATTCGAATTCCAAACTGTTGCAACAGCTTCCGGATCCCAGAATGCATTCCATTCAGCTGTTCCGTCATGTTCAGGCTCTTCAACATTTCCTTTTTCAAGGAATGTACCGCCCATCCAAACAAGCTTTTCGATTTTTTCTTCAATTTCTGGTGCAATTTCAAGCGCACGAGCTAAATCTGTTAATGGACCTACGAAAAGTAATGTGATTTTTTCAGTAGAGGCATTTAATTTATTTACTAAATGAATGTGGGCGGGTTCATCCACAACACCCGTTTTTAGATCGAATTCATTCAAGACTGGTAATGCATCTACATAAAACGCGTGCATACGCCAATCCTTAGGGAAGGGATTCACAGGACGAGAATTTGAAAGAGCAACCTCAACTTGTTTACCCTGTCCAAAACGGTCAATAATTTTTCGACTCGCATATTGTGCTGGTTCTAAATAACAATCAGCTGGAATAACACCAACACCGATTAATTCTACTTCTTCCATTTGTAATAATAAAAATAGTGAGATTAAATCATCTACCCCACCATCGTGATTTAAGTAAACAGGCTTTTTCAAACTAGACACTCCATTTCAATAATCTTCTATTCATATTTTTCCTCTCTAAGTATAAGCTAAAACAGTACTTTTCAACAAATAAAACCACCAGCAAGCTCTTATCAGCAATGGAAAACCCAGCAAAATATTTAGATGCACAAGATAAATATATTGCTGAAATGTTAAAATAGGCAGATGGTCTTGGTACTATAGCTACACGTGCAGATATTATTGAAAAGTTATTCAACCTGAAATGCAGACTCCCTGCTTAGGAGTCTGCATTTTGTGTTTTCTGACCGGATAAATAAAAATGTGGCCAGATAAATATATTTGTGACCGTTCAATCTCTTTAACGAGAAGCTGGATTAGTTAAAGTACGCTAGCTTCGAAATGTTCTGCACTTGTTGCGAACGCATCCTTTTCAATTGTGAATCCTAAGTCTTCAATCATCTTTAAATCTTTCTCTGCTTCTTGACCAGAGGTTGTTAAGTAGTCTCCAAGAAAAATAGAATTTGCCGCATACATAGCCATTGGTTGTAGAGAACGCAAGTTAAGCTCTCGACCACCTGCAATGCGTATTTCTTTTGTAGGCAGCATGAACCTTGCAAATGCCACAATTCGTAAGCACCACATCGGTGTCATTGGTGTTTTATTTTCAAATGCTGTTCCTTCTATCGCATGTAGGAAATTAATCGGGACAGAATCTGCATCCATCGAGTGAAGAGAACGCATCATACTAATAATATTGTCCAAAGATTCACCCATTCCGATTATTACACCGGAACAAGGGGAGATGCCTGCCTGTTTTACTTTTTCAACAGTGCCAACTCGGTCGTCGAATGTATGAGTGGAAACGATATTGTCATGAAAATCTTCCGATGTATTAATATTATGATTGTAGCGATCTATCCCAGCTTCTTTAAGTTCCTCCGCTTGGTTCTCTGCAAGTATTCCAAGGCAGCCACATAACTTTAGTGGCAATGTTTCTTTTATTTCCCTAGCTGCTTCTTTGACAGTTGCTAACTCATGTCTACTTGGACCACGACCACTTGCTACGATACAAAAAGTACCTGCCCCTAATTCAGCAGCTCGTTTTGCCCCTTCTACAATTTCGTCCTTCGTCATCATTCTATATTTTTCAATTGGGGCATTTGATTCGGATGATTGGGAACAGTAACGACAGTTTTCGGGACAAAGCCCTGACTTCGTATTAATGAGCATATTCAATTTAACATCATTGCCGTAAAAATGATGTCTAATTTTATATGCTGCATCCAGTTGAGCAAGTGTTTCTTTACTATCTGCCTGTAAAAAATCAAGACATTCCTGATCCGTCAGCTGATGGCCGTTTAACACATTTTCTGCTAGTACATTCCAGTTCATCCAATCACCTCATGTTTTAGATTTGTTTGTGTATGTGCTGGAAAAGCTCGAAGCACTTTATAAGAAATCATTGCGGAAAGTACCGATAATGCTAAGTCCTTTGGTAATGGCACTAGCATGAAAGTCCAAGCCATTTGGTAATCAAAACCTGTCGGAGCAGCAAACCAAAGTTTATAGGCTATGTACATCCAGTTTGTTCCAATCAAATAGGTAATGACTGTCCCCACAAAGGAAGAAATTAAAAGCATCCGGAACGACTTACTTTTTTCTACCATTACACCTGTAACCCAAGCCACGAGTATAAATGCCAACAAAAATCCAAACGTTGGACTTAGAATCGCACTTATCCCTCCGCTAAATCTTGCAAACACTGGAATACCTGCTAAACCAATGAATAAATAAATAATCATAGACAATGGTCCATATTTTTTTCCAAGCAAAGCACCGGCAAGCAAACTAACGACCGGCTGAAAAGTAATAGGAACTCCGGCGATAATAAAAAAAGGAAGAATGGATGTTATATTCGCTCCAATTCCCATTAACGCTGCAAATAAGGATGCCAAAATCATCCCGTGTAAACGTGATTTAACCACTTCAACTCCACACCTCTCTTTTCTATTTCATTTTCAATTATATGTATTTCAAATAAATGTGTAAACCTATTTTTATTTTAGGTTAACACAAATGACGTCTAGTAGAACATTAAGAAAAGTGCGATAATATTCTAAAATAAGAAATGTTTGTTGAAAAGGGGCAACTAAGATGGTTTATTTAGGGATGGTGTTTTTTCAAGTTGTTGCGCCTATTCTGATCATGTTGGGAATAGGAGCAGCTTTACAGATCAAGTTTCAATTTAATTTGAAGGCTTTATCGAATTTAATCACGTACTGCTTAATGCCAGCAGCAGTCTTTGTTAATATTTATGAAACAAAAGTAAACGCTTCTGTAATGACTGAAATTGTTTTGTACCTAGTGATTTTTAGTATTTGTTTAATGATTTTGGGGACAGTTGTTAGCAAACTACTAAAATTAAATAGAAATCAGGCGGCTATTTATAAAAATAGCATTGTGCTCATTAACTCTGGGAACTATGGGATTCCAGTCAGTCAGATGCTATTCGCAGCTAATCCTCTTGGTACTTCTATTCAAATAATTATCGTGATTTTCCAAAACATCATTACCTATACATACGGTTTATATAATTTAATATCTTCTACAAAGTCTGGGTTGGATATTTTACGTAGCTTATTACGCCTGCCGCTTGTACATGCGTTAATCATTGGAGCAGTGATGAACATATGGAATATAGGTATTCCCATTTCTTTGCGGATACCATTGGATTACTTGGCAAATGCATTTATTTCTATTGCACTTATTACATTGGGAGCCCAGTTAGCTCAGCTTGATATTAAAACAATATTTAACAAGGTTATATTAACAAGCACAGTTGGAAGGTTAGTACTAGGCCCGATGCTTGCGTTTGGTTTAATCATGCTGATGGATATTGATGGAGTTGTGGCACAATCCTTATTCATAGCAAGTGCATTCCCAACTTCTCGAAATAGCTCTACACTTGCACTGGAGTATGATATTGAACCAAGTTTAGCTGCACAGATTGTATTATTTTCAACGGTTGTTAGTTGCATTACCGTGACAATCGTTATTTATTTATCAAAAGTTTTGTGGGGGTAATATGAAAAAGAATTCATTACAAGCACGTATTTTTAGATTTGGGGCTATATTTGTTTCGTTAGTGGCAATAGTCATAGGGATATCCTTTTACTTTATCATTTCTCATGCCATTGAAAGACAAATAGGGGAGAGGGCCCTTAGCATAGCAATCACTACTGCAGAACGACAAGATATTATTGCTGGCTTTCAAGCAGAGAATCCTACGGATGTTCTTCAGCCTATTGCAACATCTATCCAAGAGAGCACAGGGGCAGAGTATGTTGTTATTGGAAATAAAGAAGGAATTCGCTATGCCCATCCTGTAAAGGAAAGAATCGGGCAAAAGATGGTAGGCGATGATAATGAGCAAGCACTTATTTATGGTAAATCCTATATATCGGAAGCTACTGGTACATTGGGAACAGCTCTAAGAGGGAAAGCACCAGTTTTCGATGACAAAGGAGAAATTATTGGAGTTATTTCAGTTGGATTTTTAAAGGACAATATTGCAATGATATTCATGCAGTATGTGGACAATATTGCATATATCGTTGTAATTGCTATTTTAATAGGAATTGTTGGATCTAGTATATTAGCACGCAATATTAAAAAAGAATTATTTAATCTGGAACCGTCTGAAATAGCGAGTTTATTTACAGAGCGTAATGCATTGATTGAATCTGTACGCGAAGGAATTATTATGGTGGATGCAAATGGTGTCATTACGATGGTCAATTTAGCAGCACACGAAATATTATCTTTACCAGAACAGACGGAGCTAGTTGGTCGTAATATTTGGGAAGTGATCCCAAATACGAATCTACCACAAGTTATGGAGTCTGGAGAAGATCAATTAGACCGTCCGATGGAGATTCGTGGAAAAAAAGCGATTGTAAATCGTATTCCGATTCGAGTAGGAGACAAAATAGTGGGAGCGGTTTCAAGTTTTCGTCTTCAGTCTGATATTGATCGGTTAGCTGAAGAGTTATCGCAAGTGAAGCGTTATACCGAAGCATTACGCGCACAGACACATGAATATAACAATTTTTTATATACGATATCCGGTCTTATTCAGCTAAATTCCTATGAGGAAGCACTAAGTTTAATCCATGTAGAGACAGCAGAACATCAATCATTAATTCAATTCATGACGAAGCATTTACAGGATCCATTCCTTGGTGGGATTGTTATTGGATTTTTAAATCGTGCAAAGGAATTGAAGGTACGATTTGTTTTGGATGAAGACAGTTACTTAGAGAAGCTGCCGAAACATTTACAGAAACACCTCTTTGTCTCGATTATTGGAAACTTAGTAACGAATGGATTTGAAGCAGTCGAGGGCTTACTAGAAGACGAACGGATTGTCCGAGTATTCATATTAGATAACGGAGAAGAAATTTTAATTGAAGTAGAAGACTCAGGAAATGGAATAAAAGAGGAAGTACTAAATGATATTTGGAAAGAAGGAGTTTCTACGAAGGAAGATGGAAATCGCGGATATGGTTTAGTGAAGGTACAGGAAAATGTGAATGATTTGGGTGGCTCGATTGCTATCGAAAGAGGCGATCTAGGAGGAGCTCTGTTTATCGTTTCGATTCCAAAAGGGGGGTATTTACATGACAAACCAAATTGAAATACTAATAGTGGAAGACGATAAAAGAATTTCTGATATTCATCGACGATTTATTGAAAAATTAGTAGGATTTGAGGTCATTGGTTCTGCATTTACAGGGGATGAAGCGAAGGATTGGATAATTTCCTATCAACCAGATTTAGTTTTACTAGATGTGTACCTTCCTGATACGTTAGGAACTGACTTGTTAACAGTCATACAGGAGCATAGTCCAGACACAGATATTATTTTCATCACTGCTGCAGCTGAGGCGGATATTGTGAAAAAAGCATTTCGTGGTGGTGTGGCAGATTATATTTTGAAACCATTAACATTTGAAAAATTCAAGGAAAGTCTTCTGGCTTATAAAGAAAAAAGAGATATCCTCACAGGAGAAGGCAATGTCCAAGAGGAATTAATCAAGTCACTTTGGAACAATAAAGCGACACCTACACAGTATATGGAATCGATTCCTCCTAAAGGAATCGATCCAATTACGAAAGAAAAAATAGTAAATGAGATAAAAACAATAAAGGAAGGAATTACAGCGGAATCTCTTGGTCTACAAGTAGGGGTGAGTCGATCTACTGCAAGACGCTATTTAGAATATTTAGTTTCAGAAAAGGTTGTGTATGCAGAGCTCATATACGGAACGGTTGGTAGACCGGAGCGAAGATACTTTATCCAGTAGTCGTGAACAATATGAACAAAATGAACTTAATACCCTTTATCCAACTTATAACCAAAAGCATTGAGTTTACGTAATGTTTTGATAAATTATAAACAAGCGAATGAAAACGCTATCATAAAAAGGGGTTAAGGGGGATTTAATGTGAGTATGTGGAAAAAAATTACTTCAATAGCTTTTGTAACATCACTAGCAGTAGGTTTAGCAGCTTGTTCATCCGAAGAAGGTGGAGAAGGAAAAGCAGGAGCTTCTGAGTATCCAAAAAATAATATTACGCTTGTTGCTCCATCTGGTGCAGGGGGCGGATGGGATTTAACAGCACGATCTATCGCAAAAACAATGAATGATACGAAATTAATTGAAAAACCAATCACTGTGGAAAACAAGCCAGGTGGTGGTGGAGCAGTGTACATGGCGGAATTTGCAACGAAGGAAGCAAAGAATGATTATGCATTGATGGTTAAGTCTCCACCAATTCTTATTAATAACAACAAAGCAGAAGGAAATAGCCCATATGGCTACAAGGATACAACACCATTAGCACAGTTAACTCGTGACTACGGTGCAATAGTAGTTAAAAGTGACTCTGATTTTAAAACGTTACAAGATGTATTAGATGCGATTAAAGCTGATTCAAAGGCTGTAACACTTGCAGGAGGATCTGCACCTGGGTCTATGGACCATTTAGTAGGAGTTCTACCAGCATTTGAATATGGAATTGATCCGAAAACAGTTAAGTATGTTTCGTATGATGGCGGTGGAGAAGCGGTGGCTGCTCTTCTTGGTGGAAACGCAGATGTAATTGCAACGGATGCATCTACAATTGCTACGTACGTAAAATCTGGCGATGTACGTGTACTTGCAGTTAGCTCGACAGAACGTTTAGAAGGTGATTTAGCAGATGTGCCAACATTCAAAGAGTCTGGTATCGATGCAGAATTTACAATTTGGCGAGGTATTTTCGGACCGAAAGAAATGTCAGAAGGCGCTAAAAACTACTGGTCTGAAAAACTAAGTGAAATGGTAGAAACGGAAGAGTGGAAAGCTGAGCTAACGAAGAACGGTTGGGCTAGTGAATACCGTAACGCAGAAGACTTTACCAAGTATTTAGAAGACCAAGATAAAGTGATTGTTGAATTATTAACAGCACTTGGCATGCAGAAATAAAAAGTAATTGGCGGCCATTGTTGCCGCCTTTTCTATTAGAAAGGAGAGTGCACTGTGAATAAAAAATTTGATCGAATAGCCGGAATTGCTTTTTTATTAATTGGAATTCTGTTTTTTGTAGAGAGCCAAAGAATTTCAGATAGTGCTTATGGGTCTACTGTCGGTCCGAAGATTTTCCCGATGGGCCTTGGAATAATTTTAATATTATTAAGCATTCGACTATTATATGAAACATTTAAATATAAATCGGAAGACTCCCAAAAGGAGCAATTGCAATATAAGAAGTTCCTAATCATCTTTGGAGGCGCGGTATTATATGCATTTTTCTTAGAGATAGTTGGTTACGTCGTATCTACCTTTCTATTTTTATTCATAGCTTTTCAAACGATGGAGAGAGGGAAAACAGTTTCCTCTGTAGTTATAGCAGCAGTATTTTCATTTGGCATTTATTATTTATTTTCAGAGCTTCTTGGTGGGTCATTGCCAGGATTCCCGCTGTTTTAAGGAAGGAGAGATTAAGCTATGGACACATTGCAATTTTTAGCTGACGGATTTAGTGTCGCATTTCAATGGCATAATATATTGTTCGCCTTTGTTGGTGTGGTTATCGGAACAGCAGTTGGCGTATTGCCAGGTATCGGTCCGATGAGTGGTGTTGCTCTTCTCATTCCAGTAACAGCAACGATTACATCTGGAATGCCAACTGGAGCAGCTGCAGCAAGCTCGATTATTTTATTAGCAGGAGTATATTACGGAGCGATGTATGGTGGCTCTACAACTTCTATTCTATTGAATACACCAGGAGAATCGTCTTCTGTTGTAACAACTTTAGATGGTTACCAAATGGCGAAACAAGGTCGAGCAGGAGCAGCTTTGGCAATTTCGGCAATTGGGTCATTTTGTGCAGGGATAGTTTCGTTAATTGGACTTGTACTATTAGCCGAACCACTCTCGAATGTGGCGATAAAATTTGGACCAGCAGAATATTTTTCGTTAATGTTATTAGGTTTAGCAGCAGTGAGCGGACTTGCAGGAAAATCAATGACGAAAGCATTAATGATGACTGTTTTCGGACTTATGCTAGGAACAGTAGGAATAGATGCGGTTTCGGGAATTGCCCGCTTTACATATGACCTTCCCATTTTATATTCAGGATTCGAATTTTTAACGATTGCAGTTGGTTTATTTGCCCTGGGGGAAGTGTTTAAAACAATTTTAGAACGAGATGAAGAGTCAGGGGCAATTGCTAAGATCAATCGGATATTGCCAACAAAGCAGGATATGAAGGAAAGTGCCGTACCAATTGCCCGTGGTTCACTTCTAGGCTTTTTTATAGGTGTTTTACCAGGAGCAGGTGCTACACTAGCTTCATTCTTCTCCTATATGACGGAGAAAAAATTTAGTAAAACTCCAGAGAAATTTGGAACCGGACATATTGCTGGAGTGGCGGGTCCGGAGTCAGCAAACAACGCAGCATCTGGCGGAGCAATGATTCCACTTTTAACTTTAGGGATACCTGGATCAGGTACGACCGCTATACTAATGGGTGCACTCATCATGTACAATATTCAACCAGGCCCATTATTATTTGATGAACATCCAGAAGTTGCATGGGGCCTAATCGCAAGTATGTTCATCGGGAACTTAATGTTACTTGTGCTGAATATGCCACTAGTAAGAGTCTTTGCAAAAATCATTCAGACACCAAAGAAGTATTTGCTACCAATGATTGTTGCCATCTCATTCTTCGGTGTTTACGCAGTACAATATACAACATTTGATCTCTTCATATTGTTAGGCTGTGGAGTTTTAGGTTATCTATTATCGAAGAACGATTACCCAGTAGCTCCTTTAGTTTTAGCACTTGTACTTGGCCCAATGATTGAAAACAATATGCGTCGTGCTTTAACGATTTCGAATGGAGACTTTAGTATCTTCGTAACAAAACCGTTATCTCTAGTTTTCATCATTGCAGCTGCAGCATGGTTATTGATTCCTTTACTTTTAAAATTAAAGGGACGTCAAGTTATTGTAAACGAAGAAGAATAAGGTAAATGCAGACTCTACTTGAATTGAGAGTCTGCATTTTTTTAGTTTCTGACCGGATAAATAGATTTGTGACTGGATAGAAAGTTTTCTGACCGGATATACAAAAATGTGACCGGATAAAAATAATTTCTGACCGTTTAACCGATTTATATACTAGTAGTAACCATGAATATAATTTTTTTAGATAAAGGGTGTTCAAGTGTAACGGTTGTTTCTAATCAAAAACGGTATAATCTGTTAAAAAAATATATTGACACATGAGGTATCTAATTATATATTAATTTCAGTACCAATTTTCTGAATATAATATATTCATTGAATTTATTTTTTTGCACTAACTTGTACCTACAACCTGTTGACCCTATTTATACTTAATTTAATATTGTACTAGATTGCTATGGATTATATAGTACAATTATATAAATTGAAAACGGTTGCAAAAGGAAAGAGGTACAAAAAAATTGGTTAGATTAAAAGATATTGCAAAGCACGTTGGAGTGTCAATTACTACTGTTTCTCGCGTCATTAAAAATGATTCTTCACGGAATGTGAATCCTGAAACAAAGAAAAAAGTTTGGCAGGCTGTAAAAGAGCTGGGCTATATACCAAACGAATACGCTCGGAATCTTGTCGCATCTTCCGTGCAAGAAAAGAAGAGCACTAGGAGAATCGCATGGCTTGCAAGTCCACGTCTTGCCGAGTCTAACCCATACTTTTCCAAAATATATTCCGGTATTAGTGAAACATTGAATAATGCAGGCTACTCGCTATTACTGTTAAGTAATGAGGATTTGGAAGACGAAGCTTTTTTTCATCAGATTATTAGGGAAAAGGAAGTAGATGGGGTTTTACTGATTGATAAGGTGGATGAAGAAATACTTCTTGAAATCAAGGATATGATTCCAGTCGTGGGCGTTGACTTTAACTATAGTGATCATGCAATTTCCACTGTAGATTATGACCGAGAAGAAGCAGCTTTTAAAGCAGTGGAACATCTAATATCAAAAGGACATCGTCATATCGGTTTCATCGGTGGTGGAATTGACATTACAATGACAAACGAAAAACGTTTCAAAGGATTTAAAAAAGCAATGAATGAATTTGGATTGCCTATTAGAGAAAGTTGGATCATTAATTCAAATTGGTGCTTGGAACAAAGCTATAAAGCTACAAAGGAATTATTAAATAATCCTCAAAATAATCGCCCAACTGCTATTTTTTGTGCTGGTGACTTACTAGCGATTGCTGCGATGCGGGCTGCACACGAACTTGATCTTAACATTCCAGGAGATATTGCATTTATCGGCATTGATAATAATGATATGGCTCAATATGTAGTTCCTTCATTGTCGACCATATCGATACCTCAATATGAAATGGGTGTTATCGCAGCCAAAACGCTGATGAATCAAATTGAAGATAATCCAAATATAGCTTTAAAAACCTTATTACCATTTGAATTACTAATTCGTCAATCTACATGAAATTTTGGAGATTACTTAATCAAGCATTACGGGAAAACGTTATCCGTAAATACGGGAAATTTTCCGAGATAGAAATGACAATAAATATTGATGGGGTGGAGAAATGAAGAAAGTAAGAATGGGCATTATCGGAGTTGGTCTTCGAGGCGGACTAGCACACTACTGGCATAAGCCCGAAGGTGAATCAGAAGTAGTTGCGGTCGCAGATATTTCTCAAGAGCGATTGTCAAAGTTTCAAGAGAAATTCGATTCTCCAATATTCATGACACAGGATTACAGAGAACTATTGAAACGTGAAGATGTGGATGCAGTTGCGGTGTTATCACCGGATTATTTGCATGAGGAACATGTTATAGCAGCACTTGAGGCAGGTAAACATGTCTATTCTGAAAAACCACTTGCTATTACGGTAGAAGGATGCGATCGGATTATTGACGTTTGGCAGAAATCAGGAAAACATTTAATGGTTGGTTTCAATATGCGTTATATGAGCATGTACCAGACGATGAAGGAATTAATTGACTCAGGTGCTATTGGGGAATTGAAGAGTATTTGGGTTCGTCATTTTGTCGGATTTGGTGGTTACTTCTATTACCACGATTGGCATGGAAAATCAGAAAATACAACTTCACTTCTGTTACAGAAAGGTTCACATGATCTTGACGTTATCCATTGGATTTCAGGTAAGTATGCGACGAAAGTTTCAGCATTTGGTGGGCTTGACTATTATGGTGGGAACAATCCAAACGACTTAACTTGTCCCGAGTGTGAATTAAAGAATACGTGTCCAGAGTATGTTGCCCATACATTTACGGAATGTGCATTTCGCGAAGAAATCGATGTGGAAGATAATAATATGCTCATTATGGAACTTGAAGGCGGTATTAAGGCATCTTATCTTCAATGTCATTTTACACCAGATTATTCACGGAACTATACGTTCATCGGGACAAAAGGTCGTATAGAGAATGATGATGTAAACGGAAAAATATACTTGAAAACTCGAAAAACAAACTCATGGAAAGATTTTAGTGATGTTACCTATGAGATGAAGCCTGAAGATGGTAGTCATGGTGGAGCAGATCCTAAAATTACGCAAGATTTTGTAGAGTTAGTGCTGTATGATAAACAACCTCTAACAACGCCATTTGCAGGGAGAATGAGTGTAGCAGTCGGATGTGCAGCAACAGAATCTATACGTGCAGGCGGTAAAGTAGTCAATATTTCACAAGAATCTAGCATAGTTCACAATTAAATAGGATAGCAGGAAAAGGGGTGTGATCATGACAAATTTGAGTGAAGGCGTAGGCTATGTAGAAGATACAGACAATAGAGGGAAAAAGAAGTCATTGAAAAATCGACAAAAGTTGAAGAAAAGTGTATGGGTTGAATGGAAAAAGTCTTTTAGAAAAAATTGGGAACTGTATTTATTACTTACACCCGTAATTTTATACTTTCTGATTTTTCATTACTTTCCTCTCTATGGTTTGCAAATTGCATTTAAAGATTTCATTGCTTCAAAAGGGATTATGGGGAGCCCATGGGTAGGATTTAAACACTTTGAGCGGTTCTTTGATAGTTACTATTTTTGGAGACTAATAAAAAATACATTAGGAATTGGTATTTTTACGCTAGCTGTTTCTTTTCCAATCCCTATTATACTAGCGCTCATGTTAAATGAAATAAAAAGTTTGCGTTATAAAAAATTCGTACAGACAGTTATATATGCACCGCATTTCTTATCGACTGTAGTTGTTGTAGGAATGCTCCTGTTGTTTTTGAAAACAGATGGGCTAGTCAATCAGATTATCCAACTTTTCGGAGGTTCACCGATTGATTTTATCACGGAGCCGGCTTGGTTTAAAAGCTTGTACGTGTTCTCGGATGTATGGCAGACGATGGGGTGGAGCTCCATTATTTATATTGCTGCGCTTGCTGCAGTGGACCCGGCACAACATGAAGCTGCAATGATAGATGGAGCGTCAAAATTTCAACGAATTATCCATATCAACATCCCGGCAATCATGCCTACTATTGTTATTCTTTTCATTTTGAATGCTGGATCTGTTATGGCTGTAGGGTTTGAAAAAGTATATCTAATGCAAAATGATTTAAATATGTCGACGTCTGATGTAATTTCGACATTTGTTTACCGAAGTGGAATTTTGGAAGCTCAATATAGTTTCTCAGCTGCGGTAGGACTGTTCAACTCGCTCATTAACTTCATCATGCTCATTATGGTAAATCAGATTGCAAAAAAAGTGAATGAGACAAGTCTATGGTAAGGGGTGACTAGATTGAGAGAAACTAAAACTGATCGCGCGTTTAATGTATTCAACTATGTATTTCTTGCAATTGTCGCTTTTCTCGTAATCTATCCATTAATTTTTGTTTTTAGTGCTTCTCTTAGTAACCCTCAGAATGTCATATCAGGCGATATGTGGTTATGGCCAAAAGAGTTTACATTAGATGCATATGAAAAGGTATTTCAAAACGAGGATATTATAAATGGATTTATTAACACATTGAAGTATACAGTTTTTGGTACGATTCTGAATGTCGTTATGACTATTTTAGCGGCATATCCATTGTCTCGAAGGGATTTAAAAGGTCGCGGATTCCTCATGGCGTTTATCGTTTTTACAATATTTTTTAGTGGTGGGCTTATCCCGACGTACTTACTTATTCGAGATCTTGGGATGTTAAATACGTTTTGGGTTATGATCATCCCAAACGCAGTTGCAGTTTGGAACATTATTATTATGCGAACGTTTTTCCAATCGATTCCTCATGAGTTAGAGGAATCGGCGATGATAGACGGAGCAGGAAATTTTAGGATTTTATGGAGTGTCGTTTTGCCGTTGTCACTTCCAGTTATAGCAGTAATGGTTCTTTTCTACTCAGTCGGTCACTGGAATTCATACTTCCAAGCATTGATTTATTTACAGGATCAAGAGAAGTTTCCACTTCAACTGATTCTTCGTCAAATTCTTATTCAAGGTCAAACTGATGACATGATTAAAGCGACATCAGAAAGCTTTTTAGCTCAGCAACTAAGTGTTGAAGGGTTGAAATATGCTGTACTTATTGTTGCAAATTTGCCTATGCTTATGCTCTATCCATTTTTACAAAGGTATTTTGTGAAAGGTGTCATGATTGGATCACTCAAAGGGTAACAAGGTAAACAGGATAAATAAGGGGGAGAATGTTTTGAAGAAAAACTATATTACTTGTTTTACTGCAAGTCTATTACTAACGGCTAGTATTTTAGGAGCTTGTTCTAATGAGGAAGGAGCTACTGAAAAAAGTGAAAATGCCGGTAATGTAAAAGCGACGGGAATGCCAATTGTTGAAGAAAAGATTCAAGTGGATGGTTTTGCAGCAAAATTCTTTGCATCGCAAGATTGGAACAAACTTATGCTTTGGGATGAATATGAGAAAATGACGAATATCGAAGTGAACTGGGAAACAACGCAAATTGAGGGATTAGCAGAGAAACGAAATTTAATGCTTGCATCTGGAGATTATCCCGAATTATTTTTTGCTTCAGCATTTTCTAAAACAGATTTAGTAAAATATGGACAGCAAGGTGTATTCTTACCGATAAATGACTATATCGATGAATATGCACCAAATTTTAAAAAGATTTTAGAGGAGTATCCATCAGTGAAACAAGGAGTAACGATGGCGGATGGAAATATTTATGGTTTCCCTACATTTTACGATCCGAAATTTGAATCACTTCGCGCAAATACACCGTGGATAAGGAAAGATTGGCTCGATAAATTGGGACTAGAGGAACCTGAAACTACAGATGAATTGTACGAAGTATTGAAAGCGTTTAAAGAACAAGATCCGAATGGTAATGGACAAGCCGATGAGCTTGGATGGGGCAGTGGCTATGGCATTAGTGAATTCATTGCTTATTTGCGCGGAACATATGGTTTAAACAAACAAGGATCTATGAATTTAAACCTCGACTTTAAAGAAGGTACGGAAGAATTTCGTTTTATTCCAACTACGGATGAATACAAGGAATTGCTTACATTCTTGAACAAACTATATACAGAAGGTTTAATCAACCAAGATGTTTTCACAACTGAACCGCATGTGTTTGCTGCAGAAGCATCTAAAGGGAATTTTGGTATGCTGAGCGAAGTAGACCCGGCAGAATTATACAAACTTGACGGTTACATTGGTGTACCGGTCTTAGAAGGGCCTACTGGAGAACGTGCTTATAATACAGTTTCGAATGGCCTTGGAAATCTGGGGATGTTCGTATTGACCGATAAGGCAAAAAACCCAGAAGCAATGGTTCGTTGGATGGATTATTTTTATGGAGAAGAAGGTTCTAAGATGTTCTTCATGGGGTTTGAAGGTGTCACATATGAAGAGGATGATGCTGGAAACTTCAAGTATTTAGATACGATAACAAACAATCCGAATGGTTTAAATATGGACCAAGCAATAAGTGAATATTTGACTTGGCCAGGAGGATATTATCCTGGAGTGGTTAGACAAAAGTTTTTCCAAGGTGCAGAAGGTAAAGAAAATTCAATCCTAAACGCTGAGAAGGCTCGTCCTTATCGAATAAAAGATGAAGATATCCTTCCAGGGTTGAACTATACAATGGATGAAACGGAAAAAGTTAGTGCAATTATGACAGATGTACAAACATATATTGATGAAATGACAGCTGCTTTTATTACTGGAAAACAAGACTTTAGTAAATGGGATGACTACAAGAAAACACTTGATAAAATGGGAATACAAGAGTATCTTAAGCTGGCACAAGGAGCTTACGATCGATCAACAAAAGAAAAGTAAAATAAATTATACTCATACAATGGTTTTCCTTTGTATGAGTTTTACCCTTTAAGGGAGGTAGTTTGATTGGACTTAAATGGATGGAAAGGAAAGCTCTATGGGTTTGTAGAGTTTGTGACTTTGCTAGCAGTATTGCAGCTGATGTGGATTGGGTTCACACTGCTTGGTCTTGTGTTCTTTGGAATATCACCAGCTACTGTAGGGCTATTCGCAGTAATGAGAAAAAGATTGCAAGGCCAGGATCACTTACAATCACTAATGAGACATTATTGGGCAACGTATAAAATAGAGTTCATCGCTTCAAATAAGATTGGACTCATTTTGATTGGCATTGGATATTTTCTCACAATTAATTTAAAAATTACTTTAACGATGAACGAGAACTATGGTTTCTTCATGTTGACGTTGATCGTCATGATTACGATTTTGTACATAGTGATGGTGATGAACATATTTCAGGTATTTGCACATTATGAACTTCCATTTGCTCGTTATTTTTCAACATCTCTCTTACTTAGTATTTCATTTCCACTCCAAATAATCGGATCTATTATAGGACTCTATATTCTGTATCGGATTTTTTTATTCATACCGGGTCTACTTCCATTTTTCGGAGTGAGTTTAACTGTTCTGTTTCTTACTTGGATGTCATCCCAAATCTTCCGACTTAAAGGTGAATCGGATGGAACATTACAGATAGAGGAAACTAAGAAAACAAAAAAGCTAATTATGGAGAGTACCTTACCATGAAGAGTATGTATTTAATTAACGCAACAATTGTTCTTGAACAATCGGTTTTACAAAATGGATTTGTGCATATTGAAGGAGAAAAAATAAAGTCTGTTGGGAAAATGGTAGATTGCCCACCTATTATTGGGGAAAGAGTTATTGATTGTATTGACAATCAATACGTTATACCTGGAATGATTGATATACATGTGCATGGAGCTGGCGGATTTGACTTTATGGACTCCAAGCAAGAAGCTTTTGAAGGTATTGCAAAAGCACTTGCTAAAGAAGGGACGACCTCTTATCTTGCAACAACGATGACAAATCCAATCTCACAAATTAGTGATGTGCTCAAGAATCTCGCGAGCTACAAAGAAAATAATAGTGAAACTGGTGTAGCAGAAATGATAGGCATTCATTTGGAAGGGCCCTTTATAAACAAAGATCAAAAAGGAGCCCAACCGGAACATGATATCCTCCCTCCAAATGTTACTTTGTTCAAAGAATGGCAGAAGCTATCAAGAGACGCAATTAAAATTATTACATTTGCTCCTGAATTAGATGTAGATTTTGAGCTACTAAAGGAACTGAGAAAAATGGAAATTATTCCATCGATGGGACATACGAATGCATCTTACGATGAAGCTGTACAAGCTATTACTCATGGAATAACGCACTCGACACACTTATTTAATGGGATGAAAGGGTTGCATCATCGTGATCCAGGAGTCGTAGGTGGAGCTCTTCTACATGATGAGGTTTATGTTGAAGTAATTCCAGATGGTATTCATTTTCACCCTGATTTATTGAAACTTGTAGTTAGAATGAAGGGGCTAGAACGGATTTTGGTCATTACTGACGGAATACGGGCAAAAGGGATGGCAGATGGTATTTATGATTTAGGTGGACAGAAAGTGACAGTTAGTGATGAAAAATGTACGTTAACGTCTACCGGTTCGCTTGCAGGTAGTATTGTAACAATGAATAATGCAAGGATGAATCTGGCTAAATGGCTAGGACTGTCGATACAGGAACAATTACAGATAACATCAGTGAACCAAGCTAAACGTTTAGGCCTATTTAATAGAAAAGGATCCATTCAGGCTGGAAAAGATGCTGACATCGTAATTCTCGGTATGAATGGAGAAATCGTGTTTACGATTTGTAGAGGCACTATTGCTTTCCAATGTAAAGATGCATTCAAATGATGTAAAAATTTCTGAATTGATGATATATTGAAATTGTGAAGACGTACGAAGAAGGATGAATATAATATGAAACCGTTAGATCAAGGAAGTATTATACCGCTATATCATCAATTGAAGCAACGCTTAGACGCCCGCATTCGAGCAGGTGAATGGAAGCCTGGTGATAAAATTGATTCGGAAAATCGTTTGATGGACTTGTTTCAAGTAAGTAGAAATACGGCGAAGAAAGCGATTGAAGAATTGGTTCAGGAAGGAACACTTTATCGAGTTCAAGGGAAAGGGACCTTCGTCTCCAAACCTAAATTTGAACAGTCTCTAGGAGGATTTTATAGTTTTAGTAGAGTGTTACAAGAAAAAGGTCTTCATCCTACGGACCAAGTGCTTGAAGTAAAGGAAGTTGAACCTTCTGCTACTGTAAGAGAAGGATTGCAGCTTCCAGTAGGTGAAAGTGTTGTTGAAATGAAGCGATTACGTTTGGCAGACGGGGAGCCTATCATTCTTGAATCATCGTTTATGCCAAAGTCAGTTGTTCAAGATATGTCGGTTTTGTATGAAGTAGGAACTTCATCACTCTATGATTTATTGGCTGAACGTTATAACGTGACTGTTGTTCGTGCGAAAGAAGCATTCGAGCCTGTTTTAATTAGAGAAGAGGAAAGTGTTCTTCTTAAGACGAAAGTAGGAAAGCCTGCGTTGTTATTGGAGCGAACAGCATATGACACGAACGACCAACCAGTCGAGTTTTGTATATCAATAGTAAGAGGAGATCGTTGCAGATTTTACACAGATCTATATTAAACTCATAGAAATTTCTATGAGTTTTAAAATAGATTAAGTTGTACCAACAACCCACTAACGAGAGGAGTGGTTTTATGCCACTAGTTACAACGAAAGAAATGTTAGAAGACGCTTATAACAATCACTATGCTATTGGAGCATTCGGTGCGCACAATTTAGAAATTATTAAAGCAGTAATCGCTGGTGCTGAAGCAATAGGTTCACCGGTTATCCTGCAAACCACATCCAGTACATACAAATACGTGGAGATGCCTTATATGATTGCGATGGCTAAGGTTGCTGCTGAACAAGCAAAAGTACCTGTAGCTTTGCATCTTGATCATGGAGAATCATTTAACGTAGTTATGGAATGTTTACGAGCGGGGTATACATCCATCATGATTGACGGCTCTAAGCTTTCATTAGAAGACAATATCGCACTTGTACGCAAAGTAACAGATGCAGCAAGTCCTATTGGAGTCCCTGTAGAAGCAGAACTAGGAAAGATAGGTGGAGTGGAAGATGACTTTGTACTTGACGAGAGTCTAGCTCTTTTAACTGATCCACTAATGGCAGAACGATTTGTGCGTGAAACAGGGATTGATTCGTTTGCACCTGCATTTGGAACTGCGCATGGTAATTACAAAAAAGAACCTAAACTACAATTTGACTTACTAGAAAGAATTCAAGAATTGACTAATATTCCACTCGTTATGCACGGAGCATCAGGAGTTCCAGAAGAAAGTGTACGAAAATCATTGGATTATGGTATAGCAAAAGTGAATTTCTCTACGGAATTAAAAGATTTATTCGCAGAGGAAGTTCGAGCCTTTTTCAAAGAAAATCCACATGAAAATGACCCTCGTAAATATTTCATTCCTGCAAGAGAGGCATTAATAGAGTTAGTTAAAAGAAAGATTAAGATATTACAAAAATGATTACAACTATTACATTAAATGCTGCAATCGATCAAGTGTATGAAGTTGAAAAATTGGCAGTTGGAGGTACGAATCGCGTTTCTGCTATTACTCAGGAGGCTGGTGGTAAAGGGATTAATGTCGCAAAGGTTCTCCAATATTCAGGTGCAAAGGTAGATGCTGGTGGATTTGCAGGGGGCATTAATGGAGAGAGAATTCGACAGCTATTGGAAAAGCGGTCTATTTCAAGTGAACTTATTCCAGTTAGTGGTGAAAGCCGAATCTGTTTAACAGTGCTAGATTCAACGATTCGTGAAGTGACAGAACTTCTTGAAAGTGGACCAGAGATATCCAAAGTGGAATGGCAATCAATGCTTGATTGGGTACGACAGAAATCTAAACAAGTAAAGTGGTTTGCGCTGTCTGGTAGCTTACCGAAAGGATTACCATCAACTGCATATGCAGAACTTATTGAAATTATAAATGCTAACGGTGGGAAAGTGATACTCGATTCTAGCGGTGACGCTTTACGATTCGGAATTAAAGCAAAGCCTTTTGCAATAAAACCGAATGAACATGAAATTGCAGCAATTCTAAGCAAAAATACTTTAACTGAAGATGATTTGCTTGAAGCAGGAAATCGTTTTGTTAATGAAGGAATCGAACATGTTTGCTTCACATTAGGTGGAGAAGGAGCAATTTTCGTCAACCAAACTGGATATTTTAAAATAGATGCACCTTCGATTGATGTCGTCAATACTGTAGGCAGTGGAGATGCATTCGTTGGTGGTCTGCTATATGGATTAGCTCATAATGAAGAGATTAGTATTGCCTATAAACGAGCAATAGCGTGCGGATCAGTTAATGCGATGTATCAAGCAATTGGTTTTATAGATTTAGAGCAAGTGGAAGCATTAATGAAACAAATTACGATTAATAAAATTAAAGATAGATAGGGGTATGAAAACTTTGCATACTTATAATGAAATCATCGGACAGGCGGACCAACTTCAAAAGACACTTGAACTAGTGGAGAATTTAAAAATCGAACATGAGAATGTAGACTATGTCCTATTCACAGGATGTGGAACATCATTTTACTTAGCGGCTTCAGCTGCTAAATATTATCAAACAGTAACAGGACAATTTGCTTCTGCAGTTCCTGCTTCTGAATTATTCCTTCATACATCGACGACGATTGTGCCAGGAAAAAAATATCTTGTTGTTGGGATATCTAGATCAGGAACTACATCCGAAATTCTTATCGCACTCAATCATTTGAAAGACCAAGCAGATATCCGTACATTGGCAGTTACATGTAATGGAGATACGCCTATGGCCACCATAGCTGATCAAGTTCTTTCACTTGATCATATTAAAGAGAAAAGTGTTGTTATGACACAGTCATTTTCCAATATGCTGTTTGCTCTCCAAGTTTTCGCGGCAAAGCAAACAAGTTCTAATCAAAATTTGAATGAACTAAAACAAATTCCGAAGTTGGTAGGGACAGCTTTAACATTCGAAGTTTTAACAAAAGGTGTAGCAGAGGATTTATCGAAAAAACGCTTTATCTTCCTTGGATCAGGTTCATATAACGGTTTAGCGAAAGAAGCAACGCTGAAATTAAAAGAAATGACACAAACAGAATGCGAAAGTTATTCAAGTTTGGAATTTAGACACGGACCAATATCTATCGTAGATGATTCTACAGTAGTTGTTTTATTGACTCAACTTGAGACCGAAGACTATGACCAACAACTTGTTAAGGACATTCAAAAGCTTGGTGGATACGTACTTGCTATTGGACCGATGCCTCAAGAGTTTGTAGCAGATCACATTATTGAATTGACGGATAAAATAAGTGATAGGAACCGACATGCTATTTATGTTCCATATCTTCAATTACTTGCATATCAACGCGCGGTGCATTTAGGATTTAATCCAGATAAGCCACGAAATCTTACACAAGTTGTAAAATTGTCATAATCGGAAGGTGAGTATAAATGGAGTACATTCTCGCTGCAGATATCGGAGGCACAAAACTTGCGACGGCTCTATTTATAAAGGATGGAACAGTTGCAAAAGTTAACGAAATACGAAGTGAAAAAAATGATGGGGAAATTCTGTTTCAATCATTAGTTGATTCATTCAAGTCTATTTGTGTGAATGAACGGGTCAATTTAGATGATATAAAAGGAATAGCAGTCGGAATACCAGGAATTGTTGATACGGAAAAAGGAATAGCAGTCTTTCAGAATAATTTACCTTGGAGAGACTTCCCATTGGCAGAAAGGCTCGCTAATGAGTTTCCTAAATCCAAAATTGTCATAGATAATGATGTATATATGGCAACATGGGGGGAATATACAAATCGTGGATTTTCTTCGGAGACCATGGTATATGTAACACTGAGTACAGGTATTTCATGCTGTTCGATTCATCAAGGGGCGTTTTTAAGAGGAGCTGGAATGGCAGGAGAAATTGGATTTAGCCTGACGGATACTTCAGAAACAACGCTTGAATTACTAGTTTCTGGTCCAGCACTTGAATTAAAAGGACAAAAACTATTCGGTAATCCCGATTTAACATTGAAAGAAATGATGGAGTATTATTATCAAGGCGACAGCCATATTTTATCAATCGTTAATGAAGCAGTAACTGCATTAGCAAAGGAAGTATATCATATTATCGTATTTTCAGATCCTCATTGTATCGTTCTTGGTGGTGGGATTTTCAATCATCACCCAGAACTTATCGAATTGGTTCGAAAAGAGGTTAGACAGTATCTTCGTCATCCTTTATTAAAAGGTAAAGAAGAACGTATTGAAGCAAGTGCATATAAGGGAGAAGCGGGATTACGTGGTGCAGCTTCAACCTTAATAAAATAGAGAATATGAATAAGAACGTACCCTCGTCTAAATAGTATTAGACGAGGGTACTTTTGTAGAGTCCGCATTTTTTACTTGCTGACCGTATAGAAAAATTTGTGTCCGGATAAAAAGAATTGTGACCGGATAGAAAATTTACTGACCGGATACACAAAAATGTGATCGGATAAAATAATTTCTGACCGTTCACCCAATTTATATTGACATCAAGCATGAAGAAATACAAACTATGGATAAAGAACAAGGGGGCAATGAAATGAAGAAACTTCTATTAACAGGTTTTGAACCTTTTTTATCCTTTACGGTGAATCCAACGATGCGTATTGTAGAGGAACTAAATGGGCAGCATATTGGTGAATATGAAATATATGGCAGAGTACTGACTGTAGATTTCGCCTCTTCAGGAAAAGAGCTGCTTGCACATATAGAAGAAATCGATCCAGATGCAGTCATCTCATTAGGACTAGCAGGAGGAAGATACAAAATCACCCCAGAGCGTATTGCTATAAACGTAAAAGATGGAGCAGCAGACAACGAAGGGCATACACCAATAGATGAATCTATTCAAATGGAAGGAGAGCCAGGGTACTTCTCCACTTTGCCTATTCGCCAAATGGTAAACAAACTACTGGAAGAAGGACTACCAGCATCCATCTCCAACACAGCAGGTACCTATCTTTGCAACAATGTTATGTATGAAGGCTTGCACTACGCAAAAACAAATAAACCTGACATGCCAGCAGGCTTCATCCATATTCCTGCATCGCACGAGCTCGCTATTCAGCATGGAAAGATTCCAAGTTGGTCTCATGCAGATTTGAAAAAGAGTATAGCGCTATGTATTGAAGTACTTGGGGAAAACTAAACTGAAAGAGCACTACATGATGGAGAGTTACTCAGTTAAAAAACTATTAAATCGAAAGGAAAATACACATGCTTTCCATGTACGCCTATTCTCAAGAATATATAAATGAATGTCGTTTAAAAGTGGATATACAGTTAAAAACCTACGAGAACTTAATAACAACGGCAAAAAAACAAGCCGGAAATAGTAATGTTGAGCTGAAATCCGCAATTGAATCTTTTGAACCGAATTTCTTTAATAATATGGTGTTAGTTTTAGATAACTATTTTAACAATAGAAGTAGAAATCTTGAAAAGAAAGACGGTAATCCATTAAATGAGGTAAGGATGCTCTGTGATTCTATAAAGGAAAATAATTGTATTTTGATTCCAAATAAAACGATTAAATACGACCATGCTAAGTCCGTTTTAAAGTATCAAAATGGGGACGAAATTAAAATAAGAAAAGAAGATTTTGTACTTTTATCGAAAGAATTCTTTGCTGAAATTGAAAGTAAATTTATGAGTAAATAAAAAATTATAGGAGTGAAGAAAATGATTACTAAACTAGGCCAAATTATGCTCTATGTAAACAACCAAGAGGAATCCGTTAAATTTTGGACAGAAAAACTAGGATTCATTGTTAAATCTGAAGTAGACAATGGACAAGGAATGAAGTGGTTTGAAATTGCTCCAACTAAAGACGCAGAAACTAGCATTGTCCTTCACAATAAAGAGTTAGTTGCAAAAATGTCACCGGGAGTTAGCTTAGAAACACCATCATTAATGTTCTTCTCTGAAAATCTAGATCAATTATATAAAGACTTCTCGGAAAAACAAATTACGGTTGGGGAACTTGTGGAAATACCTGAAGGAAAAGTATTTAACTTTGCGGATAATGAGAACAATTACTTTGCAATATTAGAGAAAAAGTAGGAAATACTAAATACTATAAAAAAGAGCACTTAACATGTCGTTTAGTGCTCTTCCTCATTTATTTTAGTAAGCTGACCAACCAGCATCGATTGCTATAACTTGTCCGTTTACAAAGCTTGCTTCATCAGAACCTAAGAAGATAGCTAGTTTAGCAATTTCTTCAGGTTGACCAACACGAGGGTTGATTGCCATACCAAGAGCTTGACGAGATGCTCCAAGTTCGTTGATATTTGTCATTGTTGAACCGATGTTTGTTGCCACAGCACCAGGGGCAAATCCGTTACAACGAATGTTTTTGTCTGCATACATAAATGCAGTGTTTTTAGTTAAGCCCACAACAGCGTGTTTAGATGCAGTATAAGCAGCACCTGCACGAGCGCCGTATAAACCACCAGCAGAAATATTATTTACAAATGTCCCGTGACCTTGTTCAAGGAAGATAGGGATTGCTAAACGCATTGTGCGCATAACGGCAACAGTATTGACTGCAAATACACGTTCCCAACGTTCGTCCGAAATATCCCCAACAGGTTCCATACCATCCATAATACCTGCATTGTTTACTAAAATGTCTAGCTTTCCAAAAGCAGTTTTCGTTTCGTCGAATAAACGTTTTACATCTTCTTCTGATGTTACATTCGTTTGAATAGCAATCGCTTCACCACCAGCTGCTTTAATACCTTCAGCTACAGCAGTTGCTCCTTCTAAATTCATATCAGAAACAACGACTTTTGCTCCTTCTACTGCATAGCCTTCAGCAATTGCTTTCCCCATACCTGATGCAGCACCCGTTACAATCGCTACTTTACCTTCTAGTTTCATAAGAGAATACCTCCTTGAATTTTATCGTACACTTGTTCAATAACTATTATAATAAATAGAAGTAAACGCTTTCAATATGCAAAAATAAGCTAACTGTTCAGTAATGAACAACTTCATAGAAAATTGTTCAATAAGAGGTGAAATAAATTGTCTTCTATCGATATACGAATTGTCAAAACGAAAGAATCCCTTCACGAGGCATTGTTAGAATTACTGAAAGAAAAATCATTAGAAACCCTTTCTATTTCTGAAATATGCAGAAAAGCTAAAATCAATCGGGGGACATTCTATTTGCATTACGGCCGGGTGGAAGACTTGTTTGAAGAATACTTCCAAGAAATTATGGAAGACTTAGCAAGCTCATATGAAGAACCATATCGCCATGTACTAGTTCTAAAAACAAGTAGCCTAGATCCGTCTACTATTCGAATCTTTCATCATATTGAAAAATACAAGCCCTTTTATAAAATTGTTTTTTCTAAAAACGCACCATTAACCTATTACTATTTATTATTTGAGAAAATAAATTCACTATTACATACAGATAAAGCGGTGAAATTAGAAGAGGGAATCAATATGAATTTAAACAGTGCTTATCAAGCTAATGCCATTATCGGAATCATTATTGAATGGTACAAGGGAGACTTTGAACACAGTGCAAGCTATTTGAACGAGCAGCTCGTGAAGATTTTGAATGTGAAAATGAATATGGAATAGAAGATAGAAACATTCAACTTATGTAGAAACTTTTCTCTAGAAAAAACAAAGAGGAGCAGGTTAATTCCTGACTCCTCTTTTTTATATATATAATGTCTTATTTTAATCCTGAAGCTTTCAGTACATTCTTTTTGTACATCTCTTTAACTGCTAAAGGCATTTCTTTACTTGATTTCCACTCGGCCTGTTCTGTATAAAAAGTTTCCTCTAAGTCCTCTGGGAATTTCATTTCATACAGGTCATTTATGCTCTTAACTCTTAAAGCAGCCATAATAGCAAAAAGCTGCACTTTATTTAAGCTAATTCCTTTACCATTTATAATCTCTGATATCGTACCAACGCGCATGCCCGTCATCTGAGCTAAGTCTTTTTGAGTAATCCCTCGTTCTTTCAACAAGTCATCTATCTTAATAACAAAGTATGCTTCTTCCAGTAAACCAGCCGTATCCATTACTATATCATTCATGGAGCTATGTCCTTGTTCTAATAAATCCTTAACCATTATTTTTTTCATCAGTATCTATCTCCTAAAAATGATTTCGTTATTCCGTGATACATGATAAATGCATGAGTCACAGTTTGTCAATTCACTTTAACCTCATGTTTTAATTGTTCGAGTTCCTTTTCGGCCTTTTAACAACTACTTTCTAATCATGTCTATTCTATTTTTCTTAAATTTATAATATAATAGAACTACATATAATTATTACCTTTAGTATGAATGTAAGATTAAATATAAGTAAAATAGACTCATTATACTAAGAATAGGGAGTAGTCGAATGCGTTTAGTTAAAATTGATCAATGTCAGCCGGGGATGAGGTTGGGCAAACCAATATATAATGACAAAGGTAAAATTCTGTTAGCAAAGGGAGCAGAACTAAGAGATCGAATCATCCTTAAGTTACATAAATATAATGTTACAACTGTTTACATAGAAGATGAAGTATCTGAAGGAATAGAGATTATTGAATCTATTCCAGAAGCTTTACGCATGGAAGCTTTAAATACGATTACGGAAGGATTCCAAACTTTAATGGATCTAAGTCATTCCAACTCTAATCTTCAAGGGATGATGAAAACAGGTAGAGCTATAAGAAGTTTTCAAAAAGTATTTAAGGATATACTAGCGTCACTAACAGACAATCAAAATGCATTAAATTTACTAGCTTCGACAAAAGTACATGAAAATTATGTGTTCAATCATTCGTTAAACGTTTCTATATATGCTTGTCAGCTTGCTATCGAAAATGGATTGCCTCTTAAGAATATTGAAGAAATTGGATTGGGGGCCATGTTACACGATTTAGGTAAGGTGCATATTCCACTAGATATTTTAAATAAGCCCGGGGAGTTAACGAAAGAGGAATACGCCCTAGTCAAACAACATTGTGAAAAGGGCTTTGATACTCTACGAAAAATACATGAAATCCCTTTACCAGTTGCTCATTGTGCTTTTCAGCATCACGAAAGAATCGATGGGATGGGATACCCAAGAGGATTAAAGGGAGATGAAATTCATAAATATGCGAAAATCATCAGTGTAGCGGATGTGTTTGATGCGGTAACAAATCCAAGAGCATTCAGGCGGGCTGTGATGCCTCATCAAGGACTAGAAATTCTGTATGCTGGAAGTGACGCTCAGTTCGACACACATCAAGTCAATTTATTTAAAGAGTGTATCGCCATCTATCCACCAGGCTTAACCGTAACATTAAATGATGGTCGAACAGGTATCGTCACACAATATAACTACCAGGCAGCGGGACGTCCTGAAGTTCGCATTGTTAAGAATGAAGAAAATGAAAATGTGGCTCCATATGAGATAAATTTAGGAGCAATGGAAAACCTAACCCTTGAAATTGTAATGGCGGACGCATTGATTTAAGAGTAATAAATCACGATGTTTACTTACAAAAAGAGATTGGATTTTTTAATTGATATTTCTGTTAAGAGATGACTTCGGTAGTCTTTTATAATATTCAATAATGCAAGTACCCTTTGTGATATAATTTCGATAAAAAGTGGCTAGTATAAAGAAAAGCTCTACGGAATCTTTTTGGAGGAATCTATATGTTTGATCCAACTATTTTTGAGAATTTAAAAGTTGCATTGGAAAACCAGGTGTATGATTTAGATAATATAGAACGGAAAATCATTATTACAAACCGGGTGGACCAAATTGATTTATCCATTTTGGCTAGAGAATTTTCTGTTCAATTTACTCTCGTCAACCCTCAAGACGTTACAGCAGAGATTATATTAAAGGCCTCATTAGATGAACTGGCAGGGGAGATATTAGAGCTTCCTGGAACAAATTTAGGGTGTTCCTTACTGTTAAGATTCTACAAGCAAGTTCAAAATTTTCCTATTCAATGCAAAATTATTGAACAAAATCTAAACGATATTTGGGAAGATGATGTGGAGCTGTCACAGACATTGAGCTTCCTGTTCAACCAAGAAGAACCAAGCTATCTTGACACGATTGAAGTAAAGTTTACTCGTAAAATTAACGAAGAACACATGGGGGATATTGAAGATTTTCTGGAGCATGTTTTAGAAACGTTAGAAGAACTGCATAGTATTTAAATCTGTACTCAGTGGATATTGGTAGACAAATGTATAAAACTGTTATATAGTAAAGACAATAATTAAATTGCTTAACAGAAACAATGAATTCACATATTACAAAAAGTAATCGTGTTTGTTCGGTACTTTTTGTAATATGTGAATTTTTTATTCACTACAATTTTTGGAGGTCTTTTAAATGACACAAGGTACAGTAAAATGGTTTAACGCAGAAAAAGGTTTTGGATTTATCGAAGTTGAAGGCGGAAACGACGTATTCGCTCACTTCTCAGCAATCCAAGGCGAAGGTTTCAAATCACTTGACGAAGGTCAAAAAGTGGAATTTGAAGTAGAACAAGGTCAACGTGGACCACAAGCAGTTAACATCGTAAAACTTTAATTCTTCGGAATGAAGTAAATGTTTAACTGTGAATTCGAGACACTCTGAAAAGAGTGTCTCTTTTTTTGTCATTTTAATTGAAATACTTCCGGATAGAAATATTTTTGACCGGATAAAAGAAAATACGACCGGATAGAATTGTTTCTGACCGTATAAAAGAAAATACGACCGGATAGAAATATTTTTGACCGGATAAAAGAAAATACGACCGGATAGAATTGTTTCTGACCGTATAAAAGAAAATACGTCCAGATAGAAAAAATTCTGAGCCTATAAAATATATTCAATAATAACTAGTTTGTATCTGCTTTTATCGGTACAAAGTGATAGCATAGGAAATAGATGAATCATTAGATGGAGATGAACTAAGATGAGTAATACACATATATTTTCGAAGCGTGAGGAGATTGCCAATGCAATCATTCACGGGATTGGGGCTCTTTTAAGTATAGCTGCACTTGTCATTTTGATCGTGTCTTCTGTGTCAAAAGGGACGGCGTGGCATGTGGTAAGTTTTACCTTGTTCGGAGCAACGATGGTGCTGTTGTATGCGTCTTCTACACTTGTCCATGGGTTTCCAGCTGGTCGTGCGAAAGATGTGTTTGAGATAATGGATCACTCGTCCATTTACTTTTTTATAGCAGGGACGTATACTCCTTTTTTATTTCTTGCAGTAAAAGGGTCACTTGGTTGGACGCTATTTGGGATTGTATGGGGGCTTGCGATAGCAGGTACGGTGTTTAAAGCCTATTTTGTAAAGCGCTTCTTGCATACGTCGACGTTGTTATACGTTGTGATGGGCTGGCTTATGGTATTTGCTTGGAAACCCCTAGTGGCAAACGTATCGACTGAAGGCATGATTTATCTGGCTGTAGGTGGTGTTCTTTATACACTTGGTGCGATTTTTTATGTATGGAGAGGGTTTACGTACCATCATGCTGTCTGGCATATATTTGTGCTTGCTGCGTCCATACTACATTTCTTTGCAGTAATGACTTTATTGCCATAAATTTAAACTCCTCTCTGATACGTAAAAGAGAGGAGTTTAATGTTTCTATCCACTTACTACTAAGTCCACCACATCTGACTGATAGAATCCTTCACAATAATCGGCTTTAAGTTTTCGACTGCTTTTGTAAAACCTTCTTCAATCGACATTAATCCATCCTCATGTTCGATACTTACAACATAATCATACCCATAAAGTCGTAGAATACTAATAATGTCTGCCCATGTTTTTTGATCGTGCCCAAAACCAACGGATCTAAAATACCATGCACGGTCACGCATATTCGCGTAATCGGTCATATCGGTCAGACCGTTCCGGTTCATGTTTTGCTGATCGATAATTGTGTCTTTTGCATGGAAATGATGGATGGCATTCTCACGTCCAAGTATTTTAATTGCTTCTATTGGATCAATACCTTGCCACCACATATGACTAGGGTCAAGGTTAGCACCAATCATTGGACCACAGGCTTCTCTCAATCGCAATAGTGTAGCAGGAGTATGTACAGTGAATCCTCCATGTAGTTCTAATCCAATCTTTACGTTAAGTGATTGTGCTAAATCATTTTTTTCTTTCCAGTACGGAATCAGTTTTTCTTCCCATTGCCATTTTAATACTTCTTGGAAATCATGTGGCCAAGGGGCTACTGGCCAGTTAGGATAAAGGGCATTTTCATGATCTCCTGGACATCCTGAAAATGTATTAACTACTGGAACGCCCAGTTTGGATGCTAGATGAATGGTCTTTATAAACAATTCATCAGCGGGATCTGCGATTTTTTTCTGTGGATGGAGTGGGTTTGCATGACAGCTTAGGGCACTGATGATTAATCCGTGGTCGCTAATTTTTTGCTTAAAGCTCTGCAATTTCTTGTCATCGTTTAAAAGTTCATCCACTTTACAGTGAGCATCACCAGGATACCCTCCTGTACCCAATTCAATTGCTTCTATACCTTTAGAGGAAACATAGCTTAACATGTCTTCAAAACTTTTATCAGAGAAGAGTACGGTAAAAACACCTAGTTTCATAAAAACAACCTCCCTTAGTTATCAGAATTTACAGTAATGTAAACCGTTACATTAATAACATATATAAAACTTTCAAGTAAATCAATAGATTTTTATAATAAAAAATATATATTGACGCATAATTCGGAATATAATAACATGTAAATGTAAACGATTTCATTTTTCTTTCAATGAAATCATAGAAAGTGAGACTTAGAGAGATGACAAACATCCAACAGGTGGCTAAACAAGCTGGGGTATCTGTAGCGACAGTATCCAGAGTACTCAACGGACAAAATACAGTATCGTCAAAAACACGAATTAAAGTAGAAGAAGCTATAAAGAATTTAAGTTATGAACCTAGTATGTTAGGGAGGAATTTAAGAAATTCAGAAAGTAGAATTCTTTTAATATTGATCCCGAGCATTTCCAATCCGTTCTATTTAGAAATTATTAAAGGGATTGAAACCGTTGCACTTAGTCAGAATTACAATATCTTATTATGTGAAACAGATTCCAATCCGGAAAAAGAGAATATCTACTTTGACCTTGTTAGAAAGAAGATGGCGGATGGAATTATTTCAATGGACCCTGCAGTTAATATCGAAACATTAAAAGAGCTAGCAGAAAAGTATTCCATTATTCAATGTAGTGAGTATAACGTCGATAGCGGGATTCCTTATGTGACGATAGATAATGAAGAAGCCTCTTATCGCGCTGTTAAGCATTTGATACAAATCGGCCATAAAAAAATTGCCCTAATGAATTCGGATGATAAATTTCTTTATTCGAGACAGAGGGAAATGGGATATCAACGAGCATTAGAAGAACATGGTATAGCGTTGAACAACGATTATATTCTTTATACAAAACATCTAGGCTTTGAGCACGGACAACAGGCGATGAAAAAGATACTGGCTATGCACGATCGCCCAACAGCGATATTTGCAGTATCGGACCTTTTGGCGATAGGGGCACTAAAAGAAATAAATGCATCTGGATTACATGTACCAAATGATATAGCGGTAATAGGCTTTGACAAAATTGATTTTTCGAATATGACAAACCCTACGCTCACAACGATTGCTCAGCCTATGTATAAGATGGGTACGGTGGCGGCGGAAATGTTAATCGATAAGATCAGAGGAAATGAAGTGGATAATGTCATATTGAACCATGAATTAGTCATTCGGGAATCTACATGAGGATAAACAACTAAGATCAGCGCTCTGTTATTAAAAGGGATTAATAATAGAGCGTTGCCCTTAGTTGCTGATGTAATCGATTACAAAAAAGGGGAGCATTCACTAAATTCAAGGGGGAATTGTGTTGAAGAAATTTCTAATCTTATGTTTATCTTTAGTAACAGTCTTTATGATGGCAGCTTGTAGTGATGATACGAATACTGCAGATGGAAAAGAAGATGATACGTTAAAAATCGGTATTTCTTTACCTTCAGCAACACATGGGTGGATGGGAGCACTAATTGATAGTGCGGAAAAGCAAGCAAAAGCTCTTAAAGAAAGCGATGGCATTGAATATGTGATGACAAATGCCGCTGATCCAAACAAACAAGCAAACGATGTAGACGATTTAATCGCACAAGGTGTGGACGTTATCGTTATGCTTCCAATTGAGTCTGCGGCACTTTCACCAGTGGGACAAAAAATAAAGGATGCTGGAATTCCTTTAGTCATTGTGGACCGTGAGCTTGAAAATGATGCGGCTACAGTTGTTGTCAAAGGGGACAATGAAGGGATCGGAGTAAATGCTGGTAAATACTTTGTGGAAAAATTAAATGGAAAAGGTAAGGTAGTGGAAATTTCCGGACCACCAAGTTCAGTTACAGAACAACGCGGATCAGGTTTTAAAGAAGCGATGGAAAATGCAGAAGGAATGGAAATTATTGCTTCACAAAGTGGTGACTTCTCTACTGAAAAATCATTAGAAGTGATGCAAAACATTTTACAAGCACATCCGCAAATAGATGCTGTGTTTACACAAGATGATGGAATGGCGCTTGGTGTACTACAAGCTATTAAAGAAGCTAATCGTACAGACATTCAATTTGTAACAGGTGCTGGCGGTGGTAAAGCGGTGTTTGAGGATATCAAAGCAGACGGTCTTATGACAGCTACTTTCCTTTACTCACCAACGATGGTAGAAGACGCAGTGAAAATTGCGGCGGATATCGCTAAAGGCAATGAACCAGAAGAATCAATGGTCGTAAAAGAAGCTACTCAAGTAACAAAAGAAAACGTGGATGAGTACTATGATCCGGAATCTAAATTTTAAATGAATAACAGGAAATACAATGGTTGTGTAAACAGTTGTTGTATTTCCTCTTTTCCTATATAAGGAGTGATAAATAACATGACTGAAAATCCTTTTATAAAAATGGAGAACATGAACAAGTCATTTAATGGTGTACCAGTTGTAAAGAATGTGTCTCTTCAGATTGAAAAAGGTGAGATTCATGCATTGTTAGGTGAAAATGGTGCCGGAAAATCCACATTGATGAATATTTTAGGGGGAGTCCATCAACCGAATAGCGGTACTATCTACATAAACGGTCAAGAAGTCAGAATGGCTAATCCAAGAGTATCTCAAGAACAAGGGATTAGCTTTATCCATCAAGAACTAAACATGGTTTCTGACCTCAAAGTCTATGAGAATATGTTTTTAGGATCAGAACTTCGAAACAAAGTAGGCTTTTTAAAAGTAGAAGAGATGTGTCAACAAACTCATGAAATCTTATCGAAGCTTGGAGTAGACATCAATCCGAAAGAATACGTTCGAAATTTAGCAACTTCCTATAAACAACTAATAGAAATATCCAAGGCACTGCTTCATAAATCCACGCTTATCATTATGGATGAACCTACAACCTCATTAGCAGAACATGAAGTAAACCGTTTATTTGAATTAATGAAGAACTTAAAGAAATCAGGCATCTCGATTATTTATATATCCCATAAACTAAAGGAAATTAAAGAGGTATGTGACCGTTATACCGTATTACGTGACGGAGAAATGATTAAGACTGGCGATATAGAACAGGAAGACTTGGATACAATCACCAAGCTAATGGTTGGTAAATCTATTTCTCAAAATAGATTTATACAGGAACATTCATTTGGCCCAACATTGCTAGAAGTGAACAACTTAACAAGTCAAGGTTTGTTTAAAGACATTCATTTTCAGGTGAAAAAAGGGGAGATTGTAGGTTTTACTGGACTAGCTGGAGACGGTAGGACAGAGCTTTTTGAAAGCATATTCGGATATCGAAAAAAATACACTGGTGAGATAAAGATCCATAATCAGTTAGTAAAAATAGATCACCCCCGAAAAGCCGTAAAGGCAGGTATAGGTCTTGTTCCAAAGGATCGAAAAGAAAATGCAATTATTAAAGATTTAAGCGTGATTCATAACATGAGTTTATCTTCCATAGGAAACTTTGAGAAATCTGGCTTTATCCAAGATAATGACGAACGAGATAAATTTCAACATTATAAGGAACTGCTGAATATCAAAGTACACAACCCTCGTATCACAATCGATAAGTTAAGTGGTGGTAACCAACAAAAAGTAATCATTGCAAAATGGCTTGAAGTAGGTGCAGATATACTCATATTTGATAACCCGACACAAGGGATTGATGTTGGGGCAAAGCAAGAGATTTATCAGCAAATCGTTGCATTGGCCGAACAAGGGAAATCGGTAATTATATTGTCTTCGGAGGCTCCTGAAGTAATGAGGCTATGTCATACAATAAATGTGATGTACCAAGGAGAAATAACAGCAAGGTTTAACGGAGAAGAAGCAACTGAAGAAGAAATTATGCATTATGCAACTGGCTCGAAAAGGGAGGTCGCAACAAGTGGCTAATATTAATGTAAAAGAATATCGTCCGCAAGTGTCAAATGCCAAAAGTCGTCTTACATGGCTATGGTCAGAATATAGCGTCATAATAGCTTTCATTATTATTTTTATAGCATCATCTATTATGAGTCCAAGATTTTTAGATATGAACAACCAGCTCAATATACTCATGCAAGTATCTATTATCGGAATTGTTGCATTAGGTATGACGGTCGTTATGCTTTCTGGTGGGATCGACTTGTCGGTTGGATCTGTGCTTGCACTAGTCGGTGTCATTACGGTTCTTGCATTAAATGCGACAGGAAGTATACTTGTTGGGATTTTCACGGCATTAGTCGTAGGTTCCTTTGCAGGATTCTTGAATGGATTAATGGTTGCCAAAGGAAGGATTGCCTCCTTTATCGCCACATTGGGAATGATGGCATCAGCGCGATCTATTGCACTATATATTGCCGAAGGTGGAAGTGTTTCAGGAGAAGTGCAAGGATTTACAGCTATCGCAAATAATGATTTATGGATATTTGATTATCCTGTCATTATTTTCTTCGTCATGACCGCACTGGTTTATATGTTAATGCACAAGACACGCTTCGGAAGATATGTGTACGCACTTGGAAGTAATGAAAAAGCAGCATTGCTTTCAGCGATTCGTGTGGACCGTATTAAAATCGGTGTCTATAGTTTGGCTGGCTTATTAGTTAGTGTTGCAGCGATCATTGAAACATCCCGCTTAAACTCTATTTCATCTTCAAGTTCAGGAGTTCAATACGAACTAGATGCGATTGCGGCGGTTATTATAGGTGGTACAAGAATGACGGGTGGTCGAGGTAAGATAATTGGAACACTTTTTGGAGTGCTTATTTTAGGTATTCTGAATAACATGATGAATTTAATGAATGTTTCCCCATACCTGCAAGGGTTTGTAAAAGGTTTAATCATTATTATTGCAGTAGTATTCCAAAAGAGAGAGTAGGAGGGATCATATGGGGTTAAAAGTAGGCATTATTGGATGTGGATCGATAACAAAATTGCGGCATGCACCTGAATATAGAGCGAATCCATTTGTGGATGAGATCGTTTTTTATGATCGAAATCCTGAACGTGCAGCAGCATTAGCAAGCCTGTTCGATGGGACTGTAGTGCAAAGTGTGGATGAATTGCTAACCGATCCCACTATCCAAGTAATTAGCGATTGTTCTTCGAATGAATATCATCATATATTTTCTACAAAAGCATTACTAAATGGAAAGCATGTTTTATGTGAAAAGCCAATAGCCCTTACGATTGAGCATGCTAAAGAAATAGTAGATGCCCAAAAGCAATCCGAGAAAAAATTTATGGTAGATCACAACCAACGATTTACTCGCGCGCATCAAAAAGCGAAAGAAATCATAAAAAGTGAAGAACTTGGGAAAGTGCTAACTTTTAGAACGACATTTGGACACTCTGGCCCAGAACAATGGGGTGTGAATAAATCAAACTCCACATGGTTCTTTCAAAAGGAGCGTTCTGGACTTGGTGTTGCAGGCGATCTAGGAGTCCACAAAGTGGACTTATTGCATTACTTATTAGATGACGAAATCGATCAGGTAAGTGCTTTTCAAGGAGCACTAGACAAAGTAAATGAAAACAACGAACCGATAGAAGTGTGCGATAACATCGTCTGTAGCTTAAGAACGAAAAAAGGACGATTAGGGACTGCTGCTTTCTCTTGGACGTATTACGGAGAAGAAGATAACAGCACCATCATCTATTGTGAGAAGGGTATTTTAAAAATCTACCATAGTGATCAATATCAATTAGAAGTGATCACAAAAGATGGGGAGAAGGTACAGTATCAACTAGAGAACATCCAAACAAACAACAATCAAACAAATAGTGGTGTGATAGATGCCTTTATCGAATGTATTCGACTGGATCAAACTCCGCTTGTCACAGGGGATGATGCACTCTCTTCTCTAAAAGTCATTTTAGGTATTATAGAAGCGGCTGAAACGAATACGGTTGTTACCATTGAATAACAGATGTTGACTACGGTTTCCGTGGCGATTTGGACTGCTCGTTGCTACATAGTTACCTAAAGGATAAGAGAGTTAAGTAAGTGACGTGTTAGACTTACTCCAACTCTCTCTTATAGGTAATCTTGTAGCGAATGCTTGCCCTTCGCGCCACTGCAACCTTCGTGTACATAGTAATTTGATTTTGGGGAATGAAGGAATCGAACTTATTCTAGTCAGAAAGTAAGTGGCCGAAAATATAATTTCGGCCACTCTTTTCTTTTTATTTAATTAAATTGTAAATTCAAATCGTTTTTCCGTTTGGAATACTCCTTCGTGAAAAGTTCGTTCTACAAAAGTAACATGATTCTCTTTATCCATAAGTAAAACAGTCGATGAACGAGTGCCATAGTTAGGACTTTTTATAAACAGAGGAGACAGCAATCTCTCCATCTCTAAACCAACACCAGTATTGGGTAGATGTTGATCTTCCGCTATTGTCTGGTCAGAAATTATATCGAACAATGAATCGATCTGTACCTCACCTGGACAGGAACGAACATAATCACCTAGTTGTTTCTTGCCTATTGCAACCTTCGGCCAAGGAGTATTCAAAGTATGATTACTCAAGCTATGCGTGCCAGGTGGAATTTCATTCATTTCATTTAATATATTGTTGTAGTGAAATAAATGATTGCCGTCACCTACAACTACATTAAAGCCCCCATATTTACCTTTGTTTTTCGCAAGCGTTTGAATAAAATCAACGGAAGCCTCACCATTAGCTAAAAAATCACGCACAATATCCCCTCGTGAAAAACGACCTTTTGCTTCATTAGGATCTCGATAATTCGTTAACGCCGCAAAACGACCGTCTCTTGTCACCCCAAGCCATGTACCCATATGCACCAAATCACGCCCAGCCAAAATACCCGGATAATCCTTCCAAAAACCAGCAGCCGCAGTTGGTCGCTCATAAAACTCATCGCGATTTGCTACAACAATCAATTTATAAACCGGATGCTCCTGAAAATGAAAATTCACCAAACACATTTCCAACTACCCCTTTAAACGTTTTAAGTATTTTAATCATAACATGTGTCAAAAAATTAAGACCAGATTTGTGCTAGTACTTATATGTATGAGATTGCCTATAAAAATTGATATCTTTCAAAGGTGTATATAATCAACCCAATTTATCTATTAGGAGAACATTATATGGGTGAATGAAATCATGATTTTAATAATTGGAAAATGATTATTTTAAAAACAACAGTAGAGTATAAGAAACAAATAGACTATGAAAAGATGTAGAGGTTAAATACTAGGTAAAGTGAATTGGTAATTCCAGCCTAGAACTTTATAAAGAAGTTTGGCAACAGGGAACACTATGTGTATTCGCCGATACAATTTATGTTAATTATAACGTTCAAAAAGCAAGAGCGAAATATAATGCCATGGGTCTTAAAACAACGTTCACAATTAGTGAATAAACAGACACCCTACATTTAATGTAATTTGTTACAATAAATAAGATAGGGATATATATATGGCTAGATGTATAAATATTTATCCCTAAAAAATTAGGAGGCAACATTACATGATTACAGGTGAAATTAAAAATAAAATCGACAGTATTTGGACAACTTTATGGACAGAAGGCAGTACAAATCCATTAACAAATATTGAACAATTAACATATTTTCTATTTATGAAAGGTATAGATGATGCTGAATTAACAAAAGAACAGGAAGCAGAATTTCTTGGCTTGGCCCATGAAAGTTTATTCCCTAAAGATAAGCAATATATACGCTGGCACCAATTTAAACAACTTGGCAGTGCAGAGGAAATGTACAACGTCATGGTACAAGAAATTTTCCCATTCATTAAAACATTAGGTGGGAAAGAAGATTCGGCATTCTCAACATATATGAAAGATGCAATATTCCAAATTAATAAGCCATCAACATTACAAAAAGTCGTATCAGCCCTTGATAACATTCCAATGAAAGACCGAGATACACAAGGGGATGTATATGAGTATCTATTATCCAAAATCGCAACATCAGGTACAAACGGACAATTCCGTACACCACGCCATATCATTAAAATGATCGTGGAACTAATGAAGCCTACACCAGAAGATAAAATTATAGATCCAGCCATGGGGACAGCTGGCTTCCTAGTAGCAGCAAGTGAGTATTTACGTGAAAATCATAATGATTTATTTCTTGTTCAAGGTTTAAAAGAACATTTTCATAATGATATGTTCTACGGAAACGATATGGACTCAACGATGTTACGAATCGGAGCTATGAACATGATGCTCCATGGTGTGGATAGCCCGAACATCTCGTATCGAGACTCACTATCAGAAGACAATAAAGAAAAAGAAACCTACACATTAGTGTTGGCCAATCCACCATTTAAAGGTTCTCTTGATTACGAAGCCGTTTCAAATGATTTACTAACAGTTGCAAAAACAAAGAAAACAGAGCTTCTATTCTTATCACTTTTCTTGCGTATTTTAAAACCAGGTGGGAGAGCTGCTGTTATCGTACCTGATGGCGTATTATTCGGTAGTTCCACTGCACATAAAGCAATTCGCAAGGAAATTATTGATAACAACAAACTCGAAGCCATAATTTCCATGCCAAGTGGTGTATTCAAGCCATATGCGGGGGTTTCAACGGCGATTATGATTTTCACGAAAACGGGTGCAGGTGGAACAGATAATGTGTGGTTCTATGATATGAAAGCAGACGGACTGTCACTAGATGATAAACGTGCGAAAATTGAAGCGAACGACATTTCAGATATAATAGAACGCTATAGCAATCTTCAAGATGAGCACAAACGTAAACGCACAGAACAATCCTTCTTCGTACCGGCCGATGAAATTCGTGGGAATGACTATGATTTATCGATAAATAAATATAAAGAAATTGAGTATGAGGAAGTAGAGTTTGAAAGTCCTCATATTTTGATTGAAAAAGTTGAAGAAATGGAACAACAAATAATTGCTGATTTAAAAGTGTTAAAAGAGTTATTGGGAGGAAAGTAAGATGATCTCTAAAATAAAACTTGGTGAATATGTAGAGATTTTATCAGGATATGCATTTAAATCCAATTTATTTAATGATGAAAAAATAGGAATGCCTATAATAAGAATAAGAGACGTATCTTCTGGGACATTAAAAACTTATTATAGTGGAGAATATCAAGAGCAATATGTGATTAATTCAGGTGACTTATTAATTACAATGGATGGTGAATTTAAAATAAAGCAGTGGGAGGCAGAAAGAGGTCTTTTAAATCAACGAGTATGTAAAATATCTAGTTCCCATGAGGATTTAGAAACCGAATATTTACTTTACTTATTGCCAACCATTTTGAAAAAAATTGAAGATCGCACTGCATTTGTGACTGTTAAACATCTATCAGTAAAAGATATAAAAGAAACTGTAATTACCCTACCTAAAATAGAGGTTCAAAGAAAAATAGTTCAAACATTGAAATTGAGTGAGGGATTAATTGCTAAACGCCAATCCCAAATCACAGCATTAGACGAATTGACACAAAGTGTGTTTTTAAAGATGTTTTTCTCGGATTTAAGAGGTGAAAAAATGCCTTTTGAATCTGCTATTTTAGATTTGAAGTATGGTACTTCGGAGAAATCTGGAAATGAAGGAGTCCCAGTTTTAAGGATACCAAATATTTCAGATGGTATCATTGATGAAAATGATTTAAAAAGATGTCATTTTGAAGAAAAAACTTATGAATCTTTAAAATTGCAAACTAATGACCTTTTATTTGTTCGTTCTAATGGTAACCCTAATTATGTAGGTCGATGTGCAAAGGTTACAGAAAAACAACAAGGATATGTTTATGCTTCATATTTAATAAGAGCAAAAATAGATATAAATGTAGTTCATCCAGATTTTATTGTTTACTATTTAAACACTGATTATGGTAGACGAGAAGTATTAAAAATGGCGAGTACTTCAGCCGGACAATATAATATTAATACAAAAGGGTTAAAGAATCTTGCTATCATAGTCCCTCTTTTAGACAGACAAAAAGAATTTGTTAATTTTAAGAAGAAGATTGATGCCAAAAAGTATTCTATGGAAAAAAGTTTAAATGAATTAAATAATCTCTTTGATTCATTGCTTCAAAGAGCCTTCAAAGGGGAGATTTTTCAGGAACAGACGCAATGTAAACATGTATAAAGGGGGGATGGATGTGAAGAACTTTAGCTTTTTACAGTCAAAAGAACAATTTAAGAGTTTCTCGACAGCTTGTTTAGAAGCTGAAAATGCTATGCTTGTAAGTCCTGCTACATGTGCAATTTTGACACGTCGTGCTCTTGAGCTTGCGGTGAAATGGGTGTATCAGTTTGATAATGATGTGAAAGTTCCCTATCAAGATAATTTGTCGAGTTTAATACATGATCGTCATTTTCTTGGTATTATTGATGAAGAATTGTTACCGATGATGAAGTATGTTGTGAAATTGGGCAATACAGCCGTACATACAAATGCAGCGATTTCACGTGATGAAGCTGTTTTATCTTTGCATCACTTACATCAATTTATTTCATGGATTGATTATTGTTATGCAGATGAATACACAGCTCCGGACTTTGATGAGGCTATTCTCCACACGAATGAACAAATACGTGAGCGACCTGAAGAGCTACAAGATTTGTATGAACAAATGAGCTCAAAGGACCGCAGTTTAGAAGAAATGCGGAAAGAAAATGAAAAATTACGCATGGAGCTGACTCTCAAGCGTGAAGAGCATTCGAAAAGCTATGATTTTAAAGTGGACGAGTTCTCGGAATTTGATACACGCCAAAAATATATTGATTTAGATTTAAAGCTAGCTGGTTGGGAATTTAATAAAGATGTATTTCGTGAAATACGGGTAGAAGGTATGCCGAACAACGCTGAAGAAGGTTTTGTGGATTATGTTTTATATGGTGAAAATGGTAAACCACTAGCAGTTGTCGAAGCAAAACGTACGTCAAAAGATCCGAAAATCGGGCGTCAGCAAGCGAAATTATATGCGGATTGCTTAGAGCAAATGACAGGGCAACGTCCCGTTATCTTTTATACAAATGGTTATGAAACGTACATTTGGCATGATCATTACCCTTCACGTAAAACGTCGGGCTTTTATGATAAAGAAGAGCTTCAATTATTAGTAGATCGACGTCAGTTGAAAAAGCCACTAGTGGATGTAGAGATTAATGATGCCATTACCAATCGTTATTATCAAAAAGAATCGATTCTAGCAATTTGTGATGCTTTAAGTCGCAATCAGCGTAAGACATTGCTTGTGATGGCAACAGGAAGTGGGAAAACACGCACAGCGATTTCAATAGTAGATGTCCTAACAAAACATAACTGGGCAAAAAACATTTTATTTTTAGCAGATCGTACGTCTCTTTTAAAACAAGCATATCGGAACTTTAATACACTCATGCCGAATTTATCGATTTGTAACTTACTTGAAAATAAAGCAAACCCAGAAGAAAGTCGTATGGTATTTTCAACGTATCCTACGATGATGAATGCCATTGATGAGACGAAGCGAAAAGATGGTCGTAAATTATTTACAGTCGGTCATTTTGATTTAATTATCATTGATGAGTCGCATCGCAGTATTTATCAAAAGTATAGTAGTATTTTTGATTACTTTGACGGCATTTTAATTGGTTTAACGGCAACGCCAAAAGATGAAATTGATAAAAACACATATACGATTTTTGATCTTGAAAATGGTGTGCCGACTTATGCCTATGAGTTAAGTAAAGCTGTTGAAGATGGTTATTTAGTGGATTACCGTACGATTGAAACGAAAATGAAATTCCTTGAAGAGGGTATTCATTATGATGACTTATCTGACGAGGAAAAAGTTGAATTTGATGACACGTTTGAAGATGAGCCAAATGTAAAAGACATTGATAGTAATGCATTGAATAAATGGCTGTTTAATGCTAATACAATTGACCAGGTGCTTAGAGATTTAATGGAGAAGGGTGTTCGTGTAGAGGGTGGGGATAGATTAGGTAAAACGATTTTATTTGCTAAAAACCATCTACATGCTTTAGCTATTAAAGAGCGTTTTGATAAGTTATTTCCAGAATTAGGAGGAAGTTACGCTGAGGTGATTGATTATAGTGTGAACTATTACCAGTCATTAATTGACGACTTCTCCAATACAAAGAAAATGCCGCAAATTGCAATCTCGGTTGATATGTTAGATACAGGGATTGACGTGCCAGAGGTTGTAAATTTAGCATTTTTCAAAAAAGTACGCTCGAAAACGAAATTTTGGCAAATGATAGGGCGTGGCACTCGTTTATGCCCGGATTTGTTTGGACTAGGATTGGATAAAACACATTTCTTAATTTTCGATTATTGTGCGAATTTCGAGTACTTCCGAGCAAATGAAAAAGGCATGGAAGTAAAGATTTCTAAGAGTTTGACAGAGAAATTATTTAATTCAAAAGTAGATATGGTACGAGAGTTACAGGATATTCAATATCAAGTGGAACCATATGTAGAATATCGTGAAGAAGTCATTGGAGATGTGCTAAAAGATGTTCACGCGTTAAATGACGAAAACTTCCGAGTTCGTCAACATATTCAATATGTGCATAAATATCAAAATAAAATGAATTGGCAATCACTTTCCGTTATTCAAACAAATGAAGTAAAAGAACATGTATCACCACTTATAACGCCATTTACAGACGATGAATTAGCAAAACGATTTGATTTATTGATGTATACAATTGAACTTGCGAAGTTACAGTCAAAGAATGCGACAAAGCCCGTAATGCGTGTAATGCAAACAGCCGAGGCCCTATCCAAGTTGGGCACAATTCCACAAGTTGTTGCAAAGAAAGATATCATTCAAGAAATACGGACAGAAGAATATTGGGAACACGCGACTATTGTCAATCTTGAAAAGGTACGTGAGGCACTTCGGGATCTAGTTAAGTTTATTGAACGTGAAACACAAAAAATTTACTTTACTAATTTCCAAGACGAAGTGCTTGATGTCGTTGAAAATGGCTCTATGCTAAACGTAAATGATTTACAAAGTTATCGCAAAAAAGTAGAGCATTACTTAAAACAACATCAAGATCAATTGACCATTTATAAACTTCGCAATAACAAGCCACTAACAAAGCAAGATGTAAAAATGCTGGAGCAAATATTGTGGCAAGAATTGGGTTCAAAAGAACAGTATGAAAAGGATTTTGGGGATACATCAATTACAAAGCTCGTACGTAAAATTGTTGGCTTAGATCGTCAAGCAGCAAATGAAGCCTTCTCAGCATTTTTATCTGAAGAACGTCTAAATATCCAGCAAGCTCGATTTGTTGAGCTGATTATCGATTATATTGTAAAAAACGGTATGCTTGAAAAACATGTTTTACAACAAGAACCTTTTCGTACAGTTGGCAGTATTATTGAGGTTTTTAAAGATAACATGATAGATGCAAAGCAAATTTTAACTGTGATTGATGAGATTAATAGGAATTCGGAGATTATTTCTTAAAGAAGAGGCATTTATGTGTAGTAATTCTATATATAAGTGCCTTCTCATCTTTAAAGGAGGGGCTTAATTGAAAATAGATAAAGGGACATTGAAAACCACCTTGACAGAATCGGTCTTAAGTGTTGGTGCGGAGCAAGGGGCTGAGTTAGTAAAAGAAGCAACAAGTAAAGCTTTGTTAAGTTTTGAATAAGGTTGGAAGTAATAAGTCGTAACTTATTCATCCTGAACCTCTATTAAATAAACCCCCTCCTTAAATCCGCCGCGTTTTTGTTTCTTGGCTAGTCGGATTTTTTCTAGTTCTTCAAATGTTGCATCATGAATAGGGAGGGCTGCATGGATTAGTTCCAAGATATCCGCTAGTTCTTCTAGTGCATCTTGTCGATTCATTGTTTCTTGGAATTCTTTTACTTCTTCAGATAATTTATTTTTGATCTCTGTTAGGTGTTCAGATGGATCTAGGATGCGAGTGGTGAACTTGCTTCCGGATTTTTCAATGACTTGTGGGATTAAATCTCGGACTAGTTTGTTGTATACTGGCATTAATTTGCCTCCTGAACTTTTTCTATTTGAATCTATCATATCTTTTTTTCAAAATACTATCTCTTCGTAGCAGAATAGAATATCAGAGAGATTTTAAGGGTTGCATTCTTGAAGAAGTAAAAGAGCTGCCGAAATTGCATCTTCGGCAGCTTACATTCAATATAAAGAAGTTATCTTCTCATTCATTCCCAAAACCATTAGCATAAGATCTCAGGTTTCAGGGGAGCGGCGGACAAACGTCAGCCATAAGATTACTGGAAAGAAAAAGAGGGCGAAGTGACAAGGTCACTTCGTCCTCTTTTTCATTTAATCTGTAAAGGTATAGCAGACAAGCAGTCCAAAGCGACCCAGAAACTGAAAGGCAGCTTGTGTAATTAGATCATACTTTTTACTACTTTAGACATGATTGAACCGTCTGCTTTACCAGCAAGTAACGGTTTTGCAATTTTTATTGCGTCACCCATGTTCATCCCTTTTGTAACACCTGCTTCTGTTAGGAGCGCTACAATCTCTTCTTCACTTAATTGTTTCGGTAAGAATTTTTTTAATAGAACTAATTTCGCTTCTTCTTTTTCTATTAGGTCGTCACGTTTCGCATTCTGCGCGCCTTCTAATGCTTGATTTGTCTGTTTAATTTCACGATTTACAATAGCGATTTCTTCTTCTGGAGTTAGGCTTGAACCTTTTTCCTTCTCAGCTGTATCTAGTGCTGATTTTAAAAGCGTCATTACTCCTTTTGAGAGCACGTCTTTTTCTTTCATCGCACGTTTTAGTTCTTCGAATACTGTAGTTTTTAACATAATTTTCATTCCACTCTCTTTCATTTATTCGATTTATCTTTTCTGCATTCTCAATCATTCCTTTATATTATACCAATAAATCGTTACATAGCTTGCCAATGGCATCTTCACAAAGAAAAGAGCTTTTAGAATTAAGAAAAAGCTACGTCTTTTGTTTCCTTCGTATCAGCAAACCAACGTAATACTTGGTTGTGGTGGTGGATGATTTGTTTTGCAGTCAATTGTTCTGAGTCCCAGGTACTGTGCGCATCTGTGACTAGCGTGATGTCATAGCCTAAACTATAGGCATTTCGGCAAGAGGTGTCTACGCAAATTTCCGATTGAATTCCAGCAAGGACTAAATGTTCAATCTGTTGTTTTTGAAGTTCTTCTTGTAAGTTCGTTTTATAAAAGGAATCTGGTGTTGTCTTTTGAATGATGATATCTGTAATATCTGGTTTAATTTCTGGGTGTATTTCCCACTCGTTGGATCCTTCTGCTAGATAGGAATCATTATGCTGGATATAAAAGACGGGAATATGATTGGATCGTGCATTTTCTAAAAGGTGCTTAAGCTTGATAATGAGTTTGGTCGAATTATATACCGGATTTTCTTCTAAAAACATTTCATTTTGAACATCAATGATTAAAAGCGCTGTTTTTTTCAAATCGTTTTCCTCCAGGCATCTTTTTATTATTAATTATAGATTGCTAGTATAAAGAATACAAAAATGAGAGGAACCGTAGTTATTCATTTTGAAGGAAATTATACCCAACATTTAAAGTGAACTCCAGGTGTTAGAATTAATTAGAAATTGAGAAATTTTTAATTCATTTGCTTACTTTCTTTGCAAATATTTTGGAAGGTTGGGTTTTATTTTGATATTGGATAAGTATGCGTTCATTAAAAAACAATTTGCGAAAACAAATAAAAAGAATGATGAGAACTATGTTGTTTCTAGGATCTGGCATCAGCTAAATAATATTGATGTGAAGATGATTACACAGCAATATATTGTTAGAGATTTAAAAACAAAGCAATATGCATTGGCGGACATATATTTTCCGCAATTTGATTTGATAGTAGAGATTGATGAGCCTTATCATTTTACGGAGGATATGCTGATACGTGATCAGATAAGACAAAATGATATTGTCCAGGCCTTAGATTGCACTGTTTACAGGGTTACAGTGTCGGATAATATAGAAGAAGTTAATAAGCAAGTAGATTTAATTGTCTCTGAGATTAATAATCGAATTGTGAAGGAAAAATTTATTGCATGGAATCTTCTCTCAGAATATAATCCAACAGAATACATAAAAAAGGGTTACATAAATGCGGATAATCACCCGGTATTCAAAACAGTAAGCGATTGCTGTAATTGTTTTGGAGCTGGTTATAAAGGCTTTCAAGGTAGCGGCACGGGACATAAATTCCAACCAGAAATCGATATTAAGGCTTTGAAATTTTATCCGAATGGTTCTTGGAACAATCAGTTAGATGCGGATGAAGAGCGATTTACAGAGTTTCATGTAGATCCTGAAACAAATCAGGCTTATGTAGAAAGACGTATTCATGAGTTACGCCACGAACTAGCTTTGTTTGCCCATGTAAAAAGTGATTTGGGTGGCTATGAATACGTGTTTAAAGGCTGGTATCAACAAGATGTGGAAGAAACACGGAGATTATGTAAAGTTTCATACAAACGTATATCAAAAATTATGCCAACGTATTATCCTGTAACTGAGGTTGCTCCCCCTGTAATTGCAAGAGCTTTTCTAAAAGAGAGAGAAATTGCAAGATTTTATGATGAAAAGGTTTTGTTAGAGTTCAAAATGGAATATCCAGAAGTTCCTATAGTCTAAAAATATACAATAGGAATAATAATAGTAAAGGCAACACCACTTTGGGTGGTTGTTGCCTTTTTGAATTAAAGCATTTTTGTATTATCGGTTTTATCTGTCGTTGGTCTTTCTACTTTAGGTTTAATATGTTGTTTGGCGATATCAGGATTCATTTGTATCGTTGCAGCATCTAAATTATTATTCATTGCACCTTGATCATTGAACTGTTTTTCATTTTTCGGGTTTACATCATGTTTCAAGCTACTTTCCCTCCAATTTGATTCGACCTATACCTTATTTTGCTCATTAAAGTAGATATAATGTATAGATTAGGAAAAAACTTTTTCAATTTGGTACTCAAGTGTAAAAAGTGGTAAAGTTTACATAATAGAGGGGGAGGAGAGGAATGGTATTAGGACATTATTAGAGCTAGTACGAATTATTTTCATATTTTTTATCATCGGTGGCATTCTAGGTTATTTTTTTGAATCTATTTATGTTGAAATGGGCATTGATACTGAAAAATATGGTTGGTTGGTCTTTTTGGCTATTTTTCTTTTGATTTTCGTGCTTTATAGAAATAAATTGCAATTTAGCGGATGGTATAAAGGAGCAGGTAGAAAAAAGTTGCCGAAAACAGTGTCTCAAATACTTTTATTTAGTGTAGTTTTTCTTTTAATATTACCGGCGATTCTAAGTATTTTAGTGAACTAGGTAGTGTGGACTTTATATATAATGAGGGTAGAAACATACATAAAAAAGAGGACTGGATATACGAATATCCAGTCTATAAACAAAACCGCAGAATAGTGGCTGGTCTTTAAATTAAACCTTCTCTCTCTTTATACTCCTTTAATCGTCTAAAGAAAGTTGCTTGAGTTAGAATGTCTTTACCATTCGCATCTTTTCCGTATTCTTCTATAAGTTGAGCAACAGTGATTTTTCCGTCTGCCTTTATAAATTCCTTTACGGCTTTTTCATAAATCTTTTTATTAACGCTAGGACGACCAAATTTTACACCATTTTTCTTCGCCTCTTCAATTGCAGGTTTAGTCCTTTCAATTATAAAAGTACGTTCCATTTCTGCCATTAAAGAAAGCATAGTCATAAGTGCTTTAGTCATTTGACCACCTAAATTGTCCTCACCAGTATTTCTAGTATCAATACCCGCATCAAGAACTACTAAGTAAATTCCTTTTTCTTTGAAGTATTCAACGATTGACATAACATCAACCATAGAACGACCTAGACGGTCTAATTTATGAACAACTACTAAATCACCAGTTACAAGACGGTCCTTTAGTCTATTCCATTCCGTGCGATTTTTAGCGTCTTTCCCACTCATTTTTTCCGAATAGATATTTTTAGGATCTACACCTGCTTTAGTTAGTGCCTCCACCTGCAATCCTAAATCTTGTTGAACTATGCTTACTCTCGCATATCCATAAGTTGTCCCTGTTGTAATTTCGCTTGTCATGTTTAAAATACCGCCTTTAAAGTTCTTCGTTTATTTAACCAATAAAACATTATAACAAATGTCAAAGAATTTTAAGTGTGTAAAATTTTACATATAAAACTGTGTTCATCATTAAAAAGGTTTTATCAAGATAAAACGGGGTTTGAAGAGTGGTTGTTAAATCGAGATCAGAAAGTATACTACTATGAATGGTTAGGTTCTCTTCTGATTATAGTAGCTTTTTTTATTATTTTTATAGGTGAGCGATGATATTAAGGTGACCTACAAAGTCGGTTTGCACCGATCTAATGGGTCACCTTAGTTTTATCTGCTGACGATAGGATAAGGGGCTACAATCATATTTCAACTTAAATACTTTGGAGAAATAATTCGCGTCATTAAAACCAGTGGTAGATGCGATTTCACTGACGGATAGGTTCGTTTCCAATAAAAGCTGACTTGCATGGGAAAGCCGTTTTTTATTGACATACTGTTTAAAGGTAATGCCTTTTGTTTTTGAAAAAAGCATACTTAAATAGCTGGCGCTAATGCCTAAGAATTCTGCCATTGTTTTTAGATTTAACTTGTTATCTGTATAGTAAACATCAATATAGTCTAGAGCAGCATTCACGTAGTCAAACTGGCCTTTTTCTTTTTGCAGAATTGCTTGGTTCATCACATCTTGGCAGAAGAGGACGAATTCTTGGATGATCGTGTAGAGTACCGGGTGATTTAAAATAATATCAAATAGACGATTATATTTTTGCTCCAAATCTATCTTCTTTTCCATCTGGTATTTGAGCATGAAACGTCTTACTTGAGCGAGTATGCTTGTTAAATGGATACGAATAGTATCTGGCTGATAATACGCATCTATCGTGGAAATGTTATATAAAAATTGTTTAATCATTTGCACATCATTTTGCTCGAGGCTATTGATCCAAAGGCGCTGCTGTTCAATCGTTAAAAAGGGATCAAAATTTGTATAGGTTAGATGTTGACTTACTAAAAAAATCTGAGAGAAACCGTTTTGGAATCGTAAATTTAAAGATTCTCTCAATGCGTTATACATCGTTTTAACGGATTGATTTGGCAAATCATAGATGGCAATATTTAAATTTGCGTTGTACGTATTTGCCCATTCTCGAATGATTGATTTTGCTTTTTTTAATAGCTCCTCCATCGACTCATCATTGGAAAACCCTACTACTCTCTTTGATAAAGCATAGAATTTAAAGTGCTTTTGTGATTGCAACCAATGAAAAAGTAACTCATTTTGCTCCAAAAACTCTGTTTCAATCATTAGGCAGAAATTAAATTCCTCTAATTGTATAGAGGTTTCCTCTAAGAATAACGCTCGGTACACCGAATTCTGCTCACCAAGTGGAAGCATTTTTCCACTTTCGTTTAAAACCTGCCTCGTTGCATATGTTAGGTATTGCTTTAACAAATCTAAATCAAGTGGTTTAACAAGTAGTGTAAGTGCACGTAAAGAAAGTGCCTCTAGTGCATTTTTAAATAGCGGCTCTGCTGTCATGGTGATGAGATGATGAGAATGAAGTGTTAGAACCTTCTTCAATTCATTTGCCTCATCCTGAGCTAGTAACTCAATCTCCAGTAAAATAATCTCTGGATTCTCTTTTTCTATCCACTTTATAGCCTCAGCAATAGTTCCTGCCTCGAAAACAGATAAAATGTCTAATTGATATCTTTTGATATACCAATGAATTCCCATTCGTTCGGTTTGGTCACGATCGATTATTAATAGCTTCATATTGTTCAACACCTGTCTTTTATTTCGATTTATTAACAATGGATAATAAATTTAATATAATTACTCATTTCAATTAATATAATTCCATGTAATATAAAGAAATTCCTCTTTTTTATATCTTTAATCCATATACTTATTATTTTTAGAATTTTACAATTATAAAAAGGGAGTGATGGATGTGGAAAACGTATTACAGAATATTAAAGCACCAACTGGAAGTCAGTTATCGTGTAAGGGGTGGACGCAAGAGGCAGCAATGCGAATGCTTATGAACAACTTAGATCCTGAGGTAGCAGAAAATCCTGATGAGCTTGTTGTTTATGGGGGGATTGGGAAGGCAGCTCGTAACTGGGAGAGCTACGCACAAATTATTGAGTCATTGAAAACGTTGGAAAATGATGAAACATTAATAGTGCAATCAGGTAAGCCTGTCGCAGTATTCCGCACGTATGAGCATTCTCCTAGAGTGTTAATAGCAAACTCAAATTTAGTGCCTGCATGGGCAAACTGGGAGCATTTTTATGAATTAGAAGATAAGGATTTAATGATGTATGGACAGATGACCGCTGGTAGCTGGATTTACATTGGTGCTCAAGGTATATTGCAAGGTACTTATTTGAGCTTTGTAGAAGCTGGTAAGAAAGTGTTTGGCAACGCAGATTTACGTGGGAAGTTGATTTTGACTGGCGGTATGGGAGGCATGAGTGGTGCTCAACCATTAGCAGGCAAAATGGCGGGGGCAGTTATTCTAGTAGTAGAAGTAGATAAAAAACGCATTGAACGAAAAATAAAAGAAGGCTATTGCGACTATTTAGTAGAAGATCTAGACGAAGCATTAGAGTTGGCAAAAGCGCTCCAGGATAAAAAAGAACCCGCATCTATTGGACTTGTTGGAAACTGTGCAGATGTGTATCGAGAAATTTATGAAAGAGGCATTGTACCAGATTTCGTAACGGATCAAACAAGTGCACATGATCCATTAAACGGATATATACCAAATCATATGTCACTTGCAGAAGCACTGCAATTACGCAAAGACGATCCGAAATTATATGAGCAAAAGTCTAAACAAGCAATGGCAGACCATGTGCAGGCAATGCTTGATTTCCAAACATCAGGTGCAGAGGTATTTGACTATGGAAACAACATCCGTAAGTATGCGCAAGAAATGGGCGTTAAAAATGCTTTTGATTTCCCTGGATTTGTACCTGCTTATATACGTCCATTATTCTGTGAAGGAAAAGGACCATTCCGTTGGGCTGCACTATCAGGTGATCCAGAGGATATTTATAAAACAGATGCACTGGCAAAAGAAATGTTTGCAGATGATGAAGGGCTAGTGAACTGGATTAATATGGCGCAAAAAATGGTGAAGTGGCAAGGGCTTCCTGCACGTATTTGTTGGCTTGGATATGGTGATCGTCACCGTTTTGCTTTAAAAGTAAATGAAATGGTCGCTTCAGGTGAACTAAAAGCGCCAATAGTTTTTGGGCGTGATCATTTAGACTCTGGCTCTGTTGCATCTCCTAACCGTGAAACGGAAGGGATGAAGGATGGTTCGGATGCAGTTTCTGATTGGCCGATTTTGAATGCATTAGTGAATACAGCAGGTGGTGCAAGCTGGGTAAGCGTCCATCATGGTGGCGGTGTAGGTATGGGCTACTCCCAACATGCTGGTCAAGTACTCGTTGCAGATGGTACAGAAATGGCGGCAGATAAAATTAATCGCGTATTAATATCAGATCCTGGTATGGGCATTGTGCGTCATGCAGATGCAGGCTATGATATCGCGATTAAAACGGCACAGGAAAAGAATGTTCAGATGCCAATGTTAAAAACAAAAGGATGATGATACATGACTTTACTTATAACAAATGCAAATCAAGTAATTACACTAAAATCTACTAGTCAAACTGCAAGAACAGGAAAAGAAATGAGCGAGCTCCATATTATCGAAAACGGTAGTGTATTAATAGAAGGCGATCGAATTGTTGCAGTAGGCTCGAAAGAAACTCTTCAAGAACAATATGAAGATTTGATAGCACAAGCAGAAGTTATTGATGCTACCGGAAAAGTGGTTATGCCAGGCTTAGTTGATGCGCACACACATTTAGTATTTGGTGGTACTCGTGAAAATGAATTCCAAATGCGCTTAAATGGTGCAACCTATATGGAGATTATGAATGCGGGAGGTGGCATTCATGCAACGACGAAAAAAACGCGTGAATCATCATTTGAGCATTTATATGAAAAGACATATGAGCATCTCAACGATTTCCTGAGACACGGTATAACAACAGTAGAAGCGAAAAGTGGCTACGGTTTAGATTGGGAGACCGAAGAAAAACAGCTGCAAGTTGCGAAGAAATTGCAAGAAAATCATGTTATCGATGTGGTCAGCACTTTTATGGGAGCTCATGCCATTCCATCCGAATATAAAGAAAATCCGGATGCATATGTGGATTTAATTGTTCATGAAATGATCCCAAAAGTGGTAGAAGGAAAGCTTGCAGAATTCAATGATGTCTTTTGTGAAAAGGGTGTTTTCAATCCAGAACAATCACGCAAAATTTTATTGGCTGGTAAAGAGCATGGCTTAATCCCTAAAATTCATGCAGATGAAATTGAACCGTATGAAGGAGCAGAGTTAGCCGCAGAGGTGGGGGCTATTTCTGCAGAGCATTTATTAGTCGCATCTGATCAAGGGATACGTGATATGGCGAAGGCTGGAACGGTTGCGGTTTTATTACCTGGAACAGCATTCTTCTTAAAAGCCGCATCTGCAAGAGGACGTTTGATGGTGGACGAAGGGGTGCCCGTCGCGATTTCTACAGACTTTAATCCAGGTTCATCACCAACGATTTCTTTACCATTCATTATGAATTTGGCTTGTATGAACATGGGGATGACGATGGAGGAAGTGCTGACTGCCACAACGATTAATGCAGCGTACGCGATTAATCGTGGCCAGGAAATTGGTTCACTTGAGGCTGGAAAGAAGGCAGATGTGCTTATTTTGAATGTAGCGAACTATCAGCAACTGCAATATTTCTACGGCATGAATCACACCCAAACAGTGATAAAGAATGGCGAAGTTGTAGTGGATAATGGGGTAATTATTGAACGTAAATAGAAATAGTTCCGGATAGAATTAATTGTGACCGTATAAGTTAATTTCTGTCCGTATAAATAGAAATGTGACCGGATAGTAAATTTTCTGACCGGATAAACAAAAGTGTGACCGTCCATTTTAGAAGAAAGTAAATAAAATGCAGACCAAAAAAAACATCTGTAAGCGAGAGAAAAACTCAGCTTACAGGTGTTTTTTGAATTACATAGAGTGAATCCCAATAGAAAAATGAAGGCAAAAAATTGATGCTATTTTTACAAATTCAAAGCATAATATCAATCAACATTTCTTTACTCCAAGATAAATTATCAGAAAAAATGTTTGCTTTATGTATTTTTGGGGCAATACATAAATGGTGATTACTGATAACTTGTCATGGAGGGATTCACTTTGAAAATGAAAGTCATATTATTTACAGTAGTATTTATTTTTTCGTTTATTTCGGTAACGTATGCAGCAGAACCTATGGGTACTTTAACGAATGAGACTAAATCTAGTATAGAACGTTTCGACATAATGAAGGAGCATTTTGAAGATGCTTATGATAGGCAAGGAGCTTCAGAAGAATTACTTGAGCCAAAGGTATACATAGTGGAAGAAGGAGACAGTCTTTACGAGATTGCTATCGAACATAATGTGCCGTTAGATTCTCTGAAGGAATGGAATAATCTCACGGATCATACAATTCACCCGAAGGAAGAGCTCCTTGTAAGTAATGATCAACTAGCGAATTTTACAGAACCTGCTTTAGCAGAGGGTGAAATGATTGTCACAGCAACGGCTTATACAGCATACTGTTACGGCTGTTCAGGTACAACCGCTTATGGGATCGATCTACGTGCCAACCCGGAAGAGAAAGTAATTGCTGTAGATCCAAGTGTTATTCCACTTGGCACAAAGGTGTGGGTAGAAGGCTACGGTGAGGCGATTGCTGGTGATACAGGTGGGGCAATTAAAGGAAATCGGATTGACGTTTTCATTCCATCCTACGACCATGCAATCGAATGGGGAGTAAAAGAGATTAAGCTTAAAATTATTGATTGATAGCGCATAGTTGAATGATCTAATGATTCTGTATATAATGAGCTTATACACATACAATAAAAAAAGACTGGATACGCGAATATCCAGTCCTACAACTGCAAACCGCAGAAAAGAGCGGTTGGTCCGGTTGAACGCTGAAATAATCGTCCGCGCCTTACCAGTGGGGGACGGTTATTTCTTTTTTACAAAGAAAATAATCAGTGACACAACGATTGAAAAAGCTGCTATAAGTACAGCACTAAGCTGTATTAACAAACTGATTGTCTCGTATAACGTCAATGGCATCACCTCCTTCTAAAGGAAGTGACCAACCGCCCACCCTGCTATGCAATTGTTAATGTATTATACCATAACCACAACGATTGTTTAGAACTATAAACCAGGTCAGAAACCATTATTGGTGTCTAACCTGGTTTTTTGTTACTTAAATTTGTTAAGGAAATTACTTTAAAATACAGGTTTTATTTAATTAAATTAAGAAGTTAAATAGTTTTTCTTTAAATATTATCGAAATTCCTTTGAGTAATTTATTATTTTTAAGTAAATAGTTATAATTACTTAAAAGGGGTTGGGATGATGGATATAATCGATGGGAAGATTTTAGAGGCTTTAAAGCAAAATGGACGATCTACTGCATCTGATATTAGTAAGCAAGTAAATCTTTCTGTACCTGCTGTATCAGAAAGAATTAGAAAGCTAGAAGATGCAAATATTATTGAACAATATACGATTAAAATTAATCGTGAGAAGATGGGGTTTAAATTACTCGCAGTTATTTTTGTGAATATTGACCATGCAACTAATATTCAACATTTCAGGGATGCGATTATTCAATTCCCCGAGGTGATAGAGTGTCACCATATGGCAGGCGAGTACGATTACATGCTAAAGGTTCTGATTGAAGATACTTCTAAATTAGAGTTTTTTCTAAATGAGCAATTAAAAACCATTCTAGGGGTTCAGAAATCCAATACATTAATTGTCTTATCTACTTTGAAAGAAATAATGAATAGGTGAATGGGATGATGATTTGGAAAGGATTTCGCTTTGGACTTTTTTTGCAGATAGCTGTCGGTCCTGTGTGTATTTTTATCTTTCAGACGGCTGCTACTTCGGGTTTTTTTATAGCGGAAATAGGTGTATTAGGTGTAGCGATTGTGGATGTTTTTTATATACTCGCAGCTATTTTTGGAATTGGAACACTACTTAACAAATATAAAAAGCTAAAGAGTATTATTCATTATTTTGGCGCAGCTGTGCTCATTACTTTTGGTATAAGTAATATCATTGGTTTTTTTTATAGTTCTCCTATTGTAAGTATGGATCAAAGTGCAGGGAATACTCTTTGGAAAGCACTCCTACTAACTCTTTCAAATCCACTAACTATTTTATTTTGGGCAGGTGTTTTTTCTACGAAAATAGGGGAGGAAAATATAAAGCAAAAGGATTTATATTCTTTTGGTTTTGGAGCGGTATTGTCTGCTTTTATATTTTTAACGATTATCTCCATGTTAGGGACTTATGTAACGATACTATTAGAACCCAAAATGATTATGGGTTTAAACTTATTAGTTGGTATTGTGCTTTTGTTATTCGGGGTGAAAAATTTAGTTAAACATCGCAGAAATAACGTAAATCCAGGTCAACAAGTATGACCTGGATTTTTTTGTTTGAAGAATTAAGCGTTATTAGTAGTTGCCATAGCTTGGCTTATTTTTTCCGACGTTTCTTGTAGTAGTGGTAAGAATTCATCTCGAAGCACATCTTTGGAAATGCGGCCAGCGTGAACGGAGCAGTTGACAGCGGCGATCACTTCACCGTGCAAGTTTCGAATTGGGACTGCAATAGAACGAAGGCCCTCTTCTAATTGTTGATCGACACCTCCCCAATTATTTTTACGAACTTCTTTTAAAACTTCTAGTAACTGTACCTTGTGTTGAATGGTATTGTTTGTGAATTTAGTAAATTCATTTGAAGCAAAGTAGTTCTCCAATTTTTCTTCCGGCAGGTAGGCAAGTAAAACATGACCCATTGAAGTTGCGTATGCTGGCAGCCTTGTTCCTACATCAATGTTAATAGACATGATTCTTTTTGAAGAAACTCGAGCTACATATAAAATATCTGTGCCATCGAGAATTGAAACGGAACAGGATTCTCCTGTTTTATTAACAAAGTCTCTCATGAATGGATGTGCGATACTCCATATGTTATTGGAAGAAAGGTACGCATGACCAAGTGTAAGCGTGCGGGCTGTTAAGGAAAAAAAACCACTTGTTGATTCAGCAAAACCTAGGTGTTCCAGTGTTAATAGGATTCTTCGGACAGTAGGTCTACTTAAACCAGTTAATTTAGCTACATTACTAACCGTTAGCGATTGGTTTTTCTGAGTAAATGCTTGTATAACTTGAAGGCCACGATCTAAAGATTGTATATAGTCTCCAGATTGTTTAAAAGCATCTAATTTTTCTATAGGCAAAAATATGACCCCCTGTATTATTGTTACATGTACGAATAGAATAACATCGTACGTATAACGTGCGATATTAAAAATAAAAATGCAAGTACTTAATTATTATGAATGCGGTTACATTTCCCATTTTATCAGAATGTTGAAGGTAATACCGAAGGAATTTAATCTAAATTTAGAACATAGATATGGAGCTTGTGAGTTGTATAATTACCGCTGGAGGTTAAGTCTAGGGATTACAGAGGGAGTTGCTATCGAAACATTAGTAGAAAATATACAAGATTAATTTGTTTATGGTATTAGAATTCTTCGAAATTAAGTATAATGTAGATTACTAAATGGAAGCCACTTTTCAAAACAGATTTTAGTTGTTTTGAAAGGTGGTTTCTTTGTGTTTTATTAGAATGTATGGTTTTCAGAGATTTTGGGCAATACTGAGTTCAAATTTAGAGTAATTGAAAGATTACTTGTTAGGAGGAACTAGTATTGAAAGTTAGAAGTATATTGTTGGTACTGTTATTCGTATTTACGACGAATTCTGTCACGCATGCATCTGAGCTTTTTGTTGTCGCCACTAATGACGTAGAATTATCGATCTCTCCTGATCTAATAGAAGAGAGATCAATCATAGAAGAGACATTTGACGTACATTTCCAGGATGCATTAAATCTTTGGGCAGAATTAGATGTGGAACCTGAGCCTCAAACGTATACAGTTGTGAAGGGGGATAACTTGTATAGGATTGCTGAGGCGCACGATATATCCTTGGCAGCTCTTATCAGTTGGAATGGTCTTACGACTGATTTAATTCATCCTGATGATGTACTAATCGTAAGCGGTGATGAGGAGGACGTGGTAGAGCTCGCTCAGTTGGAGCCAGTGAAACGTGTTGCATCATCGTCCAATGTGGAAAATTCAACGATCGAGGCCTCTCAACCAGTTGTTTCAGCCCCTCCTGCAGAGGAGGGGACTGAGATGATTGTAACAGCGACAGCCTATACAGCATACTGCGAAGGTTGTTCTGGAACGACCGCTTATGGAATTGACTTACGTGCAAATCCCGATCAAAAGGTAATTGCAGTAGATCCCCGAATCATTCCACTTGGTTCAAAAGTTTGGGTGGAAGGCTATGGAGAAGCAATTGCTGGTGATACTGGTGGTGCTATTAAAGGGAATAAAATCGATGTATTTATTCCAACATATGAGAGTGCTATGCAGTGGGGAGTTAAAAAGGTAAAGATCAAAGTAATCAATTAACAAAGTGCCTGTGGGATAAACGATTGTTTATTTCACAGGCTTTTTTGTATGTAAAATACGGCTGTCCATATGTTTTACTCGAACTTTATCAATATAAAGCTTGAGAAGATGTTTATAATGATGCATAATGATAAAATTAATATATTGAATATAGGAGTTGTACACCATGTCCATGGAAGTAAAAGTTAAAGGAAAAATAAATAAGCAACTTGATAATAGAGGTCGCTTGTTAGTGAAATGTCCAGATAAGCCAGGGATTGTATCTGTTCTGTCGACATTTTTGCATAATCATAATTCAAATATTATTGAATCAAGTCAGTACTCCAGTGACCCAGAAAATGGCACATTTTTTATTCGGATTGAGTATCACTGCGATAATTTGTCTGAAAAGTGTGCGAATATGGAGAAGAATTTTGAAGAAATAGCCGCTAGCCATTCCATGGATTATGAATTTGCTTATCCAAATGAGCGGAAGCGTTCTGCTATATTTGTTTCAAAAGAGCCCCACTGTTTGATGGAGCTTTTATGGGAATGGCAAAATGGTGATTTAGATACGGACATAGTGGTTGTTATTAGTAATCACGATGATGCTCGTCCTTTTGTGGAAGCATTAGGAATTCCATATCATTACATTCCTGCGAACAAAGATATTCGAAAACAAGTAGAAGAAGAGCAAATCCGTCTTATGGAAGAATACAATGTGGATTTATTAATCCTTGCGCGCTATATGCAAATATTGACGCCTGATTTTGTGCGCCACTTTGAAAATAGAATTATCAATATTCACCATTCCTTCTTACCAGCATTTATCGGAGCTGGTCCATATGAACGTGCTTTTGAGCGTGGTGTGAAGCTAATTGGTGCTACTTCTCATTATGTAACGAATAATCTGGATGAAGGTCCAATTATTGAACAGGATGTAGAACGAGTAGACCACCGAGACGATGTGACGGATTTAAAGAAAATTGGTCGCAAAATCGAACGTCGTGTTCTCGCAAAAGCAGTAAAATGGCATTTAGAAAATAGAATCATCGTACAAGATAATAAAACCATTGTGTTTCATTAAGTAAACTATTTTGACACAAATATGTGAGATTTGTAATAGATGGAAATGCTCATATAGGTTGAATGGGTTTGAGATTCTGTATATAATAAAAGTAGAAACATATAATATAAAGACTGGATACGCGAATATCCAGCCCTGCAACCGCAAACCGCAGAAAGAGCGGCTGGTCCGAGGTCAGAAATAACCGTCAAACCTTTGCTGAGGGACGGTTATTTCTTTTTTACAAAGAAAATAATCAATGTCACAACGATGGAGAAGGCTGCTAACATTACAGCGCTTAACTGTATTAACAAGCTTGTCATCTGATATGTTGTCATTGGTATCACCTCCCTAGAAGGAAGTGACCTACCGCCCACTCTGCCTATGCAATTGCATTTTTATTATAACATAAATACGAATGAGTGTTCTATTTTTTAGTAAAATTTCGATTTTTATTGTATAAATAGCTTGTTTATTACATGGCTCTTTGCAAAAATGCAAAGAGTTATTTTTATTTTGAGTGAATCTCATAGAAGTAATCTTCATCATGTGAGAAATGGTCGCTCTTGAGGAGGAGTTGGTTGCTCTATGGAGAGAGTTGGTCGCGGTTCGGATACAATTGGTTGCTTATGCATGCGATTTGGTCTCGTTTAGACATTTTTTGTCTTTTATTAGATAAGAAATACATAGTTCTTATTTATATATTCCATTTAATGAATCTTATGTGTCATTAAACTCGTATAAACTGATACAGATTCTTGTTCTATTAGAGTGATGTCTTACTAATTAATTTATATGTAGGAGTGATTATATGATATGGATAAGCTTTATATTTATTTTATTGATAGTTTTTGCTTTAATATCAGTAGTTAAACTAATTTTGAGAAAAGTATTCAATATAGAAAAAGAGAAGAAAGAATTCTTTTCTAATAACCATATAAATGAATTGCATAGAAAAATTGAACGGGCTTTAAGAATAGCTGTATTTATTGCAACGATCTCGGCAACTTTCTATATGTTAAATGAGGATTTTTCAATAAACCTTTTACTATTGATATACTTTTTCAACGTAGTGATTGAATATGGGGTAAGCGCCTTTTTTGAATGGAAGTATTTGGAGGGATCTAAACGATATATTCTTACTATTAGCGAAGGGGTTATCTTAGCGCTGGTGATAGCTATAGTAATCGATTTTGATTTACTTAGTTATGTATAACTTCTTAATTTGAGAAATGGTTGCTGTTATGCGGAAAATGGTCTCGGTTCTAAGGTGGTTAGTCTCGGTTATAAAGAGATTGGTCTCGAAGTGCCACTTTGGCACATTAATTGGATAAAAATTACTTAACCCTTGCTGTAGATGAGCTGTTTCAACTGTAGATAACTTGATATTACGAGAAATGGTCTCGATTCCAGTTGAGTTGGTCTCGGATTAGCTTAATTAGTCTCGGTTATAAAGAAATTGGTCTCGAAGTGCCACTTGGTAACATTTGATGGATAAAAATTACATAGTAGATGTTGGATTTTTGAGTATTAAGTGTCTCTCTAATAGATAACTCTTTATTATGAGAAATGGTCTCGATTCTAGTTGAGTTGGTCTCGAAATTAGCTTAATTAGTCTCGGTTAACAATTAATTGGTCTCGCTTAGTAACCGATTAGTCTCGAAGTGCCATTAATTGTAAAAAAAACACGCCCCTTTCAAAAAGAAGGGGCGTGTTGACTTAAATTTCGATTGGTTTCTTCGCTCGGATATCGCCGAGGAAAAACTTGCCGTAGGGAATCATTTTTTGAATGACGATGGAAACTAAAATTGGTATGACTAGCCCCAGTGTAGTGAATCCGATTATTCCATATTGGAAATAGTCATTCAAAATAATGTCCGTTAATATATGCAAATACATAATTGATATAGAGTGTTTTTCAATATTGGCTAGCCAATTTAAAGGTACTATAATTGTGAGTCTTTGGAAAAGACCAAGAATCACAATAATAAAAGCTATGGGAATCACTAAGTCTAATACTAGGTGATCATATCTTAAAAACTTCATACTTAAATGGTAGTCAATAAAACCAACTCTGTCAGCAAAGACTGCGCCAATAGCCACAACGCCTGCCCCGATGAGCCAAGGGAGTGTGATGTTCATCCAGACAGATTTTACATAATAGCCAAGGGCAAAGTAAACAATAGCCATTAACACAACATCCAAATTCCAAAGCATTGGAATTGTTTGAGAAGCTTCGTCTGGTGCTCCGCTAATTACACGCATTGCGAAGATACTTTCTAAATGTGCTACAAGGTAACATGTTGCTAGTAAAACTATTTGTTTTACACGGCTTAAATGTTTTGTCATCCAAATGAATAGCAAATAAGTGAAAAATAAAGTAGTTACAAACCAGAATACGCCATAAGCTCCACGGGCGAATCGCCCTCCTATAACTAATGTCGATAAATCTTGCAAATACCAAGACAAATCGAAGTTTCCTAACGATAGCTCCATTCCATATCGAATTCCAGTAATAACCATTAGGAAGAATAAATAAGGGACCATCAATTGTAAAAATCTCTTTTTAACCGTTTTATTGGAGCTTTCATCTTCTGAGATTTCTTTAAAAAACAGTCCGCTCAATAAGAAAAATGCTGGCATGTGGAACCAGTATATATATTTTGCAAGTGGGAAATCTAATTCTCCAGGATAATGACCGATCACAACTAAAATCATTAAAAACCCTTTTGTCACATCTACCCATGTTAATCTCTTTTTAGACATATTACATCCTCCAAGCTTTGATCTCCATGTTTATTTATCCATTATAAGGTGAATATAAACGTATATTGTGTTTCAATTATATTACAATAACGTAGAAAGGAGACTGTAAAATGTTGGATGTTGTATGTTTTGGGGATAGTATCACCGCTAGAAAAGAAGGATATCCTTCCCCTATATTGACTCACAAACTAACTTCTAAGCTCAAAAACTATCGATTCATCAACGCTGGTATTTCCGGAAATACGACTACTCAAGCAATGGAACGATTTGAAAAAGATGTACTTGCTAAAAAGCCTGACATAGTGACTATATTGTTTGGTGCCAATGATTCTTCCTTACATAAGTTTGTGGAGCTTGATACATTTAAGCAAAATATAAAAGAATTCACAAAGAGAATTGGACCAGAAAAAACGATTTTAATTACCCCTGCACCAGTAGATGAAGCTCTTCAACCAAATCGATCCAATGAACGATTAAAGCAATATGCTCAAGTCGTAAAGGAAGTAGCAGCAGAAACAGGGAGTCATACGATAGATTTTTTTTCTGTACTTTATTCAAAACCGAACTACAAAGAGCTATTAATAGGGGAAAAGAATGACGGTCTTCATTTTGGTGAAGCAGGATATGAGATCTTATCAGATTTGATTGTTCAAAAGCTAGAGGAGATGAATGAAAGTAATCAATCGCCAGGATTTTTGCGGAAACTGTTTCGAAAATTGTTCAATTAAATAAGATGCTTCCCCTTTTTCAGTTTGTATTTTTTCAATAGGTATTGGAAAAGATAGGACTGAGTATGTGAAAAAGGAGTGGAAGGCATGTTACAGTTACAGACGGATTTAGAAGGTAAGAAAGCGTATTTTGGTGATTTGAAGAGTCGCATTCAAAGTCTCGGTTATTCAATCGGTGGAAATTGGGACTACCATAAAGGAAGCTTCGACAATGTTTTACATCGAGATGGTGGAGAGACGATTTATTTGCGACTACCTTTTGAGGTACTTGAGGGTGATCTTGATCACCATGAAGCGTATATTCGTTTTCAAACGCCATATGTTATTAAACATGTGGTGAATATGGGATTGGATACAGACCAGAATTCCTTGCTGACGACCTCGGGTTTTGATCAATTTCAAGATCCGGTAGACAAAGATGGTCACATTGAGAATAAAAACAGGTGGGCACACGCTGGTGAGCAGGCTGTACAACAAGTAGTTCAATATTTAAATTAAATAATATAGACCATTTCGCTATTTAGTGAAATGGTCTTTTTAATTGGCAACAATTCACCTAAAGGAGTGCATACTTACATTCCGGCGCATATTTCTTTATAATAGAAGTCAAATAGTTATGTACTGGAAAGGATAGCGGCCGAAATGATGTTTGAACGGATAATTAATTCGGAGCAAGAAACAGAGGAACTTGCAAAGCAGCTTGCTGCTCTCTTAAAACCGGCAGATGTGCTTACGTTAGAGGGAGATTTAGGAGCAGGCAAAACGACCTTTACAAAAAGTGTTGCCAAAGGACTTGGCATTACACGGAATGTGAATAGTCCAACGTTTACAATATTGAAGCAATACGAGGGTCGACTACCTTTGAATCATTTGGATGTCTACCGATTGGCAGATAGTGATGAGGACTTAGGTTGGGACGAGTTGTTTTACGGAGATGCGGTAAGTATTATCGAGTGGGCCCATTTAATAGAAGCTGATTTGCCGCCAGAGCGTTTGGCTATTGAAATACTACGCCTGGAAGATGAACAGCGAAAGTTTGCGTTTACTCCGTTTGGAAAACGTTATGAACAATTATGCGAGGAGCTTTTTGAATGATTTGGTTAGGAATAGATACATCACATACCCCGCTTGCGGTTGCTGTAGTGAAGGACGATCAAGTGCTTGCCGAGTATAAGTCGTCCCTTAAAATTACGCACTCAATCGGAACGATGCCAGCAATAGAAGAGTTATTGAAAAAGGCAGATATTAAGCCGAATGAAATTGATGCAATTGCTATTGCGAATGGTCCAGGTTCTTATACAGGCGTGCGTATCGGAGTAACGATTGGAAAGACGCTTGCGTGGACGCTGAAAATCCCGATTGTTTCGGTATCGAGTTTACAAGTGTTAGCGGGCAATGTTCCGTTCTTTTCAGGAGTCGTTTGTTCCATTATGGATGCAAGACGCGGTAATGTGTTTGCAGGAATTTATACGAATGAAGAAGTGGTGAAGGAAGCGCATATGTCGCTAACAGAGCTACTTCAAACATTGGATGAAATGGGGCAACCGGTTTTATTTGTCGGAATGGATGTTTCGATTCATTGGGAGCAAATTAAAGAAGTACTTGGGGACAAAGTGCAACGGGTGAATGCAGCGTTTAATCTGCCGAGTGCAGCTGTATTAATTGAACTTGCTAAAAAGCAAGAAGCATCTGATGTGCATACGACTGTACCAGAGTATTTACGTGTAACAGAAGCTGAAGCTAATTGGATGAAAGAGCAGAAGAAAAATGGAAATTAATTATCGAAGAATGACTATAGAGGATATCGATCAAGTCTTACGTATAGAGCAAGAAGCCTTCACACTTCCTTGGACAAGAGAAGCGTTTGAACATGAAATGACGACAAATTTGTACTCCTATTATATTTTGGCAGAGACAGAAGAAAAAGAAATCGTTGGCTATTGCGGAATGTGGATTGTAATGGATGAAAGTCATATTACAAATGTAGCGGTAACTGAAAAGATGAGAGGTCTGAAAATTGGAGAGGGCCTCATGCGCGAAGCCTTTCGAGTAGTGCTCGAGCAGGAAGTTGTTCTTATGACATTGGAAGTACGTGTATCAAATGATGTTGCCAAAAAATTATATTACAAATTAGGTTTCCAAGACGGCGGAATACGAAAAAATTATTATACAGATACGCAAGAGGATGCTCTTGTGATGTGGGTGGAATTTAAATGACAAAAGACCAATTTATATTAGGAATTGAAACGAGCTGTGATGAAACAGCTGCGTCTATAGTGAAGAATGGTAAGGAAATTATTTCGAATGTGGTCGCTTCTCAAATAGAGAGCCATAAACGTTTTGGTGGGGTAGTTCCAGAAATTGCTTCCAGACATCATGTGGAACAAATCACGATAGTCGTGGAAGAAGCGTTAAAGCAGGCGAACATGACACCGAAGGAATTGGATGCAGTAGCAGTAACGGAAGGTCCAGGATTAGTAGGTGCACTTTTAATCGGAATAAATGCAGCAAAAGCTTTTGCCTTTGCAAATGGACTTCCACTTGTGGGCGTTCATCATATCGCTGGCCATATTTATGCCAACGCGCTCGTTCAGCCGATGGAATTTCCGCTTCTCGCATTAGTTGTATCAGGTGGACATACCGAGCTAGTATTGATGAAGGAAGACGGTCAGTTCGAGTTAATTGGTGAAACACGAGACGATGCAGCAGGAGAAGCTTACGATAAGGTTGCTCGTGTTTTGAATCTTCCTTATCCAGGAGGGCCACATATCGATCGACTGGCGACTGAAAGTGACGGGGCAGTGCCGTTTCCAAGAGCTTGGCTAGAAGAAGGATCTTATGATTTCAGCTTTAGTGGATTGAAATCTGCCGTTATCAATTATCAACATAATGCGGAGCAGCGTGGAGAGGAAATCAACCCAAACCATTTAGCAGCAGGATTCCAAGAGAGTGTAATTGAAGTGTTGACTGCAAAAACACTAAGAGCAGCACGTGAGTTTAACGTGAAACAAGTCATTGCAGCGGGTGGAGTAGCAGCGAACAAAGGTCTTCGAAAATCATTGGAAGAAACATTCACTAAAGAAAACATCCCTTTTTATGTCCCACCAATTTCATTGTGCACCGATAATGCAGCAATGATAGCTGCAGCTGGAAACTCTAAGTTTTCGGCAGGTCAACTTGGGGATATGTCGATGAATGGTCGACCAGGGATGGAATTAAATAGTTGGAACTAATTTTCATTTAAGCACATCAGCTAAAGTTCTACTAGCTTTCACCTCGTGTTACGTGCTTTGAAAGCTAGTCTGGAAATACGAAATCCTCTTTTCTTCGACAAGAAAAGAGGATTTTTTTTAACAGGTTTATTTCCAGTTGTCAATAGAGAACATTCGTACTTATGCACAATTTGTGGATAAGATGTGTATAAGGTGGTGAATTTCAATATATAGTGTCACATTTATACACTTTCATGTGGAAAACTATCTTTCGAATCTGTGGACAATGTGTATAAGTCTGTTGATATGTTGGTATTGCTTAGTTTTTTATGTGAATAAATTTGTGGAAAAAAATTATTATAATTTTGTACTTGACCAACATATATGGGCATGAATCGACAAATTGTTATGGATGCTTAATGGAGGTAGTCATGCTATTTGCTCCGCGCCATTAGAAAAGGAGTTAAATAACAAGCAATCGGATGGTTTAGTTAAATAATCGGATGGTTTCAAGCAAAAATCGGATGGTTTACCGAGATAATCGGATGGCCACTCAAGATAATCGGTTGGTTCCTCATTTCAAATAAAAAAGTAGTGTAAACCATTTCCCGGTTTACACTACTTATTTCATGGAACGATTTCTTCGAGTTGCTCTTGCAATTCTAACCATTCGTTGGACAAATTATCTTGTTTTTCTTTCCATTCATCTAGTTCTTTTTGCAATTGTTGTACAGCTTCGTGGTCTTGGAAAATTGCGGGGTCACAAAGCTTTTCTTCTATAGAAGCAATCTCTGTATCCACTAATGGAATTTGAGATTCAAGTTCTTCCAGTTGTCTACGGAGTTGGCGTTCTTTTTTCTTCGCTTCTTTATCAATCGTAGAAGTGCTTGCCTTTACGACAACGGCTTTTTCTATTGCCCCTGCGCTTTCAAGAGCCAACTCTTCTAGTTCGAGTTTCTTTTCTAAATAGTAATCGTAATCTCCCAAAAATAGTGCTGCGTGATCATTCGATAATTCAACCACTTTCGTAGCAATTCTATTAATGAAGTAACGGTCATGCGAGACGAAAAGAATCGTTCCTGGAAAATCGAGCAATGCATTTTCAAGCACTTCTTTACTATCTAAATCTAAATGGTTGGTTGGCTCATCTAGCACTAACGTATTTGCTTTTAACAACATTAGCTTTGCTAGAGCAAGTCTAGCTTTCTCTCCACCAGATAAGGTAGAAACGGTTTTTTGAACATCGTCTCCACTAAATAGAAAACGACCTAACACGGTACGGACATCTTTTTCATTCATAAGTGGCCATTCGTCCCATAATTCAAGAAGTGCTGTTTTATTGCCAGTAAGAGCAGCTTGTTCTTGGTCGTAGTATCCAAATTGGACGTTTGTGCCGTATTGAATTTTACCGCCTGCACTTTCTAGTTGTTTCATAATGGTCTTCAGTAAGGTAGATTTACCGACACCATTTGGTCCGACTAGCGCTATTCTGTCCTGCTTATATACGGAAAAAGAAATATTTTTAGAAACTGATTTGCCAGGATAACCAACAGAAACTTCTTCGAGCCGAAGTACATCATTTCCACTTGGCCGATCAATCGAAAAGCCGAAAGAAGCTGATTTTTCATCTCCATCTGGAGAATCCATCCAGTCTGTCTTTTCAATTACTTTGCGTCTCGACTGAGCCATTTTGGTAGTGGAGGCACGAGCTAAATTTCGATTGACAAAGTCTTCGAGTTTAGCTTTTTCCTCCTGCTGTTTTTCGTACATTTTTTTATCACGTTCGTAATTTTTTGCTTTTTGATCTAGGTAGCTACTATAGTTGCCGACATATCTAGTGACATTATGGCGAGATACTTCATAAACAAAGTTTACGACTTGATCTAAGAAATAGCGGTCATGGGAAACGATAAGAATTGCGCCACTATAGTTTTTTAAATAGTTTTCCAAGAAGTTCAGTGTTTCAATGTCCAAGTGGTTGGTCGGCTCATCCAATATGAGTAAATCGGGTTTGCTAAGTAGCATTTTAGCCAGTGCCAATCTAGTCTTTTGTCCACCAGATAATGCTTGTACAGGCTTATCATAATCCTCAGGGAAAAACTGCATTCCGTGTAAAATAGATCGGATATCTGATTCGTATCGATAACCGCCTGCTTCTTTAAAATTTAGCTGTAGCTCATCATACGCAGCTGTAACTCGTGCATAGGCATCGGAGTCCTCGTATACAGATGGATCTGCCATTTGCGTTTCTAAGGAACGAAGCTCTTTTTCAGATTCGATGAGATGATTAAAGATGGACTTCATTTCTTCCCAAATAGAAAGTTTAGATTCTAATCCGGCATGTTGCTCTAAGTATCCTAATCGAATGTTCTTAGGCATAATGATATCGCCAGAATCATACGACATTTCTCCAGCTATTATTTTAAGTAAAGTAGATTTTCCTGCCCCGTTTCGACCTACAAGGGCTACCCGATCTCGGTCTTGAACCTCTAACTTTACATTAGTTAATATATCTTCTCCGTTAAAGGATTTTGTTACTTGATTGACTTGTAAAACAATCACGATGATTCGCACCTCAATTCTATCTTAAGTGTAATAGATAGGACTTGTCGTTGCAACGCTGTAGCATTATAATGAGGTAATGTTAAGAACGAAATTGGAGGGTTTTTGATGAAACCTGAACTACCGAGAATTCCTCAAGCAACAACGAAGAGGCTTCCATTATATTATAGATTTTTACAAAGTTTTCATAATGCTGGACATAAAAGAGTATCATCACAAGAGTTAAGTGATGCGATGAAAATAGATTCCGCTACTATTCGAAGAGATTTCTCGCACTTTGGAGCACTTGGCAAAAAAGGCTATGGATACGATGTTGCTAACTTACTCCAGTTTTTTAGAAAAACACTCGATCAAGATGAAGCTGCAAATGTGGCACTTATTGGAGTTGGTAGTTTAGGAACTGCTTTTTTAAAATATAACTTTCAAAAAAACCATAATACCAAAATTGTAGTTGCTTTTGATACAAAAGCTCCGATAGAGGGAATGTTTGTAAGTGATATTCCTGTCTTTCATCCGAGTGTCATGGAAGAGAAGCTCGAGGAGCATGGTATCGAGTTGGTTATATGTACTGTTCCAAGTCGCACAGCACAAGAAGTAGCTGATCGATTAGCAAAAACGAATATTAAAGGGATTCTTAACTTTACCCCTGTCCGATTGACGGTACCTGATACGATTCGGGTCCATACAATCGATTTATCGGTTGAAGTACAAACCCTAATTTATTTAATAAGAAATGAACATAACGAATAAATTGAAAGCCTTCTACCCAATACTGATGGGTCGAAGGCTTTTCTTTATGTCTAGAGGTCAAATTTTCTTCCCCTAACGAACGACTTCTTTGGGGGGAAGAACATTTGCTTGTCGGTGGCCCACACGAAGTGGGTCATACAGTCGTTGCGAAATGTTCTTTTATTTTGCGACGAGCTTTGCGCAGGAGCACCACGATGTCGCGAACTTAGACTGTATTCCTCTCCAGAGGGGCTTGCGCTTTTCTTTATGTCCAGCTCCAGCGCCTAGCCCCTCGAGGTCAAATAACCTTCCCCCAACGAAGTCAAAAAACGACTTCTTAGTGGGAAGAACATTTGCTTGTCGGAGGCCCACACGAAGTGGGTCATACAGTCGTTGCGACACGATGTCGCGAACTTAGACTGTATTCCTCTTCATAGGCGCTTGCGCATTTCTTTAAGGCATTTGAGAGTAAGTTTCTAAGAACTTTTGTATAGTTTCTCCGTAAAACTGAAAGAGAACGACAAATCCATTTAATAGCATATGGGAGATGATAGATGCCACTATCCGCTTTGTCTTATGGTAAATAAAAGCGAATATAAACCCAGAAACAGCATATAGTAGTATGTGCGTAAAGTCGAAGTGAATGATTGCAAAGACAATAGCACTGACAGATGCGGCTACGAAGAAATTTGTTTTTGGAAATAAAGAGCCGAAAATTATACGGCGGAAAATTAGTTCCTCTAATATAGGAGCGAAAATAACAATTGAAAAGATTGCCCAAGGAACAGCGTGAGCAATTTCTATAAATTGTGCTGTATTTTCGGATCCCGGTTCAACTCCTAATTTAAGTTCAATAGTAGCTGCAACACCTTGGCCTAGGAATACAAGAAAGAAACCGACGACTCCCCAGCCGATAGTTTGCCCAATAGGTGACTGTTTTCCTTTTAAAGGTCGTAAAAAGTTATTATCTTTTCTAATTAAAAGGAGTGTAACCAGTGTAGCAATCCCCATACTTAGGAACACCCACCATCCAGAAGCAACCAATGGAGGATTTTTTACGTCCATAGACTTAAATAGTATAAGTAGAAGTGGTGCAAAGATTGCTCCAGAAAGCTGCATCACGCAGTAAACAATTAATATATACAAGCCTGTTTTTTGTTGTTTCATACAATTTAGTTCCTTTCTAGATAACAATTCTCTTTTTATTGTAAAGGAAAAAAACAATAAAGGAAAAAGTTAACCTTCTCACTTGCAAAATGTTCTGTGATTAATTATTATTATAAGTGTGTTAGCACTCAAAGAGACAGAGTGCTAATAATATAAAATTCTACTATTTTAGGGAGGTAGTTTCACTTGTTAAGACCATTAGGTGATCGTATCGTAATCGAATTAATCGAAGCTGAAGAAAAAACAGCATCTGGCATCGTACTTCCAGACTCTGCTAAAGAGAAGCCACAAGAAGGAAAAGTTGTTGCTGTAGGTACTGGACGAGTACTTGAAAACGGAACTCGCGTTGAGTTAGACGTGAAAGATGGGGACCGTATCATCTTCTCTAAATATGCAGGAACAGAAGTGAAATATGAAAACAACGAATATTTAATATTACGCGAAAGCGATGTACTAGCTGTAATTGGCTAATAAAAACGAGATTATCATTCAATAATTAGGAGGTTATAAAAACATGGCAAAAGAAATTAAGTTCAGTGAAGACGCTCGTAGTGCAATGCTACGTGGAGTAGATAAACTTGCAGATGCTGTAAAAGTAACACTTGGACCAAAAGGACGTAACGTAGTTCTTGAGAAAAAATTCGGTTCACCACTTATTACAAACGATGGTGTAACAATTGCTAAAGATATCGAACTAGAAGATGCATTTGAAAACATGGGTGCTAAATTAGTTGCTGAAGTTGCATCTAAAACAAATGATATCGCTGGAGATGGTACCACAACTGCTACTGTTTTAGCACAATCTATGATTCGTGAAGGATTGAAAAACGTAACAGCTGGAGCTAATCCTGTAGGGATCCGTAAAGGTATCGACCTTGCAGTTGCAGCAGCAGTTACTGAATTAAAAGCAATCTCAAAAGAAATCGAAGGCAAAGAGTCTATCGCTCAAGTTGCTGCTATTTCTTCTGGTGATAATGAAGTAGGCGAATTAATCGCTGAAGCTATGGAACGCGTTGGTAACGACGGTGTTATTACAATCGAAGAATCTAAAGGATTCACTACAGAGCTTGACGTAGTAGAAGGTATGCAATTCGATCGCGGATACACTTCTGCGTATATGGCAACAAATACAGATAAAATGGAAGCAGTGCTTGATAATCCATATATCTTAATTACAGATAAAAAAATCTCTAGCATTCAAGAAATTCTTCCAGTACTTGAGCAAGTAGTACAACAAGGTAAACCTCTATTATTAATCTCTGAAGATATTGAGGGAGAAGCTTTGGCTACTCTAGTTGTTAACAAACTTCGTGGAACATTCAATGCTGTAGCTGTAAAAGCTCCAGGGTTTGGTGACCGTCGTAAAGCAATGCTAGAAGATATCGCTATCCTAACTGGCGCTGAAGTTATTACAGAAGACTTAGGATTAGACTTAAAATCAGCTAACATTTCACAACTTGGACGCGCTTCTAAAGTTGTCGTAACAAAAGACAACACAACGATTGTTGAAGGTAACGGGGAATCAGAGCGCATCGCTAGTCGTGTAGCTCAAATACGTTCACAATTAGAAGATACAACTTCTGAGTTTGACAAAGAAAAACTACAAGAACGCCTTGCTAAACTTGCTGGTGGCGTAGCGGTTGTTAAAGTTGGAGCAGCAACAGAAACGGAACTAAAGGAACGCAAACTTCGTATTGAAGATGCTCTAAATGCAACTCGTGCAGCTGTAGAAGAAGGTATCGTATCTGGTGGTGGTACTGCACTAGTGAACGTATACAACAAAGTAGCTGAATTAGCAGAAACAAAAGAAGGCGACGTAGCAACTGGACTAAGAATCGTACTACGTGCATTAGAAGAACCAGTTCGTCAAATCGCTAACAACGCTGGTCTAGAAGGATCAATCGTTGTAGATCGTTTAAAACGCGAAGAAATCGGTACTGGTTTCAACGCAGCAACAGGCGAATGGGTAAACATGATGGATGCTGGTATCGTAGATCCAACAAAAGTAACTCGTTCAGCACTTCAAAACGCTGCATCTGTAGCTTCACTTTTCTTAACTACAGAAGCAGTAGTAGCAGACATCCCTGAACCAGCAGCTGGTGGAATGGGAATGCCTGACATGGGCGGAATGGGCGGCATGATGTAACTTCCACAGGATGTGGTGGCTTAGGCATTGCAACAGGATGTTGCGGTTTTTGCCTAAGTTCCTTAATCCAGGATGTTGTTCACTCGGACGTTGTGACACGATGTCGCGCTTTTAGTCCGAGCTACTCTTCCCGTCAACCCCTTGATATATATAAGGGGTTGTATGTAAGGTGAAAGTGAAATGCTAACATTTTGCTAACATATAGGATTATATTAGAGGCTTCTCATTAGTTGTGCAAACTTTTGGGAAGCTTCTTTTTTCATTTCTTTTATCACGTGGAGATAGACATTCTTTGTGGTAGGGACGATTATTATTGACTGGATATGCTCGATATATTTAAATAATGTTGTTGTCTTAAGCCGAATGACCATATTACTTATAGTTATTGTTTCATCAGTCTGGGAATTTTTCTAGCTCACTATTAAATCGATGTGTTGGTTATTGTATTATAGATATTAGAACGACTGTCTCAATAAATATTTATAAAATAAAAATTAAGGAGAATTACATGGCCTGGAGCAAATTGAAGCAAAATCTAGAGAGCTTTCTCTGTCCTGCATTATATGGAAGAGTTGAATACCTTGCAACCAGCTACCGTTATTTACCTGATAAAGCAGGACTTTGTTATATTGCGGTAGATAAAAAGAATGTACTTAATATGAGTGATAAAACTACCTTAATCAGATGGTATCAGACGGAGCTGGAAATTAAGAATGATTCAGATATCCAAATTCCTATCAACAATGAAGAAATTGAAGCGGTAAGAAAAGAAACCAAGGGGATAGTTCCGGAGGATCGTCTACAAGTAATTGCAAGGAGTAGAAAATTATCAGAATATGCAAAGGCGCTTTTGTCAGCGCAGTCATCATTAAGTAAATCAAATTTTATCGTTGTAGCTAATAAGTTTTTATCCACTTCTATAGAGGAAAGCATAGAGAGCAATGATATCCTATTGAATATTCTAGCTTTGGTGGACAGACGGGTTGGGAAAAAACGAATTTTAAACATGAGTGAGAAGATGAAGTTAAAGCATCCAATTGTGCAGTATTTTTATGAACTACGGCTAAGTACGTTATGATAAATAAAAGTACTAGATGCCAACCGGTTATGGTGTGTATGATTGTACATATATATATATATGAATTAACACGAATGTTTGTAAACCAGGTAACCTGCAAGGATTTACATAGAAAATAATAGGATGGTGCTTCTATGATTGGTATGGGCTATCGGACGATAAAGACTGCTGTAGGAGCAGGGCTGGCAATTTGGATTGCGAGTTTATTGGATTTGGAATTTGCAACATTTGCAGCAATTATTGTTATTATGTGTATCGAGAAAACGAAGAAAAAGACATTAATTACAATTAAGGATAAATTCTTTGCCTCTCTTTTATCTTTGATTCTTGGTGGTTTGTTCTTTGAAGTATTAGGTTATTATCCCATTGTGTTTTCCTTATTTATTTTATTATTTGTTCCATTCCTCGTAAGAGCTCACATCCAGGGTGGTTTTGTCACAAGTATGGTTGTCGTATTACATGTTTATACGGTAAAGGATGCTAACTGGGCTATGTTTCTGAACGAGCTCTATATTATTTTAATTGGTATGGGAATTGCTCTTCTCGTCAATAGTTTCATGCCAAGTTTCAAGCGGGACATTGAAATCTTTAAGAAGGAGATTGAACAAAAGTTTGAAATTCTTCTCTTTGAACTCTCTGCCCATTTAAGGGATAATATGCGAAGCTGGGATGGGAAAGAAATACTTGAGGTAGAAGATTTGATTAATCAATCCAAAAGCATTGCCATTCAAGATGTAGAAAATCATCTGTTGCGAAAACAAAATATAGATTATTATTATCTGGAAATGCGAGAGGATCAACTGGAACTCCTAAAACATATGATGAAAATCGTTGCTATTTTCTCTTCATCCAGCCTAGACGTCAAACAGAAAGAAATGTTTGCGGAGTTCTTGGAGAATTTAAGTCGGAATGTTCATTCGGGAGATACAACGGACATTTCATTAAATGAGTTAGAGGAATTAAATGCCTTGATCAGCAAGATGGAGTTGCCAAAGACAAGAGAAGAATTTGAAATACGAGCGAATCTATTTTATTTGATTTTTGAAATGAAAAACTACTTAAACATAAAGAAAAAACTTTTTACCAAAAGAAGTCGATAAGTCGATAGTGGAAGGAGCTTGTGAGAGAGGATATTCAGATGATTCATCTCGATTTCATAAAATAACCAGCGGATATCGATTATATAACGCTCTTTCGATTTCCTCTGGATTTTTAATACATTTTCTGGTTTTGGGGTGCGTTAGGAGCAATGGGTTTGAGAAATTCCTCCTGAACGACATTATTTTTATTTTAGGAGGATAAAAACTTCCATTTTACATTAATCTAAAGTTGAATCGTGAAATTGATTTTCAGCTAGGTGTTTTGGGCGGGGCAGATTTGCAATCAGTTATCAGAGTATACGGCGAGTTTGCTCCTTATACGAAAGTTAACAGCGTTCAAGAGCTTTTAGAATCAATGGCTTCATCATAATGTTGTGAAGAAAGTGTAACTGGCTGTTTCTGAATAAGAGACAATCAGTTTTTTTAGGTTCAACAATAAATGTTTGGGTCTTCAAACAATTATGTGCATTAAAAATGTAGATGAATACACGCACGCAATGTTATTTGTCTACCGTACTAAAGGCACGTTATCAGGTGTCTGAATATAAACATTTATCAAATAACTATAATATTGTTTTAATAATATTTACTTTCGGGTTTTATTTGTAAAGTAAAATTGGGCATTTTTATTCAAATTATACGGGGTGGGAAAACACAGAAATATCAGAGAGAACTAATATGAAAGCATAATTATTTTTTTAGAATAGAGTTGTTTGGGCTTTATATAAAATTTCATTTATTGCAAAATTCTATAAACACGTAAGGGAACTGTCATTTTTCTTAAACGGAGTAACACAAAATGGTAACAAAGCTTTGTTATATTCTAGACAGGCAGATGATGGTGCTGCCGGAAAATTTGAGTAATAATCTTACTCGTGCTGATAGGAGGTGAAACGATAAATAACGGAATTTATGAAAAATCCATCCTATCAGTAGAAAAAATACGAATTAGGAGAGATCAAGTAATGAATAAAAAACAAATGGATTCTAAGAAAGCAAATAAAAATTTGTCGAAAAAAGTAGCGCCACTAGTAATGTCAACATCAATGATGGCTGCAGCCTTTTTAGCAGCTGGTGCACCTACTTCTGCAGCAGAGCTTGATACAAAGGGTGTTAATCCTGAAGTTATTGAACAAGTGAAAAATCATGGTCAGGAAGTATCTGCATTAGCGAAAAGTCTACCAGGTTCTCCTGAAAAAGGTAAACTAGTTAGCAAACTAGCTCAAGAAAATTCCGGCACAACTAATGATGATTCAGATGATAATATAGATGAAACAAATAATGATGAACCACAAGAAGGCGAAATAAGTGATGATACATCAGCAGCTGAAGAAGAAGGAACAGATGAAGAAACAGAAGCACCAACAGCTGAAGATGGCCAAGTAGAAGATGGTACAGAAGCAGCTGAAGCAGAAGAAGAAGAAACAGAAGCCCCAGCAGCTGAAGATGGCCAAGTAGAAGATGGTACAGAAGCAGCTGAAGTAGAAGGAACAGATGAAGAAACAGAAGCATCAACAGCTGAAGATGGCCAAGTAGAAGATGGTACAGAAGCAGTTGAAGAAGACGAAGCAGCTGAAGAAACAGAAGCACCGACAGCTGAAGATGGCCAAGTAGAAGATGGTGCAGAAGCAGTTGAAGAAGACGAAGCAGCTGAAGAAACAAAAGCACCAACAACTGAAGATGGCCAAGTAGAAGATGATACAGCAGCAGCTGAAGAAGAAGGAACAGATGAAGAAACAGAAGCACCAACAGCTGAAGATGGCCAAGTAGAAGATGGTACAGAAGCAGTTGAAGAAGACGAAGCAGCGGAAGAAACAGAAGCACCGACAGCTGAAGATGGCCAAGTAGAAGATGGTACAGAAGCAGTTGAAAAAGACGAAGCAGCAGAAGAAACAGAAACACCAACAGCTGAAGATGGCCAAGTAGAAGATGATACAGCAGCAGCTGAAGAAGATGGAACAGTTGAAGAAACAGAAGCACCAACAGCTGAAGACGGCCAAGTAGATGGTGATGCAATCGCAGCTGAAGAAGAAGGAAAAGCTGAAGAAACAGGTGCACCAACAGCTGAAGAAGAGGGCCAAGTAGATGGTTCACAAAATCAAGAAGATGACTCTAGTACATGGGTAGATGAAACTTATCAATTTATCGGTGATGGCTATCAAAGTGTTATTGGATACTATCAAACCTTTATTGAACAAAAATTAGCTCAGACAAGTGAAGAATCTGAAAACGTTGAAGCAATTGATGTAGTATCCGATATATCTGCTGATGCCGGTGAAACAGATACACCAACTTTAGAGGCAGATACATCCCAAGACATCTCTGTTGATAATACAAATACAGGTCTAACAAATGATGCTGACGTTAATCTAGAAAGCCCAGTCGTTGTAGAAAATCAAGATCAACCTTCTGATGTAGAAACACCAGAACAAGAAACCGTAGAATCAGTGGAAAATACAGTATCAGATCTTGAGGAACCAGTACAACCAGTAAATGAAGAAGTAAGTTTGGCTACTGAAACAGAACAAATCAGTCAAAATGAGGTAGAAAAGGAATCCGACCAAATCTCTTTAAAGGATAAAATGATTGGATACTATCAAGACCTAGCAGCTTCATTCTCTAACCTTATAAACTTCCTAAAATAAGAGGGACTCTCTAGCATAATCGATCGTAGTATAAGAGTATAATGGCTTTGAACTGAATAAAAAGAGGAAGGGGAATGAAAAAGGAGAATGTTCATTCCCCCCTTTTTCATGTGTGAACAACAAAGTGAAATGGCCAACCAAAAATAAGCTGGTTGACCATTTTCAAAAAGATTAAATTCAATTTGGGAGTTTTTTTATAACAATTCTATACCTCTTTGCTATCTATTGAGATATCTTATCATTGACAGATAAATAGATTCCAATAGAATGTGGAAAATAATAAATTATTTGTTTTTTGGTTTAAACGTTTTACAGCATGTATCTGCAGAATGGATTGCTTCTTCCGTACGGTTGAAAAAGTCGAATTCCTGAGCGAACTCTGAGTCATACTTTGACTGGGAATCAATATCAATTTTGATTTGATCAGCTCCGCAAATATTTCCTTCCGCATGAAATACACAATTTGCTACAGAACAGTTAACTTCTACAATCGGCATCCGCCTACCCCCTAAAGTTGAATTTAAAATTTAGAAGAAATAACCATAAGATTCTCTCTTCAAACTTAGTATGTCCAAATTGGGTAAATAGTATGTATAAAATTATTCGCATTCTAATAAATCATATGGTTTTCGTAGTTTTGTAAAAAAAATACATTGTTTTTAATATTAAAAGGAAAAAAATAATAAATTTTAAGATAATATTTACTAATCTTTTTTATTTTTTAATAATTTATTTTTTTAGTATGATTCTAATTAATTAATCTTATAGATAATATTGCCAGTTAGTATTATGTTTTTTTGGGGTAAAATATAAATATGAGAAACAGTTGATAACTGAAGAAGATCTCCCTTCGTTTTTCTCATGAAATTCCATAGCATTGGAATTGGAGGCCTCACTGTTGAAGAAGTGAGGCTCTTTTTATGTCAAAAAATTTATACTCCAAAAACGAAGAGATTATCACTAATTGAAATAGTGATAATCTCTTTTTTCTTTATGAAAAGTAGTATGTAAAGGTTGAATCTGTTTAAATAATTTCTTTTTCCATTACAACATGTGGAATGCCTGCTTCAAAGAAGACGTCCGAAACTGTCTTATACCCTAAATGATTATAAAATTTTTCAGCATGCGTTTGACCATGCAGCATTAATTTATTTATATTTTGTCGTCTAGCGTATTCTTCGATTCCTTGCATTATACATTTACCACTACCGCGTTTTCGCTTTTCAGATAAAACACAAATACGTTCCACCTTACCTATACCGTTTACTATACGGAACCGACCAGTTCCTATCGAGTTTTCAGCATCGTATAGTAGAAAATGAACTGAATCATTTTCGTACTCATCTATTTCTTCTTCCATCGGTACATGTTGTTCATGGACAAAAACTTTTATCCGAATATCAAAAACCGTGTCTAGTTCTTCTTTAGTTTGGACAATCTTCACTTTCAAAATTTTTCAACTCTCTTTCTTAAGCACACTTATACTCATCATATAGGAGATTGTAGCTTATGTGAAAATATTCTAGTAAAAAAAAGTGATTATATTTCTAATGTCTAAATTATTATGATTCATGAAACTAAGTACAGGGTAAAGAATAGGAGAAGATAATAAGGAGGTAGAATAATGGAACATTTAAAAGCACTCGGTATCAAATTTGTTATGATTGCAGCGGTTCTTTTAATTATATTAACCCTGTTATTCGATGTTCCTTTCATGGATACCATATGGACTAGTTTAGTTTTAACCATTTTCGCATATGTATTGGGTGATTTTATTCTCTTTAGATTGGCTCCAAAACGATTGCGTAATATTATGGCTACTATTGCTGATTTAATCATAGGCTTCCTTGTCATTTGGTATATGTTAATTGCTCTAACAGATGCTAATGAGAATCTAGCAGTTGGTGCTATCATATCTGCAATTGTTATAGCTTTAGGAGAATGGTTTTTCCATAAATACCTTGATCTCACAGTTTTCGTAGGAAAATATATATCAAAGTTGGATGAGGTTTCAGGAGTTGCTAAAAAGCATTAAAGTGAAGATAAAAGCATCAAAGTTCCTTGTGAAGGCTTTGATGCTTTTTGTTATTAACGAAGGACGATTTCGTGTTCGCCTTCACTATCGATTACAACAAGAACTAGGGAGTTATCTCGCTCGGAAACTGGAAGAGGGACTTGTGAGTATAAGTGGAAATTTTGCTCTTGTAAGGAGTCGATACTTGCACCTTCCAATTTAGATCCGTCTAATGATTCTGTTGTAGCTAGGAAATCAAATTCATGTTTGTTATCGTAAATTGCCTTAAACTTAACGCTTCCTAATTGATGACCATAACTGAATGAATCTAGTGTGTCATTACTGATAGTCCCTGATAAATGAAGGTAAATTTCTTTATCAGAAATGATACTTCGCTTGTCATCTCCTGTAGAGGATGCAAATTCTTTCGTGAACTCGGCATGATTGATGGTCATGACTATATCTCCGTCCTCATATTCAAATACGCTATCCTCTTTTAACAGATTTTCTCCTTGAGGGAGAGCTTTTGAACTAGTACCGTCCGCTTTATCCTCTGATTTATTTTCGGTCTTTTCTGTTTCATCTTTTTGATCACTGTCTTCTGCATTTACTGTTTCTGTTGCTGAAACTTCTGTTGAAACATTTGCATCGGAAACTTCTTTATCCTCCGTTGACTCTTTAGTATCACCGCATGCGGCTAAAATCATGGTTATTGATACCCCTAAAAACAAAAACGCCTTCTTCATTTACCTCATCCCCATATCATTAATTATTTTCATATTATAATTATAGTTACCAAATTTTAAGGCATGCAAGTGAAAATGGGTATAGTTGGTAAAAATAGTACTTTGGAATCTTATTAGATTTGAGTCTAAGATACTAATGTATAAGTATTAAAGACTGTTTATATCGAAAAACACTTCTTTATATCGTTCATAAAGAAGTGTTAATACCAGTTAAGATGTTTGCATTGAAAATTGAATGGAGTGGTAAACCTGTTGCCTAATGGATTCTATTGGCTTTCAAAGATGTCTTAAAATTAGATTGGGGATTATAATGTACCCGATTGACTCTCGTTTTAAATGATGCTATATTGAAAATATTCTTATAAAAGGTGTGGTGAAGTATGTCTGAAGTAGGTATGAACTAATACTGATTTAGTTTAATAAGGCTTTTAAGAACTGGTTATATTCCAGTTTATTTAAGTATGCCTTGTTTCACAGTGTCTATGAGCATTGTGAATACCTACCTTAAAGACTGCTTCCTTTTCCATATATTCGTTTAACATACAAGTATGTTAGTTCGAAAAGCATGGCGGGATTTGTCCTGCCATGCTTTTTTTTCTTTCATTGCTTGTTAGTTGATGATTAAATGCCTGGTGCAAATCACTAGGCGAATGCCCGCAGGAGCTTTCTATCCAATTTACGAATTAACGTGAACTTGGAATGGTAGGTGAGATTCTTGCGGGCATTTTTTTATTAATGATAAGCAAGTGTTTTACTCAGAAAATTGTTCAGGCGCTTTCGCCTAAGGTCAAATGCCAATTTGCTCCTGCGCAAAGCTTGTCGCAGAGGAGTGTTTCTGCAGGGGCTAGCAACTAAACGGGAGCATTCTGTTTTTAAATTTAAGGAGGGTTACACATGAATATGATGACATATGAAAAATTACAATATGACGAATTAAAGGAAATGGTGAAATCACACTGTGTCAGTAGTTTAGGCAAGGAATTACTTGATAAGCTTCAACCAAGCACGAATATTAAGGTGGTACAAAACAGGTTAAATGAAACGACAGAGGCAAGAAAGCTATTGGATGCTGAAAGTCATCTTCCCCTAAAAGGTGTTTCCAATATAAACTTGCAAATGGAAAAGCTTGAAAAGGGAATGATTTTAGGTCCTTCTGAGTTAGTTGCTATATCTGACTTCTTGAGAGGATGTAGAACGATAAAGAAGTTTATGTTGGATAAGGAGTTTTTTGCTCCAGTTCTCCATTCTTATTCTCATTCCATGATGGAATTTAGAGATATCGAAGAAAATATTAATTATTCTATAAAAGGGAATAGAGTAGACTCGGAAGCGAGTAAAGAATTGAAACGAATTCGAAATCAAATAGATAAAGTCGAAGATAAAATTGAAGAAAGATTAAATAAGTTTTTGAAGAGTAGTGCTAATAAAGAGTATATTCAAGAATTTTTTATAAGTAAAAAGGATGATCGTTTTACAATTCCTATAAAAGCTTCCTATAAAAATCAGGTAGCTGGTACAATCGTTGAAATGTCTTCCAAAGGATCTACGGTGTTTATTGAACCTGCTGCAATTTCAAAACTAAATGCAGAATTGGCTGTGCTTAAAGCAGAGGAGTCTATAGAGGAGTACCAAATTTTAGCGACTCTTTCAGGTAGTGTTTTAGAGGAAAATAGACAAATAAACATCAATATTGAACTGATTGGTCAGTATGACATGATTTTTGCGAAGGCGAAGTTTAGTAAAAGAATGGATGGAATAGAGCCGAGGTTAAATAATCATGGATATATTAAACTGACGAATTGTAAGCATCCGCTTTTGTCTGGAAATATTGTGCCGTTAGATTTCGAGATAGGAAAAGGTTATCGTAGCCTAATTATCACAGGACCAAATGCTGGTGGAAAAACTGTCGTTTTGAAAACGATTGGAATACTAACATTAGCTGTGATGTCAGGATTTCATATTTCGGCCGATGAAGGTACAGAAATAGCGGTGTTTGATCATCTTTATGTAGATATTGGTGACAATCAAAGCATTGAAAACTCCCTTAGTACTTTTTCATCTCATATGAAAAATATCTCAGAGATTATGAGTGCGTCCACGAATAACACGCTACTACTTTTTGATGAAATTGGAAGTGGGACCGAACCGAATGAAGGAGCCGCACTAGCCATTGCTATCCTGGAGGAATTTTATCAAATGGGGTGTATTACAGTGGCTACCACTCATTACGGAGAAATAAAACGCTATTCGGAAATTCATAGTGACTTCATAAATGCAGCAATGCAATTTAACAGTGAAGCGTTAGAGCCGATGTATAAGCTTTTAATAGGTAAGTCAGGAGATAGTAACGCGCTTTGGATTTCGAAGAAAATGAATTTACGTGAAAAGGTACTTCAAAAAGCACAGCACTATATTGAAAATAAAAATTATGATTTAGAACGGGTAAGAGACAATAAAGTAAAAAAGCCGGTACAAATCACAACTAGGGAAGAGCACACTTATGAATTTGAAATAGGGGACAGAGTAAAAATAATGGAACAGAACGATTCGGGAATTGTGTATGAGAAAAAGGACAATTTCAATAATGTATTAGTGTTCTATAATAATGAAATTATAAAGGTGAATGCAAAAAGAATAGAGCTTGAAGTAAAAGCTACAGAGCTTTATCCAGAAGGATATGATGTCAGTACTTTATTCATAAGTTACAAAGAACGGAAATTCCAACATGACATGGAAAGAGGATCTAAAAAAGCGTTGAAGAAAGTTTCTAAAGAAATAAAGAAAGGGCAAAGTGAATGCTGATTTGTTAAGTATATATAAGTAAGATCGGGTAAATATAATAACGATTGAATTTTAAAAGGAGGTAGAAGCAATGAATGCACAACGCGCAGAAGAAATTGTTTTTTCGCCTGATATGATTAATGTAACCTATAACGGTGAAAATATTTATATTGAACATGTAGACAAACAAAATGGAAAAGCGACAATCCATTCCCTTGATGAACCAGAAAATAAACAAAGTGTTTCTGTCACAAGCTTAATGGAACAGTAACATAGTTGCACTTACGTATAAAAAAGCACCCTATGAGGGCAACTGAAAAACTCTTCGAGGTATCTCTTAGCGAGTATGTGAACGAAATCGTTCACATACTCGCTTTTTGTCTGGAACCGTTGTAACTCACAAATAATGGGGGTGCTTTTTTCCTAGCCGAAAGTACGCAGGAAAATTAGTTAAAAATAGATAGATATCTATAATCTAGTAATATATAATTATCCTTGATAGGGACTTGCATTATTTAGATGTAGGTACTTATTCCGAAAAAGGCAAATTTGTCGAAAGATGAAGACGCAAAGTTTCAGACCTAACGCCAAACGGCTATGGTGGCTGAACTACCGAAGAATATGGATGAAAACTTGAAATAAAGTTCAATTCAAAGTTCTTCCTTGTATTTCTATTTTTAATAGGAGAGAGGAGTTTTTTTATGTCCAATTTTAAAGGAAATTTGCAAAAAACACTGCTTGCATTTATGTTTGTTGCTTTCATTGTATTTCTTGTAGGTGTTAGTCCTTCATTTGCAGAAACGAATGATTCCACGACAACAGTAGAGGATGACTCAGAAGTGGAATCTGGAGTTGCGGATGATACAAATGATACGGAAGAACCTGCATTATTACCCGGTGATTTTTTCTATTTTCTTAAATCATTGCAAGAAAGTGTTCAATTGGCTTTCACATTCGATGACATGAAAGAAGCAGAATTGCTTAGCGCATTAGCGGAAGAGCGAATTCTAGAAGCGACAGCATTATTTGAACAAGGTGATGAAGAGAAAGCAATTGAAACACTACAACTAGCGATTGACCAACAAGACGAAGCTTTAGCTAAGTATAAAGAAAGTGTAGAACAAGACAATCCGGATGAAGTTGCTAATGAAGATGATCCTGCTGTTGAAGATGATGCAACGGGAGAAGAATCAGAAGTAGATTCGGCTTATGCTGATTTAGAAGCTAAATTCTCATCAAATCTTCTTGCTTTACAAGCAGCATTAGAAAAAGTAGAAAATACAAAAGCTAAAGAAGCACTTGCTAAAAATGTTGTAAAAGCGGAAGAAAGATTGGCTAAAAAGATAGAGAAAAAACTAGCTAAGCTTGAAAAAGAGAAAGAAGAAACTTCAGAAGAAGAAGCCACTGAATCTGAGGAACCGATAGAAGAAGTAGAATCAGATGATGCTGTTGCGGATGAAAACACAACAGATTCAAAAGAAGAAGTACCTCTAGAAGAGGAAAATGAAGTACAAAAAGAATCTACGCAACAACCAGTAACTGATTCAGCGGTTATGGTACCTAAAGTTACAGATACTAAGACACCAGCTGCACCAAAAGTACAAGATGCATCTTTGAAAGCTGAGGAGAAAAAACAAGAGGCCGCTAAAAAAGTGGAAGAAGCAAAATTAAAAGCCGAAGAAGTAGCTAAAAAAGCTGAAGAAGAGAAAGTAAAAGCAGAAGCTAAACAAAAAGAAGCAGTAGCGAAAGTAGAAGCTAAACAAAAAGAAGCAGCAGCAAAAGCAGAAGCTAAACAAAAGGAAGCCGCGCTTAAAGCTGAAGAAGCGAAAGCAAAAGCTGAGGCTAAACAAAAAGAAGCAGCAGCGAAAGTTGAAGAAGAGGCTTCAAATGCTGCAGCAAAGAAACAAGAAGCCGAGGCTAAACAACAAGGGAATAACGACAAGGAAAAATCGAATAACGGGAAAAAAGACAAAGAGGAGTAAATCCCCTTTGTCTTTTTCTTTATTGAAAATAATATCTAAATTTTCAGTCATTATAATCTATAGTGTTACACGATGCACCTGTTCTTTTAAAATCTGTATATTTCCAAGTACGTTCTGTGAGATTTCTAATGTAGCTTCAATTGCATTAGCTTTTTCGTCAGATAATTGGTAGATAATGTCGTTAAATAGAAGTTCCATCTCATCTAGTATAGCTAAAGCGGAGACATTATATAGTCGTACATTTTCATATTTCCCAGGTTCAAAAATGGCTGTATCGATATATGGTTTAAAATTATTCAGCATTTCAGGAAGATTCACAATCATTCTACCAAAACCTTTTCGGAGACCTTCCACAGTTACTTCCATCTCCTCAAGAGGTTCTAACGCACTTTGAACAGCTCTTCTAACTCTTTCCTCGTAATTAGTGAACAAACTAATGAGTAAGCTTACAGGGTTTCCATACAAACCGACGTTTAAAGCAGCCTTAACTGCGATAATAATTGCTGACAATGCCGTTTCTATTAAAAATAACAATGCTTCTAAGCCCAATAGTATTGGAGTTAATATGGATATTCCGATTGCATTCATATGATTATGGGCTAGCTCCACTTGAATCTCTTTTATTTTCATTCCAACTACTACATAGGAAGAAGACTCAATCGTAAAAACTTCTGTATTTTGCACGGAATCTACGCCATCTTCTAAAGTAGAACCTGAATGAATAGAACTTGCCAAATTACGGTCTTTGTTGTGAAAAGAAATTGCTATGTCATGAACCTGAGTCTCGTAAGCATTTAATTGTTTATATACTTTATCCTTATTTTCATTGACGATGTTATAGTGAGCGTTTAGTTCCCCTACAACCGCATCTACAAAGAGGTCTTTCCCTCCTTCAAATAACTTGGGAATATCATGCTGAACAATGTTCTGTGTGTTTGCCACTAAGTTATCAACATCTACTTTTAACTGCTGTAAATATGCTTTTGCAGGAGCAAAGAGGCCTTCAACATCTATATCAATCGAAAAGATAAATTCAATTATTTCTGCTGGCTTTGAGTTTAAAATGCTATTCAGAACTCTACACCTAGCCTCTGCTGAATCTAGAAGTAATATAAGCTCATCTATGCACTCTTTAATAATCATTCCTGTTTTAGCAATACCATTAAATACTGGATCGCCAGCAAGCTCTTCAAACATATATTGAAAAGTTTCCTGCAGCCTCGTAACTCGTTGATTAAATTGAGCACTTTCATCCGAGACTATGCTTACAGAATTTCCGATATAATCTCTGACATTAGTGAGACGGCCTTTTACATGATCCCTGATTCCATCGGAAAGCAACAGCATATTTTCCTTGTTTATTAGAATCTTTTCAGTCTGTCCGCTATACAAAGGAGAACCGGTCCATATACTAGTTACAATATGATCATCAGCTCCTACGTAAATAAATCCATGTCCAGGCTCACCTTTTATGCCTATTTCTATTTTAAAATTTCCTTCTGTATCTGCTTCTACGTAGCCAGTATGATTGGACCCTAGCATTGAGAACATTGGTATTCCATTGTTTATTCCGTATTTATTGCCTGGAATTCGATCTCCCATTCCAATAGACTCTTCTGTACCAGTTAGAAAATCATACTTACTATAGTAATTTGTAATGTTGGTATAATCTTTAGTAGGATCGACCATACCAGATGGAAGTATTGCAGGATTTAACGTCACGGCTTTTACTTGAGGATTTTCGATGGCTACAGCGTTCGTTAAAGCACCAGCAAGTGAATTTCCTGAGACAGAAGAAATGTCCCCATATTTATTGTTCATATGCTGAAAATAAGCTTTTGCATCTTGAATTTGAGCGGGAGGAACGTCGCTTAACAGCTTTGTATTAGTCCCAATCCAGTCTTTGTCAAGTTGTTCGCTCCCGACAAATACAACGGATAGCTCTTTCGTTTCAAAATTTTGAATGGTTAATGCATCTAGCCCGGAGGATGTATCGTAAAGAGTATGAATAACATAAAATTCTTTTCCATTAACTTGTAGGATATCATTAACTTCGTATTTTTGGTATGCATGATAGCCTGCTAGCTCCACTAAATCTTTGTCATTCGTATTCGGACGAGTTACGTTATTTATAATAGTCATAGGTTATATTCTCCTATTCCTTCATAATTTCATTAATCGTAGTTTCCTCTATACTGTTATCTTTTGAACCATGTCCGTACTTACTATTAATTAAATTATCGTGTAATAAAAGAGTATAAGCACCCCTTGGCAAACCATCCATACTTTCGATTTCAGATACTATCTGTGAATAGGTAACTTTATCTGGTTCGACATCCTTTTCTTTCATGAATAGATTGATAGTAATTTTTACAGCTTCTGTTTCAAATTTATTTTCATCAAGGAAATTTCTGAGCTCTTCTTTACTTACATTTTGGTTTTCTAAGTACATAGAGTTAAGATGGTCGAAAACGTCAGTAAAAAAACTCATATAGTAATAGGGGGTCGAGTAACCAGAATCCGTTTTTTCTACCGCCTCTTTAGTTTTACCAACAACAGGATATTCTTTCGTTATTTGGTTCATAAAATTATTTAAGTTGGCCATTTCCTCGTCATAAGCCATTGCGAATAATCCGCCTGATAAGGCATTTTCTATTTGGCCTTCCTGTGACCACACGCTGTCTGTTTTTACTGTTTTACTTTGTAAATCTATCGGAACAATAGCAAATGCATGAAAATGTGGTTCTCCCACTGATTCTACGAATACTGAAACACCATCAACCGCACCTAATAAGTTATGGACAATTACTTCTGTTTTATATTTTTCACTGAAGAACTTTTTTACTGCTACTTCAATTTCCTCGCGATTTGCTTCTGCGATTTTATCCGTTTCCTCACCATTCCTTAATGCATATCCTTCACCTGTAAACTCCTGAACGCTCACTAGGTTTTCTGTCTTTAAAGCAATTCCGTGACCTCCTGTTGCGGCTACTGTTTCTTTTTCAGAGTTTTTTGTATTCTCAGTATCCATGTTACATCCTCCTATTAAAACGGTTATGCCTAGTCCGAGTGCTAAGGCTTTGTTGTTGCTTCGCATATAATTACCTCCTAACGTGCAAATCTTTCGCTCAAAATATCCTATTTTTACTAATTGTATAAAAAATTTTAGATAACTGAAAACATATTTCTTATATTTTATTTGAATTTTGAAAAAACAGGTGAAAGGATATGACTTGTAAATAGCTAGCGAGGACTTTTGTTATATAGGTCAGTGGGATAAATATACTTATACTTTTTTCTTTCAAAGTGATATTTATAAAATATTAGCCTCTGTTGGGTTAATCGATTATTAACAGGGTACAATAATTGATGTGCTTTAACTATTGTTAGGAGGGATTTGAATGGACGATAAAATGGGTGGCATTGAAGTTGGAGAAATTCTTACAGTTCTCGATGAAGAAGACCGTGAACAAGAAATTGAAGTGATTGGTATGTTAACTATTGAAGAAAAGGAATATGCGGCAGTTGCATTTGCGGATGATGCGCAAGAAGAAACAGTCGAAGAAGTGGATGTGTTCTTTTTCCAAATTATTGATGGTGAGGAGCTAGCGGAAATAGAGACGGACGCTGAATTTGAGAAAGTATCCGCGGCATTTTTAGAAGCACAAGAAGAAGCAGAAGACTTTGATGAAGAAGATGAATAAACAGTTGTGAAGAGAGGATATACTCCTCTCTTCAGACTGTTGACAAACTCGGATTTATCTTTATATAGGATAGATTGCTTTTCCGAAGCTTACCGCTCGCTTTCCGCGGGCGAGCGACGAGTCTCCCCCGCAGCTCTCGCTTCGTGCGGGGTCTCGTCTGTCTCGCTTTTCCCGCAGGAGTCGAGCGGACGCTTCTCCAAACCAACTTAGGTAGAATAATCTTGACTTAAATGAAAATATGACAGAAAGTCAGAATAATGAACTAGACCAGTTAGCCAAATTTCTTTTGCCAACAATCTGAAGAGAGGATACATTCCTCTTTTTTTATTGCAACTTTTCTATTATTATCGAGAGGATGATGGCTATAATCCTTCGCGACAACCTGTGTTATCTTGAAACCGATTGTATTTTTTCATCTCATTTATTGTTTCTTCTACTTCCATTAGGTATTGGTCGAATACCGCATTGTTACCTGATTCGCTAAAATTCTGTTTATCAATAGAATTAAGCAACGCAAGGACCCCTTTAAACTTAATGTCATCAAATGAAGGGACCTCAGATTGGCCCTCGATTTCCCCTTTTAGTATGATTTGTCTTTGTTCATTCTCCATGTGAAATATAAACTTCTGTATTTCATTTATTTCCATTAACTATCTCTCCTAAATTTTACTCATTACTTTACATAATATATCCGAAAGTAACGGTATTAACCCCATCAATGGAGGAACACTAGGATTTATAGAAATTAAGGAGGTGACATCCATGAATGCTGAACGAGCTCAAGAAATAGCTTTTTCGAAAAGTATGTCTAATGTAACATTTAATGGAGAAAGGGTTTATATTGAACATGTGGACCGAGATAAGGATTTGGCAACCATTCATTTAATTAATGATCCAAATAAAAAGGAAAGTGTTTCAGTTACGAGCTTAGTTGAACAATAAGAAAATCATTATTGAACTGCACCAAAAAGAAGGTGCAGTTCTTTTCGTGTATATAAAGTAAAACGAAATCGGTACAATTAGTATTTATTGTATAATAAGAAAAGCTATGGTAAAATGAAATTCACTTTAAGAAATGGAGGTTTTCCTTTTGACAGCATCTATGAGACTAAGAAACCAAACTTTGAACCGTTAATTGAATATGGTCAAGGGCTCTGCCTAAGTGTGGAGTAAATGGGATTAGTCTGTCTCTTTAGGAAAACTTTATTTTACGTTTAACAAAAAAAGAGAGGGTGAATCTACCCTCTTTTTTTGTTGTCTAAAAATAGTAGTGTATGTAAACATTCGATTTGAGCAAAAAAGACCTTAACCATTTACTTTTCAATGCAGGAAATATATAGAAAAGGTCGTGAATAAGATGAATACGGAATATGAAAATTGGAAAAAGAATATTATTATCTTTTTAAGTAGCCAGACGATATCCCTTTTTGGTTCCTCACTGGTTCAATATGCGATTATGTGGCATATAACACTCACTACACAATCAGGAATGATGATGACACTATTTATATTATGTGGATTCATCCCTACATTTATTTTATCGCCTTTTGCTGGAGTGTGGGCAGATCGATACAATCGGAAGGTACTCATTATCTTATCAGATGGACTGATTGCTATAGCAACTCTCATAATGGCAATTGTCTTCTTAATGGGATATGAGGCTATTTGGCTATTGTTTGCCATGTCAGCTATTAGAGCGGTAGGAACAGGTATTCAAGGTCCAGCAGTAGGGGCTATTTTGCCGCAAATTGTTCCAGAGGATAAGCTGACGAAAGTAAGCGGAACTAACGGAAGTATACAGGCTATTATAATGTTCGTGTCTCCTATGGTGAGTGCGGCATTGCTTACGATGGCTACATTAGAAATCATTTTCTTTATAGATGTGGTAACTGCAGCTATAGCGATTGTAACTTTACTCGTGTTCTTAAAAATTAAGGTACATGCAAAGGCATCCGAGGCACAAACGACAAGCTATCTTAGTGATTTTAAAGCAGGTTTAACATATATTAACAACCATGCTTTTTTGAAAAAGTTCTTTTTGTTTTTCGCGTTGTTTTTTGTTTTGATGGCGCCAGCCGCATTTTTAACTCCTTTACAAGTGACTCGAAGCTTTGGCGATGATGTATGGCGATTAACTGCAATCGAAATTGCCTTTTCGGTTGGAATGATGGCAGGCGGAGGTATTATTGCTTCTTGGGGAGGTTTTGCAAACAAGGTGCATACGATGACACTTGCCAGTATTATAATGGGAATTTGTACGATTGCGCTTGGGATTATGCCAATATTTTGGGCATATTTACTCTTCATGGCGATATTCGGGGTCTCAATGCCAGTTTTCAATACACCTACAACTGTACTAATTCAAGAACGAGTTGAGGGTGATTACTTGGGTAGAATATTTGGTGTTTTTGGGATGATTGCTACTTCAATGATGCCAATAGGGATGCTCATATTCGGACCAATGGCAGATATTGTGAGAGTTGAATGGATTCTATTGGGTACGGGAGTGCTAATGTTATTACTTAGCCTATTGTTAGGAAGAGACAAAGTATTATTAAAAGCAGGTGAGCCTGTAGTTGTTCCAGATTCTTCTGATCTAACTTCATAATTTATAAACACCTTGAGATGGTTAAATCGCCGTTTCAAGGTGTTTTTGCTAGGTTTTTTCCAAAGAGGGAGCTACTCAGAAAAATACCGATATGTATAAGAATAATATTAATGACACGCACCACGGGACTGATAACGCCAAAATTTATCTCTACGTCCCATATTAAGTTTAAACTTCAATTCTTGTATACCTTAGAGCGTAATCATTGACCATTGTATTTTGCTATGTAGGCCGTCGTCTTAGGACATCATTCACTTTAGTAATAAATATTAGTATAATTTCAACTTAGATGTAATGACTATTTAGGTTTAAAACTATCATTCGGGAAGTAGAGATATGTATGGCAAATTTTATTATTAGGCTTTAATTAATTTCCCTTTACTATCTGTAAATTTCCCAATAGCAATTATAATAAAATCAATTATTGTCCAAATTCCTAGTCCACCTAGTGTAAGCAACATTAAAATTCCTGTTCCTACTTTACCAGCATAAAACCTATGAACACCTAATGAACCTAAAAAGAAACAAAGTAGTAAAGCTGCTACAAAATTCTTTTCTGAATTCGTGTTTTCTGACATAATATATTCCTCCTTTCACCTGTAATCGAATATTACAGTAACATAGTTTAAAATATATAAATATAAGTAATATTTAACAATTAATTGTACGAGCAAGGTTTAAAGGGACCTCTATCTTTACAGATGAGATCCCTTCCCTTATAACTTAGTTTCTTTCTATTCGAATCGCTTGAATGTCTTGGCAGTCTACGATAATTGTTGAACCATTATCAGTAAAGATTGCACAGCAAGTATCCCGATCAAAGTTAATGAAAAATACATTATTTAATCTTCGACCACCTTTTAAGAAAACATCAACCTCAGTCTGCATTCTTAATCGTCTTAATTGGTCACAAACACAACCTTCGCAGCGATTTCTGTTACGATCTCTGTTGCGATCTCTATCACGATCACGATCTCTTTCATTTTCAGATTCTCTTAATCTTCTACATTCAGAACACATATTCAATCCCTCCCTTCTGGCATTTAAAATCTAGCCTCATTTATAAACTATGATGATCGATAAAAAGAGATTGAACAATTTGTCCTATAATAATAAAATAGTTATCTTTCTGAGTCTTAAAAAGAAAATATGATGTAGAAGAAAATCTCTCCTTTAACTAAAGGGGTAGTTTAGGTAAACAAGAAAAGATTGTATTCAAAAAAAGGGTTATTTTATATATAATTCCAGTATAAGCCCAAAAAAGTATCCAAAAGGAGAAATGAATAATGAGTCTGCATATTACGAAAGAATTTAATAAAAAGGATAAACAATACATTCATGACGAGCTTTATAAGTTTAATTTAAAACATTTTCCAGAAGATTTAGCAGGCAGATACGAAGAAATCAATTTATTTATAAAGGACGAAAACAGCATTGTCCGTGGCGGAATACTTGCTGAAGCGTGTTGGAATTGGTTAGAAATTCAAACTTTTATGATAGATGAAGATATACGAAAGTCGGGTTTTGGAACTAAATTACTTTTAGAACTTGAGAAGATAGCTTTAGAAAAAGAATGTGATTTTATAAAGGTAGATACTTTGAGTTTTCAAGCATTGGATTTCTACGAAAAGAATGGTTATCAAGTTTACGGGAGCTTAGACAATGTAGGCAGAGACTATAAACATTACTATTTAAAAAAAGACTTAAAGAAATTTTAATGTTATAGACATGATTAATTTTTCGATATCTTGAATGATTTAAAAGAAGGAAGTGAATATTTGTGAAAACATTTAGTATTTGGTCATTTGTTTTTGTTGTTATCGGAATATTATCTTATTTAATGAGTTGGATGATAGACGGATACAGTGAACCTTTTATTTTTATAGGATTCATTTTATTAATTATAGGGGCAATAATAGGTTTTATCGCCATAGCTAAAAAGGAAAAAGGTGGTGCTAAATACATTCCACTTGTTACTTTTTTTGTTGTCTTATTTTTAGTCTCTCTGTATGAACCTTTTCAAATTCTTCGTGTGATTACCTGGCTGAAAAATATTACATAACTAAACGTTTTTTTTATCATTATTCTCTTTAACTAATGGGGTAGTTCACGAAGAAATTAAATGTCTATTTAGACATCCACAAAAGAGGTGAAAATATTAGAAAAATAGGAATAACATCTTAATGGCCATTTTATACTGTTTTCCATTTGTTTATTTTTCTATGTATCAAGATTTTGCCAACCGTTCAATGCTTGGGTATTTGATAATGATTGTTGTGACTTCACTTCTTGCATTTTTCGGGAAATTCTTTAGTAATTCAATCCCATTTATTATTGGTAATATATTATCTGTAATAACTTCATTTTATTTCATCCATGAGATGACGGGAAACGAAAGATGGAATGGTTATTTTAAGCCGTTAACAACCTATCAATTATTAATGTTGGTTAGTTTTTTGAACTTGATTCCTCAATTCTTCGCAATGAATTTAGCAAATAAATATAAAAATAAAGTTAATGATTAATTAAATTGTGGAGTAATATCCTTAGGGTTAGAAGTAGTAACAATATTGATTAACATAGTTAATTGAAAAGAGGTTTAAGGAAAAGCTGTTTATTATGATCGATCACTTACTTTGAGTTCGGTAAAGGTTAGTAAATATTCATCAGTTTATGAGAGCATTGGTCCAAGAAGGATTACTGCTCTTTTTTGTTGAACTAAAGTGGCAGGAATGTATTTTATCTAGGGAGGGGCTATTGTGAGGAAGCCAGGCTTATAACCGCTTTTGATTTTAGTTGTATCGATACTTGTTATAAGTAGTGCTTTTTTTATGAAGAATATTGAATTGAAAAAGGAGCTAGGTGAGCAATATCAAAGAGAAATGCTTCAGGCAAGTGGCTATTTAGAGGCTTTATCGAGGATGTCATCTAAAGAGCTACAGGCATTTGGAGAATCTAATCTTTTTCTATATCAGCCTTGCTTTTTATCGGATATTTCCTTTACTATTCAGCATCAAGAATTAGCTAGTCTATTAAGGGAAACCAACCATCAATTGTATACGGTAAATTCTCTAAATGAGGAGGGGCTAACAGCATTACATACAGATTTACGGAAGCTAGTCTTTACAGTGAATGACTTAATCGAAGAGGTAGGAGATAAAAGAATGGATTGGTACCAATTTTATCAAAGACTATCTAAAAGTGTGATGGAGCGAATTGATGAACGTCTAGCTTTGGAGTATTAGTAGGAAGGCAAAGAGCTGTTTTGTTATTGGTTTTTACTTTTAATTAAAGACACGGTGACGAAAATGTAACATTAGTACATCAAATTGTTAGATTAATCGATGGTTTATCTGAATTCAGTTTAATATATTTAAAATTAACAGACGTTGTTCTGGAATGAGTGTTTAAAGGGAGGTAAAAATGGGAGAACTAGACATTGTATTAATAACCAAAATGATAATAATTGGCTTAGTTCAAGGCTTTACAGAACCAATACCAGTGTCCTCTAGCGGCCACGTGATGATTGTCAGTGAGATTTTGGGGTTAGGTGAGCAAGGATTTACTTTTGCTATATTAACAAATACGGCGTCACTTTTTTCAATACTTTATATTTATAGACAAGATATCGTCAGGCTTGCAACCAATTCAATTCGTTATTTAATAACGAAAAATCGAAGCTATAAGAGTGACTTTCGGTTTGTTTGCTTTATCGTCATTGGTACTATACCAGCGGGTGTTCTTGGGATTTTTTTAAATGACTATATTGCAGAAAATGTAAGTATGACAACGATCGCGGTGATGCTCTTTATTACAGGGTTTGCCTTGTGGTTAATTCGCAATATAAAAGGTGTAAAAGACGAGCGGGATATTACGATGAAGGATGCGTTCATTGTTGGTTTAGGTCAGGCTGTCGCATTGACTCCAGGAATTAGCCGTTCGGGTGCGACGGTAATTTCAGCAATTGCTATTGGAATGAAACAAGATACAGCACTTCGATTTTCATTTATGTTGTATATTCCTGTAAGCATCGGAGGAGTTATTCTAGGTTTTTCTGATTTTTTGAATGAGCCGAATAAAATAGACTTAGCAATCCCCTATTTAGCTGCATTTATTGCAACCTTATTAATGACCTATTTTGCGATGAAGTGGTTTATGGGAATAATGAAAAATGGTAAGTTGGTTTATTTCACCTATTATTGTTTTATCGTTGGAACATTACTTTTAGTTTTCTTTTAAAGGGCTTTGATACATGTTATAGAGCTAACCAATTCGTTTCTGCATGCCTTTTAGGACATAAGGAATCACTCGGTAAAATGAGAATCGAGCAACATAATACTCAATAAAAATAGTAAGAAAGCGAAAGGCTAACTCAAAAAGGTAGTCATTCCATTTACCTTTGAGTTAGCCTCTTTCATGGTGAACCATTTAGTTTTGATTAACGACTAGTGTAACCAGCATCAGCATGAATAGTTGTTCCAGTCACATAAGATGACTGATCTGATGCTAACCAAAGACTAGCTTGAGCAATTTCTTCAGCTTGTCCAAATCGGTTTAAAAGACTAAGTTGAGGTGCGTATTGTTCTTCAGTATAGCCAAACTGTTCTAAAGCACCACGCAGCATTGGTGTATCGATCGCACCGGGAGCTACAGAATTAACTCGAATATTTTTGTCGCCATTTTCTAATGCGGCAACCTTTGTCATTCCTACTACACCATGTTTAGCGGCAACATAAGCAATATTGTTTGGCTGAGGTCGGAATCCACTAACAGATGAGATGTTAACAATAGATCCACCCTGACCTTGTTTAATCATTTGTTGAAGTTCATATTTTAAACATAGTGCTGTTCCTTTAAGATCAACAGAGATTAACTTGTCCCAATATTCTTCATCAAACTCTGCAACTGGTTTATCATCTGGTGTTAAAGCTGCGTTATTAACAGCTACATCAAGACGACCATATTTTTCTACGGCAGCATCAATCATACTTTTAACTTGATCGGCTTTAGATATATCAACTTTTACAAAATATGCAGTTCCTCCATTAGCTTCAATTTCAGAAACTGCTGCTTGTCCTTTTTCTTCGTTAAAGTCGGCAACTACTACTTTAGCTTTTGCTTCTGCAAAAAGTTTTGCTGTAGCAAGTCCCATACCCATTGCTGCACCTGTTACAATTGCTACTTTACCCTCTAGTACTGGAAACGTCATTTCAATCACTCATCCTCTCAGATTGTAGTTTTTCATCTATTTTTAGTTTGCGTGTTTTTGAAAATACTTTGTATATTTTCCTTCTATAATAAATAGTTTTACCTATTGGTATTCTTAGCGTGCTGTCCAAGCGCCATCAACTGTAACGACTTCACCATTGATGAATTTAGATTCGTCTGAACCTAGGAATAATGCGGTTGCTGCGATATCTTCAGCTTCCCCTCCATTAAATGGTCCAAGATCTGCAAATGTTTCTGCACCAAGTGGATCTAATTTTGTTATATTAGCTGTCATACCAGTTGCAATTGAACCTGGTGCAATTACATTCGCACGAATCTTACCGTTTTCTCGACCATAAAATGCTGCTATATTTTTTGTAAGACCGATTACAGCGTGTTTAGACATAGTGTAAACTGCACCACCACGAGCACCTAGGTAACCAGCAATTGATGCAACATTTACGATTGTTCCGCCAGATTCTTGTTCTTTAAATACTTTGATTGCAGAACGGCATGCATAAAATTGACCGTTTAAGTTAACACCCATTACACGTTCAAATAATTCGTTTGAAGTGTTTTCAACTGATGCCATGTTATCAAAAATTCCAGCAATATTTGCTAAAATATCTAATTTACCGTACTCATCTAATGCTTTTTGAATCATTGCATCTACATCTTCTTCTTTCGATACATCTGTTTTAATTACAACAGCTATACCCCCAGCTGCTTTAATTTCTTGTAGCGTCTCATTCATTGAATCTTCGTTAAACTCAGCTAAAACAACTTTAGCGCCTTCTTTTGCGTATAATTTTGCAGTCGCACGTCCCATACCAGAACCTGCACCTGTTACGATTGCTACTTTTCCTGCTAATCTTGTCATATTGATCTTCTCCTCCTAAAAATGGTTCATAATATAAGGGAATATATCTTGATATTGAGATATTTTAAAACATCTCAAGCATAAAGCATTCATGGAAGGGCTTCAATATGCAATAATGAGAGAAGTGTACGTTAATGAACAAATGAATGGATTTTGTAAGTTAAAAGTATAAGAAGGAGCATTTTTATGCCAATTAATTATCCTGATAAACGTGTAAAAAGAACAAAAGAGATTTTTAAAGCAGTCTTATTAACATTGATGGAAGAAAAATGCTTTCATAACATTACGATTACAGAAATCGTAAAAGCTGCGGATTACAATCGAGGAACTTTTTATGCCCACTATGAAAAAAAAGAAGATTTATTGGATGAGATAATTGAAGAGATGTTTGAAAAAATGACCGAAGCTTATAGGAAACCATATCTCAATTTATCAGTTGTAGATTTCAATGAAATCCCTTCTAATTCAATTGTCTTATTTGATCATTTCTTAGAAAATAAAAAATTTTATAAGCTGATGTTTAGTCCAACTACAAATTATAATTTTCATGAAAAAATGAGAAAAAGATTAGATCAGTTATTCAGAGAAGAGTTTGAATTTTCGTTTACAGAGATAGATCCTAATATTGACATAAACCTTTTTAGCACGTATCGGATACATGGCATTATTGGATTAATATTAGAATGGATTGACAATGATTTTATCCAATCATCTTCGTATATGGGAGATCAACTCATACATATATTGAGATTTTATACACCGAAAATCTATATAAAAGATAAAAAATAAATGGAATATCATCGGGCTACATTCAATTTATGAATTAAGAAAGGCTTAAACTAACGCAGCAGGTTAGTCCAAAAAGAAAATGATAAAATGACAGCGAATCATTCTAATAAAGGTGTTGTTATTAATGCTATATGACCCTATCTAAACAAAAGAGGTGGTTTTTTGTTATTAGTTCCTATTATAATCACGATACTTTTCATAATAGTTCAAGCGGAAATAAGTAAAAGGGGATTTATTAAGAGTAGTTTTATAATAGCCCTTCTTTATTCGTTTATAATAATAGCTTTTTTTCAAACATCCAACATATTAGTAATGATGTTATTAGTCTGTATAAGTTTATGGTTAATGTTTTTTGGGGCACTTGCAATGGGTTAATAAACATCACCAGGAGAGTATATCGGGTTGTGGAAATTTTCATCTCCATTACCGAACATACATAAGAAGAGGTTTAGTTGAGACTGTGAATTTTTTCGTGTACAACTTTGGGGCAGATTAGTTGAAAAAGGAATATCGTCAATGTAATCATTCTTCCTTTTCAACATAGAGAAGGTAAGCTTCTGATAAGAAAATAATGTCACTAATTATTTGTTCTTTTATTTGGAAATTATCACATTTGTAATAATCATCTACCAACCGATAAATTTCATGAACTATCAATTCCATGGGTACCGAACTCCTTCATATAGTTCTAAGATCTTTAATGACACTGTAAAATAATAAAGGCATATAATACTTGAATAAAGATATAGAGATTTGCAGTAACAATTATTCAATTAAGATAAAAAATAGATTTAAAGTAACAGGGGGGAACTGGGAGTAGAGGTTAAATTCTTCTCAGTTTCCCCTTCTATAGTTTATTCAAAATATTAATAGTGTAATAAGCACCTAAAAAAAAAAACCAAGATCAGACTTTCCCAACTGATCTTGGTACTGGTTTTACCAGTATAGACAAACTACAAGAAATGATACTATTAAGGGGTTATTCAACCAAAGATTGTCAATGGGAAAGTAACCTAGGGTTGTCTTATATAATATTCAACAAATAGATATGTTGTTAATGTTAACACCCCATATAAGTCTACATTTCGAACATTATTTACATTAAAAAAGAAGGTGCTTGCTCAACTAATGGGCAGTTTAGTGGGTTTTTATGTCCCATTTGACAAAAAACTATAAAAGAACAAGTAATGGAAAAAAATGAAGGTCATGATGGAATTTCTGCTAGAGACAAGCGAGTTATTAAAGATGGATGACGTCAAGTTATTGAAATTGCTTCCAATTTAAAATTAAGAGTTTAAAATTAAATGTATAAACCACTAACCCCTTGTGTTCTTTCATACATGCTGTACATGCCGGCTTTGCTGTAAAGGTTTGTTATAGGATAATTGTGATGGAATTGATGGGTAAAATATTTAGGCAGAAAAAACTACAATAAAAAAGGAAGGTTAAACGATGAATTTACAAATGGTTATGCAGGAACTTGAGGCCCTCGGCAAAGAGCGGACCAAAAAAATCTACCAATCAAATGGTGCAATCGAGCCTCTTTTTGGTGTTGCTACAGGTGCTATGAAGCCAATCGCTAAGAAAATAAAAGTAAATCAACCTTTAGCTGAACAGCTATACTCTACAGGGAACTACGACGCAATGTACTTTGCAGGTATAATCGCAGACCCAAAGGCAATGACTGAGACGGATTTTGAGCGTTGGATCGATGGAGCGTATTTTTATATGCTATCCGATTATGTAGTTGCAGTAACATTAGCAGAAGCAGATATTGCACAAGACGTTGCTGATAAATGGATTACAAGTGGGGAAGAATTGAAAATGTCTGCGGGATGGAGTTGCTACTGTTGGCTTTTGGGTAATCGAATGGACGTTGAATTTTCGGAAAGCAAGATTGCCAATATGCTTGAAATTGTGGAAAAAACGATTCATGATTCTCCAGAACGAACTAAATCCGCTATGAATAATTTCATATACACAGTGGGGATTTCATATTTGCCGCTCCATGAAAAGGCGGTAGAGACTGCAAAAGCAGTAGGTCCAGTAGAAGTAAAGCGGGACAAGAAAAAAAGCAGTTTCCTACTAGCTTCCGAAAATATTCAAAAGGAAGTTGATAAAGGTAGGATTGGTTTCAAACGAAAATATGTAAGATGTTAAACAATAGCCTTATTTCGAGAACAATCTTTTAACATCTGAGGGTTGATTGTTAAAGGTATAAAAAGAATGCGATATTTTTTTCATCCTACCTAAAAACTGCAAGCATTAAAAACTAAGCATTATATTTTTATTAAGAATGACATCAATAAAGGTATTTTTTCATACTATATATTTGAGGTGAAAAAATGCCAAGAGTAAATTACAAAAGTTCAGACGTGGACTTAATGGCAAGGATGATGAGAGCAGAAGCCGAAGGTGAAGGAAAACAAGGAATGTTATATGTTGGAAATGTAATTGTTAATCGTGCTAAAGCAGATTGTTCAGACTTTAAAGATGTAAGAACAATTGAAGATGTCATCTTTCAAATTCAAGGAGGAAATTATTCTTTTGAAGCTGTTCAAAAAGGTAATTTATTTTATCAAAGAGCGAGATCTGCTGAAAAAAGATTAGCAAAACAGGCTTTGGATTATTGGAGAGATCACCCAGGGAAATATGCACTTTGGTATTTTAATCCATATGCTCCATGTCCTCCAACATGGTACGATCAACCCCTTTCAGGTCAATATAAAAATCATTGTTATTATGAACCAGCACCTGGAACATGTGAAAGTGTTTATATTGGTGGTTAGGTTCTAGGAGCTATTATTAATTCTGGAGTGTTATTGCGATTTTTCCTATTTAGTTGTACTTTAGTTCGATGTAGATCCAGTAGGTAATGTAATAGTTGTCGATTTAAAAAATTTCAAAGTGTTATTTTGAAGTATCTCACGAAATAAAAAGGGAACTCCTGATGTTAGCAGGTGTTCCCTTTTTTATATATCGAATATAGATCATATAGTAGATAAATCTATAAAAATACAGGACTTCAAGGTGTGAAGTATACCAATGTAATGCAATAATAGTATGCAAAAGCAAATGCCATACATAATTTTCCCCATAAATTTGCCCAAATCCACTTATTGAGCCTTTTCACTTTCAGCTATTGTATTTTAACCAGAGAGTAGTGATGCTCCTTTTCCTCTTGACCCGATTTTCCTTATAGATTTAGCTAACGTAGCATGTAGTTAAAAATTTAGAGGGTCATAAATCCTGTTTTTTGAAAACTGGATAGGAATATACACATGGCATAAGATGGACTTTTTAACTGTATACAAAATATTCTAAAAATTGTAAAGGAAATACCGCTCTTCTAATCGAATTAGTTATTATTAATATGGATGTAGAGGAGGGTATTCGTTTTCTAGCATTTTTAATGAGTTAAAAGGTTTATCGAAAAAGTCTGCTGATTTTAGATAAATTTTGAAGGGGAGATATAAAAAATGACAAATTATACGCCCAAGAAAAAATATTATATTCCAACCAATATCGAGGACAAACTTTCAAAGGATTTCCTGCAGGGGATAACACGTAATTTTGAAATGTTAGATGAAATAGAAGGTGGAACGGCTAAGACTATAAAGGCGGACACAACTGGACAGACTAGAATACAGGATTTTATACAGGCAGCTTTTAATCATGCAAATGATGGTGATACATTAATTTTGCCACCAGGACGTTACTGGCTAGAGAAGAATACAAAGCTAGATGATTTTCCGAACAATGACCAGCCTTGTTTGCTCCTGAGAGGGAAGAAGCGAGTTCATTTGATAGGTTATGGAGCTGTTTTGTTCACTCGAACTCATGCTCAGGGAATATTAGAGCTTCAGCTTTGTGAGGATTGTATTATTGAAGGTATCAAATTTGAGGGGTATGGTGAGTTCCCAGAAATAGATCCCGTAACTGGTTATGGGGAAAAAGGTACCACTGCAGGGGGTTATCCAACATCTGGATTTTGGAATTACCGAAAAAACAATAGTTTCGATACGAGTGGGCGTGCTAGAAATGATGGTAAGCCATTTGGGATATTTGGGGGAGGATTTATAGGAAATGTAGGAAGCGGAGTTTTAGTGCATCGCGCCTGTAAAAATATTATCTTCAGAGCTTGTGAGAGCAGCGGATTTAATTACTCAGGATTTGCAGTAGGGCATTTAGGGGACTATTTACCAACCGATTTACAATACGAAGATAATGCGGACATTACTTTTATAGAATGTAATGCTCATGATAATTACTCTAGCAATTATGTATTTTCGGCAGTAGAAAGACCACGGGTAATTAATAGCATAAGCGATCGAGCTGGGCATCCAAATGCCTCCAAATATCATACTTATGTAGACCCTGGCTACGGGATCAATTCACTGGGGACTTTATTTCCAAAAGCCAATGACCTTTTAATTACCGGGTGCACGCTTAGAGGTAACAAACGTAAAGCTATAGATGGCCACGCAGGGGGTGGTTTAATAGCAACAGATAATTTTATATCTGACTCCATGGTTGGAGGGGTCTTTTATAAATGGACAAATGTAGAGCAATATACAAAAGATTGTATTGTAGCTAACAATAAAATCCTTAATTGTGGATATGCTAAAAATCCGTTGGGAGCAATATACATTGGAGGAGTTCAAAGGCAAACCAAGGTCAATCAAGAGACGAATGCAATAGTGACTAATAATCATGTTAAAAATTGCTTTGGTACAGACGGTGTTATTTTTATCGGTTCATTTGATCGATTGATTGTCGACGGGAATATTATTCACGGCGTTCCAGATGAGCTGGACATTGCTAACACGATTTTTGTGCCATATGTGATTTATGCTGGATATTCCATTCCTACTCAACCGAACTTTAGTGGAAATGTGTCCAATAATGTAATAGAGGTAGACCATCCAAGAATAGCAGGAGGAATATTAGTCCGTAATTTACAGGATGGATCGGTTCAAGGCAACACGATAAAAACCCCTAACCCTTTAACTCTATACGGGTTGAGATTATGGAATTGTATGGATGTTGGAGCTGTTGGAAATACGATTAAAATGGGGAGCGAAGGAGTACCACTCCATGCAGAAACAACTGGGGCAGTAGCACATAACACATTAGTAGGTGGTAATGCAGCATTCCAGCCTCTTCAGGGTCAACCTATTGTATTCAGCCTTGTAGCAAATAACGGAAATGGAAGCATTCAATTTAAGAGTGGGCAATCCTATGTTTCTTTAGTTGAAAGTAATCCAAAAGGGTTAGAGGTCAAGCTTCAAAATGTCTCTCCTGGTATTCATCCAATGGTAAAAATCACTCAAACAGGAGAAAATGGACTTATAGCAGATGGTCATACAATAGATTATTTATACAGTCATCAAGTAGCGCATGCAAGTGTCATTATAGGTATAAAGCCAACAAAGGAATTCGATCATGTTCCCTTTGCGAATATGACTCACGGTGGTTTGGAAATAGAAATTATTATTTAAACAATTGGCAGCTTTAGCTTGTTTAAAAACCTTTGAAACAATTGGTCTTTAACAAGCGAAAAGCTGCCTATTCTATTTACTGTTGAGATTATCACGAAGTTGCATTTGGGGTTTAATGTGGTCTTATATATTTAACTTACTGATAAAACTTTTTCAGGAGTGAGACTTTCGAGACTAATTATTGAACTCAATAATTTCAAATTATTAGGTTAGCAGAAGAAATAATTCTCATTTTCATATAATAATAGTGTGCAAAATGATTGATTAAACAATAATTTTCACTGAGAATTAAGTTAGAAAAAGTTAAAATTAAAATGCCCAACCACACAATAGTGGAAGGGCTTTGATTTTTACACATTATTGAAACAGAACATAAATGAATAATCGTCACTTAAGTTTAGGGTCCTAAATTGATTCCCTCCTATGGCGTACTTTTTTCTCACCGCAATTTCTCCCTAGCATTACCATGATTCGCACGATCGTTTATCCGTTCCATGGAAAATTGAGTACCCCAAAACCCTTATATAACAAGTATTCTTAGACCTCCTTTTTACTTGATCCGGCTTCAAATATAAGGGAAACATGGGTATGACGTAATTCATGAATAGTCTGTGAAGGTTGCTTAATAATAAAGTTGTTTTAACCTTGAAGTAGGTTCTCCTATTAGATTAGCATGTCTTAATGAAAAGCTTGATAAAGTTATTAAGATTGAACAGCGTGCTCGTATGTGATACTGAGATGTATAAATATTGAGAAAAAAGGCAATAAATAAAAAGTATTAACCAAAAAAAGTAATGGAGATTTCGCTCCATTACTTTTGGTGTACGCCCGGCATGTATGTAATCTAGAGGGTGAGAGTCCTGAGCTGAGAAGGCAGAAGTAATCTTAGGGGTAGACAATTCTTAAAATTCTTTCTGTTAACTCAAGATACTTACTATTTGTTAAGTTTTTTTTACAGTATAAAAAACCTCGTTTACTAAGTGAAATGATAATGTAGCCATTAGGAAAATCATTATCATATACAATGAGCTCCACGTTAGATAGTGAGGCCCCTTGGGTTTGTTTGAAACGTTGCCAATCAGCACCGCGGTTAACGTCATCACCTTGAAGCAAAGCGTTATTTAAATTAGGTAGATTTAGCTTGCTGAACCACCCGGAATTAATTAGGATACCGGAATTACTTTGAATGATTTGCTCCACAGCAAGGATTAAGTCAATTTCAACTGGGCTACACTTTACACTAGTTTGAATGTTTAGCCTTTTAAATGCGGCGCGAGCAAAATTTCCTTTTGAGTTACCAATAGTAACTGCAAAGTCAAATCCTGCTTTTTTATAAACGGAGATATTAAATGTCCTTAAGATCTCGCGAAATTCTCTATTCCAAACCTTTCCCTCAATTGCATACTTCTGGCTATGCTTTATTACATATTTTTGAAAGGATTCAACATCATTTACTTCTGCAGGATAAATCCTTGTTTCTGCTACTGCTTCTCCTCCTTCAATTAAAACAGATTCCTGGCCAACTGCGGTAGACTCAAATGTATCTGGAAATTCTGTAATTTCACTAATGGTTATGACTTTACCCAAAATTTCTTCCTCCAACCTTAACTAATTAGTATATTTCTTAGAGCATCCATAGCGTTAGAAAATTCGCCCTTGTTTCTTGAGGTTATTGATAAACCTGAAGTACTATTAATACTTATGGTTGTATTAGGGCTTGAAGTTATCTCAACGCTTGAATATCTTATTTTATATTTCCGGGGATTGATAAGGATTCCTTTGTCACTTAAGTTATATTCAGTATTCTCGTTTGATATAGTTAGATTGATTTTATCAAGAATTGCATTCTCGATAGACAGTTGTTCAAGGAAATTGTTCACAAAGAACTTAATATTCTTTTCCATTCTGTGAAAAACGTTCCCACCGTTAACTTCAATTTTCCAAAAATTATTTGAAGGTGTACTTTCGTCAGTTTGTTCTAAGATTTGAGATGGCACTGTCTTCTTAATGATAATATTAGCAGCCATACCTCTATGGTAGATACTATGAGTGAAATCTGTATTTTGATTGATATCCTTAGTGTTATGTTTAAATAAATTGCTATTAGATAGAGAAGTGGTCAAAGCTCTTTTAATGTCATCGATGTTTGTTTCTGCAGGCAAGATGATAATCGCTTCTGACCTATAATCAATTTGTGAATAATTGAGCCTTAGCAAAATCCAACCAATCCCTCTCTTTATTAAAGGGATTTTTATTGCAAGCATTGTAACAAGAGCAATTACTAATCCAAAAAATGTAAGGCCATCAGTACCAAATAATGATATCCATGTAAAATCGTCGTTTACAAAAATATATGCGTATATTGAGCCCCCAAGAAAAATCATCGAAATAATATAGAGGATTTTCTCGATAAATTTTGGATACATTCTGTGCCTCCTCCGAAAAACATTGTATATATATATTATACTCGAAAATAAGTATTAAAAACTATTATTTACTAAATATTTGTAGAAAAATGGTGAAATTTATTAAAGGAAAAAATCACCAATCACAGTGCGGGTGTTAAATAGTAAACAAATTATAAAGGAATATGGGCATAATGTGATAATGAACATGCCTTTTAATATTATTAACCAATTATTATTTATGATTTTTATTTTAAATTTCAACCCATATTGCAATCCACCTTTCATCCATAGTAAAAAGCACCACCTCTAAAGAGATGATGCTTTTATGGAAGAACCTCTTGTTTTTTAAGGGTTCTTGGGAGTTTGGCACCCAATGATCCCGACTGGGTTCGAACCAGCGACCTCCACCCTGTCAAGGTGGCGCTCTCCCAACTGAGCTACAAGATCGTTTTCCTATTTCTTCATTATTATATAAGTTAAATCGGAAGGATACAATTTTTATTTGGAATTGATCCAAAAGACACGAAAACTATAATTTTTTCTAAAAACAACACTTTTTAAGATAGTTGGATGTCTAATAGATAGTATCCAATATTCTAGGAGGAAACCTTGAAAAAATTATTAGTAATCTTCATACCATTTATATTATTAGTTGGTGGTAACGACGGTTACAAAAGAGCCAACTTATAGATCTAGAAAAACTAGAAAGTGATCTTACTACAGTGAATAAGTCGGAAGATATAGAGAATACATTAGAGGAAGACACAGATACTGCGAAAGAGATTGAACTTTCAATGGAAAAAACCTACGACTCTAGTCTTATATGCAAACACAGCTTACGTCCATTGGAATGAACCTTTAATACTTTATACTAGAATGTAATGAGGAATTGTTTAGAAAGGGAAGGGCATATGGTCGATTATATAACGGAAGTAGAAAGGGAACTTGATTTTTGGAAGCGCAAAATGACCAAACGATCTAGTCGTATCAGTCGTGTATCGAAGGCTGCTCAGACAAAGATAAACGGTCTTATTCCAGAAAAGTTTCATCAAGTAATGACTGATAGCATCAAAAATATGGTGAAAGCAACACTCGTAGGATCAAATATTACAACGAAAAAAAGATCAACATTGGACATTGGTCTTTTTGAAAAAGATGAACTACTTAGAGAGAAGCTTTCCACTTATCGAAAAACAGCAGTTGTGGAAGGGGCTGGTACTGGAGCAGGAGGTATACTTCTTGGTCTCGCTGACTTTCCATTGCTTTTATCCATTAAAATGAAGTTTTTGTTTGAGGCTGCTTCTATTTACGGATATGACACAAAGGATTATGAAGAACGCCTCTTTATCCTGCATATTTTCCTGTTGGCTTTTTCAAGTGAGGAAAAGCGAAAAGAGACTTTATTTATCATTGAAAACTGGGAACAACAAAAGCATGTGATTGCCGATATGGTTTGGCGTGATTTCCAACAGGAGTATCGGGACTATATAGATTTAGTGAAGATGTTTCAATTAGTTCCTGGTATTGGAGCAGTGGTTGGGGCATTTGCCAATTATAATTTACTTGACCAACTGGGAGAGACTGCAATGAATTCCTATAGGTTACGCATATTACAATCGAATGAAAGCAAGTAACACAAGAAGACTACCTTCCTAATGAAAATCGGAGGTAGTCTTTATGTTTTTTAAACTGTTGGTAGTAATACATGATGTGCTTGTTTTATATGCTCAGTAAGCAACTCAACTTTTTGGAAGACTTCTACACTGTTTTTTTGTTGTTGCTCAAGTGCCGCCTTCACATTGGTCTCCAATTGAACATGAGATTGTGCAAATAAGTCTAAAATAGCTTGATTAGGCAATCCAGAAATTTCTTTTATGGAACTGTTTATTTCTTCGATTTGGTTGACCCATGCAGATAATAATCGTTCAATTTGTTCATTATTGATTGACTTGATCGTATTTTGTAATACAGCTTTCCACTCTTCTTCAAATTTATTTTTATCTTCTTCTATTTTACTGAATGTCTCTCGAGTAGAATTTAGGATGTCTCTTTGAATATGAAGATGCTGTAATGATTTTTCTGCAATTTCCGTTTGAAAAGATTGAAATACTTTAAAGCTGTTCAACCATCCATCCAGTATTAAATCTAATCCGTTCGATTTTTGATTCTTCGATTCTACATTACTCATTCCATTTTCCTCCTTTTAATTTAACCGAATTACGTTATATGAGATGCACCAAAGCGCATTGGTACCATTATTTACTTTTCTGTATCTGTTTTTTTCGTGTTCTGCTGAAAGGGAAAAAAAGGTTGGTACAAATTAAAAAATTGATTGATCATATTTTGGTAGTTTGCAAGTGAACTTGCCCAAACCTCTAAGTATTGTTCACCTGCATCTGTAATCGTATAAATCCGTTTTGCTGGACCCTCTGATTCTGTATCCCACTCAGATGTTACCTTCCCATCCTTTTCTAGTTGTCGTAAAATCCGATAAAGATTTCCCTGATCCACTGCGTTGAAACCGAATTGCGTAATCTTTTGCATTAGCTCATAACCGTGGGAATTAAAATCTCGAAGATGTAAAAGCATGATTGGTACAAGGAAGTTTTTCGGAGTACCTAAATTAGTGTTTTTTTCATTATTATTGGACTCCTTGTTTGTTTCCAGCTGTTTTCACCACCAATCGAAAGAATGTTCATACATGTAATGTACACATAGGAGTAAAAAAATGTTCCAAAGCTAGGGCAATAAGGCGTATCCCATACATGTAATTTACACATAGGCAATAAAAAATATGACTTTAAAAATAAGAAAAAAAGATTATTTTTTTCATGCATTTGTTTGGGCATATGTTCATAGAGTAATAAAGTCGTTCAGAGAACTTCTTTTATGACTAAATTAATTGTAGGGAGATGAGATTTTTGACAAAAACATTGCCATTTGATCCATTCATCATGTGGAAAAACTTTTATGAACAAACGGAAGCGAACTGGTCAGGTGCAATTCAAGAAATGTTAAAAAAAGAATCTTTCTCCGAAGGGATGGGAGAGACATTAAACCAATACCTTCAAGCTCAAAAGCTGATGAATGAGAAAACGGAAACCTTTTTAAAAAGTGTCAATTTGCCAACCCGTAGTGAAATTGCAGATGTTGCATCACTTGTCATTAACGTAGAAAGCAAACTGGACGCACTTGATGAAATGGATGAGGAGATTAATCAATTAAAAATAGCGGTTTCTAGCTTAGATAAAAAAATCGATAAGCTTCTTATTGCTCTTGAAGTTACTGAAAAATAATGGAATAAAAAATATAAAGAGGATTGGAATGATAGTCTATGACAATGAGTCAGGCTGAATTAACTATATTAAACCCGATTAATAAACCGCTAGCAGGTAAGGTGGCGGTAGTAACAGGTGGCTCTCGTGGGATCGGGGCTGCAATCGCAAAAGAACTAGCAAAAAATGGTGCATATGTTGTCATTAATTATCAATTAAGAATGGACCGTGCAGAGGCGGTTGTGAAGGAAATTGAAGAGCAAGGCGGAGTTTCCTGTGCGATCCAGTCTGACGTATCAAAGCCGAACGACGTAAAGAATCTTATAGAAGAAGTGATTAATCGTTATGGTAAAATCGATATTCTTATTAATAATGCTGGAATTACAAGAGACCGAACGTTCCGGAAACTGTCCAATGAGGAATGGAGCGAGGTAATTGATGTTAACTTAAACAGTGTATTTTATACAACTTCCGAAGTGATCAACCACATGTTGGAACAGAATTATGGTCGAATTATTAATATAAGCTCAATTATCGGACAGGCGGGAGGATTCGGACAAACAAACTATGCAGCTTCTAAAGCTGGCATTATAGGTTTAACAAAATCCCTTGCTTTAGAAACAGCTAAAAACGGAATAACTGTCAATTCTGTGTGCCCAGGTTTCATAGAGACTGAAATGGTGGAAGAAATGCCTGAAAGTGTTAGAGAGAATATCGTTTCCAAAATACCTATGAAGCGTTTAGGACAAACGGATGAAATTGCCGAGGCTGTATTATTCCTTATTCACGCAAATTATATTACAGGTCAATCGATTAACGTAAATGGCGGCTTATATATGTAACCTGTAATTTCATATATAACGGGGGATCTCCAAAAGGAGTTCCCCTAAAAATAATAGGGGGTAAACCATCGTGTATTCCAACATAAATCAATTAGATAGCTGGTTAAATTCATTACCAGACGATGTGAAAAATAGTTATCGAAGATATAAAAGAGTAGTGGATGTTATTACAAAAGAACCAGATCCACAAGTTGGTCAAACTCCCAAAGAGGTCATCTGGACTAAGAACAAAGCTAAATTGTATCGCTATCAACCGCAAAGTAAGAAAACGAACCGTGTACCAATTCTGATGATCTATGCATTGATCAATAAGCCATATATTTTAGATTTGTCTCCTGGTAACAGCTTAATTGAATATCTAACTAATCAAGGCCACGACGTTTATTTACTTGACTGGGGAGCACCTGGTTATGAGGATAGGCATATGAAGCTAGATCATTATATTTTAGATTATATTCCGAAAGCCGTTAAAAAAGTTCTCAAAACGTCTAATGCTAGTGAAATCAGTTTGTTAGGTTATTGTATGGGCGGAACGATGACTACAATATTTGCGGCACTACACCCAGAATTACCTATTCGAAACATAGTATTATTGACGAGTCCTATTGATTTTTCTGATGCAGGATTATATACAAATTGGTTGGATGAACGTTATTTTAATGTGGATAAGTTAGTAGACACACTTGGTTTAATTCCTCCTGATATGATTGATTTTGGAAACAAATTATTGAACCCGATTGGCAATTATTACGGACCATATATTAGTCTTGTCGATCGTGGGGAAAATGAAAAGTTCGTTACAAATTGGAAGCTAATGCAAAAGTGGCTTGCGGATGGAATCCCTTTTGCTGGTGAAGCTTATAGACAATGGATTGGTGAATTATATCAACAAAATAAGTTAATAAACGACGATCTTTATATAAGAGGGCAGAATGTAGAATTAGGAAATATTACAGCAAACCTTTTAAATATTGCTGGGAAGAAGGATGTCATTGTTAATCCAAGGCAAGTCGAACCGCTCAATGATAAAGTCTCAAGTAAAAATAAGACATATCACTTAGTGAATACTGGCCATGTTTCTGTAGTCACGGGAAGTAAAGCGATTAATGAAATTCATCCTATGATTGGTAACTGGTTAGCCGAAAACTCAAACTAATTAAAGTGTCAGTGCCAAATCATCAAATTCATTTTTGACATGGCAACTGGCACTTTTTTGAATAGGAACAATGGCGAGTGTAATTCATTTTGTTTTTGTAAAGGATAAGAGAGTACACAATTGAATTGCTTTTTAGAAGATGCGCAGTAAAGGAATAATCGAGCGCTCAGCTATCTCGTTTACAGCATCGACGAAGAACTAGTGAACAGACTTGTTGGATATGCAGATACACTGTTATTTGTTCATGATGGAGAAAATTTCTATCATGCAGAATACATTAACAATGAGTAAAGCGGTAATCGAAAGGGTAGGACGATTATCGAAGTCTTAAATAATGTAAGGAGCTGAAAGAAATAGAAGAGAGAATAGATAATATTGAAGTTGGGGAAATTCTTACAGTGATGGATGAAAATAATCGAGAGCAAGAGATCGAGGTGCTGGATCTAATGACTGTCGATAATACAGAATACGCTGCTGTCCGAATTGCGGAAGATAACCAAGAGGATTCCGAAGAAGACTTAAAAGTATACCTTTTGAGAATTGAAGAGGATGAATTGTGTGTTATCGATAATGACGAGGAATTTGAAAAAGTATCTACTGCCTTTATTGAAGCAAGAGAAGGTTTAGAATAAACGGTACTAATGGGTTTGAACTCTGTTCGTCATAAACAGAATGACAGTTTTTAAAAAGGTATTTCAATGGGGATCAATTGAGATTTTTATATTGGTCCCCGACCTAATGAGGACAAGCTCAAGAAGAACATGTAAATCCTGCTATCTTTCGCATCTCTTATGGTCAAGACGGCACGGAAGAGCTAATAGAAGATTAAAAACAGGCGCTAGTATAAAATTTATTCATGAGAAAACTAAATAGATTTTCTTTTTGCTAATAATTCGTTTTTAACGGATAATTAGTTGTAATCGAAAGATTAATTTGAAAAAAATAGTTGAAGGAGGTTTTTAGAATGGAAGAAAATCAAGGGAAAATTGAAGTAGGTAATATCTTTACGGTGCTAGATGAAAATGATCAGGAGCAAGATATGGAAGTGCTAGGTCTGTTGACTGTTGAGGAAGTTGAATACGCTGCAGTCGGCTTTGTAGAAGATATTCAAGCAGAAACGGAAGATGACATTGATGTTTTCTTTTTCCGTATAGAAGACGAGGGAGAATTGACTTTTATTGAGGTTGACGAGGAATTCGAAAAAGTATCTGCTGCATTTGCTGAAGCTAGCAATAAATAAAAAATCAAAACCAAGAGGAAGAGCAAAATTAGCTCTTCTTTTTTGAATTCAATTTTTTTTTTGAAAGCGGCAACCCGTTTCCGAGAAGAACATCCAATCTTTCGAGTAGTAGAAAAAATCACTAGGCTGCCTGCCCCTGCCAATATAACCTTAGAGGAGAATTTTTTCTCCTCTGTTTTATTTTTATGTATCTAAATAGAGATTATTAATGTACCATCATACTTATAATTTCAAGAAATGTTGGGAGTGTCCAAAGATGAGTGGAATAGCAAAGCTTCCCCAACCTCCTTATTATGCAGCGATTTTTACATCGCAGCGTACAAATGTTGATAAGGGCTATGGAAGAATGGCAGAAAAAATGGAAGAATTGGCATCACAGCAGAAAGGCTTTTTAGGAATAGAGAGTGCTCGTGATCATGAATTGGGAATAACCATTTCCTACTGGGACTCTTTAGAAGCAATAAAAAGCTGGAAAGACAATTCTGCGCATAAAGTGGCGCAAGAAAAAGGTAAATCTGAATGGTATAAAAACTTCTCAGTAAGGATTTCTAAAGTAGAAAAAGCATACACTTTTGAAGTTGACGAGGATAATAATTAGATTAAAATCAATAATTATAGAAGGGCATTATTTCAATAGAAGTAATGCTTTTTATTATGAATAAATAATTCAAAAGATTATTTTGGGGACCAAAAGGATTTTCTGTTGCAACTATAGAAATTAGTATAAGACCAAGGCGGTATTCAGCGCTTTAATATGGAAGGGTCGGATGGAATTCATTATTCCAACAACATTACCACTGCAAAAATCTACGAAAAAGATGGAGGGATTAAAATGTCAGAGAATAAATCAACAAACGACTTAACGACGTTCACGGAAGGAAAAGTTCTTGTCATGGAGAGAATTTTTAACGCACCGCGTTCTCTTGTGTTTGAAGCATTTTCAGATTCAGAACGATTGGAGAGCTGGTGGGGACCAAAGGGATGGAAGACAATAAATCGCCAATTTGAGTTTAAGCCAGAAGGAGTATGGCATTATTGCATGACATGCGAAGATGAAAATCAAGGAGACTTTTATGGACAAGAATCTTGGGGGATGGCTATCTATCATGAGATAGTTGCTCCTGAAAAAATTGTTTACACAGACATGTTTGCAGATGATAAAGGAAATGCGATTGCTGGCATGCCTGAACTACTAGTTACAATGATTTTTACTGAAGATGGAGATAAGACAAAACTCATTACTCGGTCTGAATTCGCTACCTTAGAAAATCTTCAGCAAGTACTAGACATGGGGGTAGTCCAAGGAACCTCTTCGCAATACGAACGACTTGATGACCTTCTAAAAAATATTTAATAAAGAGATCTTTTAGGAAGGTTTTAATAAAATAAAAAGAAGGGTCATACTAGAGGTTAAGTATGACCCTTTCTTGATGCTTAAACTAAAATTTTTATCTTTCAGAGATATTGATTATTTTGAACTTTGGTTTTCAGAAACAATCTGATTTAGTATAGCCAAACCAACTATTTCAGCCACATCTTGTAACTTACTTTTGCTTATTTTATCTATTGTATCCTGTGGTGTATGATACCACTCCTCTGTTGGATGATGGATAAAGAGTGCTGCAGGAATACCAGCTTCAGCAAATGACACATGATCACTTCGTTCTCCTTGGTTAAATGGAGTTGGTTCTCCATTTAACTTTTCACTAGCCTCCTGGGAAAGGTCTGTAACAAGATTAGGTTTACCGTCTATCGTTTGAAGAATTAAATTACCTGCATTTTTACTTCCTACCATATCTAGGTTAAAATTTGCAACGATTCGATTTTTTTCATCTTCCGACAAACTTTCTACGTAGTGAGAAGAACCTAGTAAACCTAACTCTTCAGCACCAAACGTGACAAAACGAATCTCTGTATCGGAAGAAATATTTCTTAATACACGAGCGAGTTCCAATGTCATCGCAGTACCAGAAGCATCATCATTTGCACCAGGAGCTCCTGCAACGGAATCGTGATGTGCACCGATCACAATGATATTATTCGTTGAGTTGTTTAATTTCACTGGTTTTTTTATAGCGATGACATTATGAGAAGTATTTTGATTGAAACTTGCTCCTTTTATGTTAAGTTGCCCGATAGACCCAGGATTTTTTTTCAGATGACTTATTAAGTCGTCCCCTTCTTCTTTTGTTAAAAAAACAGCTGGAACGCTTGTCTTAGTTGTGTCCCCTAAACTTGCATTAATCGTATCTGACTCTTGGTTGTAAATGATGACACCTATTGCACCTTTGGCAGTGGCGTTTGATATTTTGTCAGCAAAGGTAATTTCTCCACGTTGGATGAGTGCAATTTTTCCTTTTAAGTCTAGTTTATTTATATCTTCCATTTTTCCAAGTCCAGCTGCCACAATTTCACCTGATATATCACCATTCACTGAATATTCAAATGCAATAGGCTGTAAACGTTGGGAGTAACCCTTTATAGATAAAGTTAGAGTCTGGGGTGGTGTATAGCTATTAAAATGGAAAGATTGAACTTCAGATTCGTAACCATATGATTCAAACTGTTTTTTTATATATGCAACTGCCTTATTCTCTTGAGCAGTACCAGCAACACGAGGAGTTTTTGATAAAACCTTAATATTGTTGTAAATATTATCAGCATCGATACCCCATAAAACTTGTGTCTCAAGTGCATTCATTTTTTCGAATTCAGTGGAAGCAAAGTGTGGACTAAACGCTACAATTGGGACTACTGTAGCAATACCAAGGATAATTGTCAGAATGATTTTATTGATAGATATTCGCATTTTACGCCTCCTATATCGTTATTGATTTAGGATGAGCAAAAATGAGCTATTTACTTGTTTCATTTCATATAATTTATTAAAAGAAGTGTTACAAGAAATTCAAAGGGCAAATTATTTAGGTTTCTCAATCCACTGTGCTAGACTGAAAACAATAAAAACATGAAAAGAGGGTAATATGTTTAAAAAAATATTAAAGCAAATCAAACAACTTTCTCAAGGTAGTAGCGAGCGTAGACATGGTCATTATCGTCGAGGTAGTAGCAGCGATCGAAGAAAAAGTTATTATAAGCGTGGAAGCAGTAGCAGTAATTATAGAAGAAATCCAATGAGTGGAAGTAACTACTACAAACGCAAGGGCCGAAGCAGTAGTTAATCTTTCACTATTTATTGGCGAGAAGGGCAGCTTGTAGATCCTTCAAGATGTCTTTAGTAGTTGTATAAGGTTCTTTTATTTGTAAAAGTCTTTTAAGTAAATAAATTGTTTCATTTTTTAAAGAAAGTTCTTCTGTCCAAGGAAGAGCTTTTTTATTTCTTGTAGGATAGGTTGTGTAAAGTAAATATAAGAGTATCTCACCTAAATCAAAGTAGTCCTGTTCTTTCATCTCACCACTGGAGGGATTCTGCTCAGACAGTCCAAAGTCGATTAAAAATAAATGGTTGTTATTCATCATAATGTTCGGAATACGCAAGTCTCCGTGATAGACGTTCTTATTATGTAAATCATCAACTAAAACAAGGAGGTCCGCTAGCAAATTTAAAGACTGTTCTTCATTAAAAGTAACCTTTTTATAAAAAATCAAGTCCTCTAAATTGTCTCCTTCTATATAGTTCATAACATAAAATAGTAGCTCGTTATGTGTAAAAGCCTCAAAAAATTTAGGCATGTTGTCATGGTTTAACTTTTGTAAAATGGAGATTTCATTTTCAAATAGTTTTATTTCTTTTTTAGAACGTTGCTTACTTAGTCTTAGCTGTTTCACTACTTTGTAATCGTTCGTTTTTAAGTCTTTACACCGATAAAGAATGCCGTAGCTTCCTGTTCCAATAACATTTAAAACCTCATATTGTTGGTTTAAGACTGTACCTGCTTTCAATGGTATATCTACAAAAAATTGATAGGCTTTTCGAATATAACGTAAAATGGACATGTTTCTCACCTCACTTGCTTATAGTTATCTCTTAAATATGACCTTATTGATATAATAAATATACAGTCAATTATAGAGAAGTATAGCTATTTGTTCGAAAGAATAATGGGGTGTATGATGGAACTATTAAAAATTAGATGGTTAATATGGTTGTTTCCAATTGTATTTTTTATTCATGACCTTGAAGAAATTTTAACTGTTGAATATTTTTCGATGGTTCTCCCTTTTAAAGTTACAACAGTAGAATTCATTTTGGCTTTTAGTATATTATGGTTGATTGTTTTTATTGGTTGTATGTTTGCAGCAACGAATAAAGACTTTATAGGGATAGGACCTATACAATACTTCTCGATCTTAGTAGCTGGTATTTTTTTAGCTAATGGTATTGGGCATATTTTGCAAAGTATTTTCTTTCAAAAATATGTACCTGGTGTCATTACTTCTATTTTTATTTTAGTCCCTTTTTGTTTGTTTAGTATTAAAAAGCTTCTCTTAGTAAATTTAATAACATGTAAGCAAATATTAATTTATTTGGCACTAGGTTTTATTTTACAAACTCCATTTGCAATGGGATCAATAATGTTTGCAAAATTCATTGTAAAAATAGTAGGAAACGGATAGTGGAAATACACAAGTCAAAACTTTTATTGGTGTCGGAAGGGTATAATAAAGTAGCAGCAGAGGACACTAAAATAGAAGTATTGTGAGCATATGAAAATTGATAAAACATAGACTTAATGACAGAAGAAGCAAAGGAGATAAGATGACAAACCGAGAAGAACTAATAGGATGGAACTTTGATAACAGTTATGCCCGTCTGCCAAACATATTTTTTACTAGCCTCTCCCTTAACCCTGTGAGCTCACCGAAATTGTCCATTCTTAATGATTCGTTGGCTAAATCCTTGGGGTTAGATATAGATTCTCTGAAAAGTGAAGAAGGTGTTGCACAACTTGCTGGAAACCGAAATCCAGAAGGTGCTTTCCCTCTTGCTCAGGCTTATGCCGGGCACCAATTCGGACATTTTAACATGTTAGGAGATGGCCGAGCTATTTTGCTTGGAGAACAAATTACATCTCAAAGTGAGCGATTTGATGTTCAACTGAAAGGTTCTGGTAGAACTCCTTATTCTCGTGGGGGAGATGGACGTGCGGCACTAGGGCCAATGCTAAGAGAATACATTATTAGCGAATCCATGCATGCGCTTGGTATACCTACTACACGGAGTTTAGCGGTGGTAACGACCGGTGAATCAATCATTCGTGAAACTAATCTACCTGGTGCAATTATGACCCGCGTGGCTGCAAGTCATCTGCGTGTTGGTACTTTTCAATTCGCAGCGAAATGGGGAACTTTTGAAGATCTTCGAGACCTGGCTGATTATACAATTGAACGACATTATCCAGGAGGGGAAACTTCCCCTAATCGTTATATTTTCCTTCTTCAGGAAGTGATTAAACGTCAGGCGTCGCTAATTGCAAAATGGCAACTGGTTGGCTTTATTCACGGAGTCATGAATACAGACAATATGGCCATTAGTGGAGAAACTATTGATTATGGTCCTTGCGCGTTTATGGATGCCTATGATCCATCAACTGTTTTTAGCTCTATAGATGTTAATGGCCGCTATGCTTATGGCAATCAACCGAATATTGCTGGATGGAATTTAGCACGATTTGCTGAAAGCCTATTACCGATACTCCATGAAGATGAAGAGGAAGCAATTAAACTAGCCCAGAATGCGATTGAAGATTTTCCTAAATTGTATTTCACTAATTGGCTATCAGGGATGAGAGTTAAGTTGGGGATATACAATGAGGAAAAAGAAGATGAGGCACTCGTGGATGAACTTCTCCGTATGATGCAAAAGAATGGTGCAGATTTTACCAATACTTTTCGTGCATTAACTTTCGATACGAATGAGGATACTAAATTATTTGGAGCACCTGAATTTACTCAGTGGAAAAAGAAGTGGCAGGAAAGGTTAAGTAGACAGCAGGAATCGAAAGAATCCTCTCATGACTTGATGCGAAACAGTAATCCTGCTGTAATTCCAAGAAACCATCGGGTAGAAGAGGCTCTGGATGCAGCTGTGGCACAAGGTGACTACAGTGTGATGGAGCGGCTACTAAACGCTTTATCAAGACCATACGCCCATACTCCTGAACAAGATGAATTCACTAAACTGCCTGACCAAGAAAACAGTTCTTATCGTACGTTTTGTGGAACATAAGAAATATCATCAACCTAAAAAAGATAGGGATAGCAAATACAATGCTATCCTATCTTTTTTATTTTTATATAAGTAAGGACAATATTTAGAAAGAAACTTTTTGCCTGCTTATAAAGTCTTATTAGTAATGTAAAAATAACTAATTTTAATCCTGATTTAATATTATAAGGCATTTTCCTCCTAAACTAAACATAGACTCTATAGAATTGTTTACAATTTCCAAATGGAATAATATTGTTCACAATTTACAGAATTTAGTGTACACTTTAACTATTACAATTTTAGGAGGATTATTTTGGCTAAATTAAAGAAATTTGGAATTGTATTAACTTCATCAGCTTTAACGTTAGGAATGTTTTCATCCATTGCAAGCGCTTCAACTACAGCAAATGAGCAACCACAAATTCAAATTCAAGTTGCGGAAACAGAAAAAGTTTTTTCAAAAGACGATTTAATCAAGAGATTTAAAGAACTATTCCCTAAGAAGTATGATTTTTTATCCAATAATGATTTTCACATGGGTAGTGGATATTATTATGCTACAGATAAGGAAGTCCGTTATAACTTATCTTTTTCCAAAGAGGTTAATGGAAAATATATGCATGGAAGCGTTGGATTTGTGGGAGAAAAATTAGAATTAGAGAACTTTTACTTCCAACCAACCAATGAAAAAGAGGCACTGTTTCCTGCTAAAGTATCTGAAGAGGAAGCAAGAAAAATTGCAGACGAATATTTGAAAAAGTTTGATGGTGTTGGAGAGTATCAATTAGAAAAAAACCCGTATAACTATTATCCTCAGCAAATATTAACAGAGCCTATTCGCTATAATTTTACTTTTACTCGCATCAAGGATAAAGTATCTATCTCGGATCAAAGGATTGAAGTGACTGTTTTAGGTAATGGAGAAGTGGTGCAATTTTATAAGACAAATACTCAAAAACCAGCTACTTTTGATGATATGAAACAAATATTAGATAAAGAAGAGCTGCTAAAAAAATATAAGGAAAATTTATCGATTAATCTGCAATATCAAATTGATTACGATTATAGAAATGGTGACCGTAATGTGAAGCTAGTATATCAACCATCAACTAAAGTACGGGGAGTTCATGCGTTAACAGGAAAATGGATGACTGCTAACGATTTCTCGGAAGAGTTTCCGGCTAAAACTAAAGTTGAGAAGATTTCATCTACTCCGCTTCCACCTAAACATAATGGGGTCACTCTAGAAGAAGCTAAAAAAATTGCAGAAAAATTTATTAAATCTAAATCAGACGACATAAAAGTAACGATACAATCAATAAATGAAGTTGAAAATTATAATGGTAATGGTCAGTCAGTGATTAGTGTTGACTATATGTACGAATATCGGAATGGCGGTCACGGAGCTGGTTTAGTAATTAATAAAGATACTGGCGAAATCATACAGTACTACAATATTGATCGAGACATCTCACGACAATTTGGAGAAAAACCTGTTGAGAACAAGCTAACTCAAAAAGATGCTCTCGCTCAAGCAGTTAAATATGCAAAAGATATGATACCTTCTTATCTACACAATTATGCAATGCCAATAGAAGAAGCTTATTATGATGAAATGTCAGAATCATATAATTTCTCATTCCCAAGAGTTGTAAATGGCATTCTTGTCATTGGAGATCAAATTCAAATTAGTATTGCAGGTGATGGTTCTTTAAGCAATTTATATATCAATTATTCAGAAATAGAAAAATGGCCAGCAGTCGATAAAGTCATCTCTGAAAAAGATGCTTTAACTAAATTAAATAACGCTCTAAACTTAAAATTAAATTATCTAAAACAAGGTAACGATAAAGAGAAAAATCACTATGACATCGTATATGTTCCAGTATTTAATGAAGACATGTATAGCTATTTAGATGCTACTACAGGTGAATGGAAAAGCATAGAAAATGGGAAAAGTCCTGTTGTTATTTCCCATCCGTGGGCAGAAGAGGAGTTAAATTACCTCATTAGCGCAAAAGTCCTGGAAGTTAAGGATGCTAAAAGCTTTAACGGGGATGCTTCAATTTCAAAAGGGGAAGCTCTAAAAGTATTATTAAATTCCATCACTTATTTTTATGATGGTATGTACAATCAAAATACCGAAAATATGAAACAAACTTTTGATAATATTGATCCTAAACATCCATTATATTCAGCAGTAGAACGTGCGGTAAGTATGGGAGTAATTCAACCATCTGGCAAGAACTTTGATGTAGATGCACCTATCAAAAGAGAAGAACTAGCAGCGTGGTATATTAGAGTGCTAGGTTTAGATCAAGCAGCTAAACATAGTAACATCTATAAACTAGACTTTGCAGATGCAAGTAAGGTGCAAAAAGAGTATATAGGATATGTAGCTTTAGCAAACTCCATGGGATTATTTAAAGTTGAAAAAAATCAATTCAATCCTGCTCAAGAAGTGACTTACGCAGAGTTGGCTGTTTCAACCATTCTTCTAGCTCACGAAATAGCTGAAAAAGGAAATGGCATGCGTTACTAAACCAAAACAAAACCCTCCCCCGTACAAAGACGGGAGAGGGTTTTGTTTTGGTGTATAAAATTAGTTTACTCAGCTGGTAGTACTTCATCTGCTATAATCCCTGGAAGAGAAATATTATATCCTGCTTGTGATTCATATGTATATTCTCCATATACTGTTCCATAAATCGTGACAATATCATTATCAACGAAATCTGTATATCCTACGTATTCGATAAATACAATGTCATTAAAACTATAACCATATGACTCTTTTGTTACAGATAATCGAATATTCGTCATACCGTCGCCTTCTAATATTTGTACGATTTCGCCCGTATATTTCACGTATTCATCGCTATAACGGTCTGGATTCTTTTTCAATTGAGCGTATTCAATTGTTTGGGCATTTGCTTTCTTTTCTGCAGCTTCTTTTGCGAGTTGTTCTTGTCTTGCTTTTTCTTCCGCTTCCTCTTTTGCTAACTGTTCCGCTTCTGCTTTAGCTTTTGCCTCTGCTTCTTGTTTTGCTTTTTCATCTGCAGCCGCTTTTTCTGCTGCTTCTTTTGCTTCACGAGTTGCTTTCTCTTCAGCAGTTTCTTTCTTAACTGGTTCAACCTCTTTTGCACTTTCCGTTTCGGCTGTTGTCGTCGTATCGGTAGTTAATCCAAAAGCAAAAAATGAAATAATCATAACTAATACAGAAATACCACTAAATATAAGCATTTTTTTACCTTTTGTCCCGTTTTTCTTAATAAACGAAACGAATGAAATTATTCCGAAAATAAAAATTGCAAACAGACTAACTATCGATATTACTAAAAATAAACTATCCACTTATATCCTCCTATCTCGTTTCACCTAATTGTACGATAGTTATTTCTGCTTTTGTCACGGGAATTAATGGTAATTCAAACATCGAAAGATAGATAAACAACAAGTCTATATAGTAAAGATATGTTAATAGATAAAAAACCTACTAACTTTTAAAGAGTTAGTAGGTTTTAATAGTAAAATATTATTTCGGAGTTACTATTCGAATCACTGTACCCCATTACTACCTATAACTAGTCCATATTGTTCACCATACGTAACTTTCAGCCTTTTATGTGTATTGGCTAAGCCAATATGATTGGAATAATAGAATATACCCAATGCTCGTTCTGGCATGGTGGAAAATTGAAAAGAATTTTTTATTCTTTTCGTTTGCCCTATGCTTTTTATGTTCTGCCTTTGAAGTTTGGACAATATATATTAGGAATACAATTTTTTTGAGTCTTCATAACAAAGGAGCCAATGCAAATGCTGTCCAAATTTTTTAAATCGAAACTACTAATTTATGCCCCGCTAAACGGTGAAATAATTCCAATCGAAGAAGTTCCAGACCCCGTCTTTAGTCAAAAGATGATGGGAGAAGGGCTTGCTATTATACCAATTGGAGGCAAGGTTCACTCTCCAATAGAAGGTACAGTCATTCTTCTATCTGATACCAAACATGCAATCGGCCTTCGTTCAAAAAATGGAACGGAGATTTTGATTCATATTGGATTGGAAACGGTTTCACTAGGTGGAAGTGGCTTTACGGTTTTAGTTTCATTGGGTGAATCCATTTCTGTCGGGCAACCATTAGTTGAAGTTGATTGGGATTTGCTTCGTGCTCAAAATAAAAAAATAGTCACACCAATAGTTATTACAAATAGTGTAGAAAGAGTTATACGATTCGAAGATTCAAAAGAAGGTATTGTGGGTGAAACATTATTGATGACAGTATTTTCAAAATAAAGCGAAAAAGGAGGTGTAATTTTAATAGATTAGGAGACTTTATTCTGTAGACTGCAATCATATTATTTTTTTTATATCTTAATTATCTTATAAATAAGAAAAGAGGATGGGCATATTATGATTAAATATCTTCAAAAGCTCGGACGCTCTTTAATGCTACCAGTAGCTGTTTTACCGGCAGCTGCAATTTTGATGGGTATTGGTTATTGGATTGACCCTACAGGTTGGGGTTCTGGAAATGTATTAGCTGCATTTCTAATTAAAGCAGGAGCTTCTATTCTTGACCATATTCCAATCCTATTTGCGGTAGGTGTTGCATTTGGAATGGCCAAAGAAAGAGACGGCTCTGCTGCAATAAGTGGTTTAGTTGCCTTTCTAGTTGTAACGACTATGTTATCCACTAATTCGGTTGCTTTGTTACAAGGTATAGATGCTGCTAATGTAAATGCAGCTTTCGCGAAGATTGATAATGCTTTTGTTGGTATCATTTCTGGACTTATTGCAGCTGCAATGTTTAATCGCTTCAGTCATGTAAAGCTACCTGATTTTTTAGCATTCTTTAGTGGAAAACGGCTTGTTCCGATTGTATCTGCGGTAGCGATGTTAGTTGTTTCCGTAGCATTATTCTTTATATGGCCAATCGTATATGGCTGGTTAGTTTCGTTTGGTGAGTCAATTAGCAGCCTAGGTGCAGCAGGTGCAGGTATATATGGATTCTTCAATCGTCTGTTAATACCAACTGGCTTGCATCATGCATTAAATGCAGTATTTTGGTTCGATACAATTGGTATAAACGATATCGGAAAGTTCTGGGATAGTTCAGGTGTTAAAGGTGTCACAGGGATGTACCAGGCTGGGTTCTTCCCAATAATGATGTTTGGATTACCAGCAGCTGCACTGGCGATGTATCATACAGCGAAGACGAAAAGAAAAAAACAAGTGGCTTCCCTAATGCTTGCAGCGGGCTTTGCGTCTTTTTTTACAGGGGTTACAGAGCCAATTGAGTTTGTATTTATGTTTTTAGCTCCAGCTTTATATGTAGTGCATGCTGCGTTAACTGGTCTATCATTGTTCATTGCTGCATCCTTCCAGTGGACAGCAGGATTCACTTTTAGTGCAGGGTTCATAGACTTTTTCTTAAGTCTTCGAATACCAATTGCAAATTTACCTTTAATGTTAGTTGTTCAAGGTTTAGTTTTTGCTGTTATTTACTACTTCTTATTCCGATTCTTAATCGTGAAATTTGACTTGAAAACACCAGGTAGAGAAGAGGATGAGGAAGAAATCGAGGAAGTTGTTGACAACTCATCTAGTAGTAAATTCTCCATCTTAGCATCTATTATTTACGATGGGTTAGGTGGGGATGCAAACGTCACTTCTGTAGACTATTGCGCTACTCGTTTACGTGTAGAGGTATTAGATATGGCTCTGGTAGATCAAAAGAAAATAAAAGATACTGGCGTTCCTGGTATCAACGTTGTCGGACCAACGAGTATTCAAGTAATTGTAGGAACTAGTGTGCAATTTGTGGCGGACGAAATCGAAAAAATTAGGAATTAGAAATAGTAGAAAAAGCTGTTTAAGGAGATGGTTCCTTTCATAAACAGCTTTTTTTCTACTAAACATTTATTATAATTGGTATACATATTAATACCAAGGAGAAGTGAATCATGCCAAAAACTATACTCATTTCCAACGTAACAATCGTAAATCATGATAAAGAAGTAGTTGCGGACTTATTTCTTAAAGATGGAAAGATTGAAAAAATAGGAACACAGTTATCGAACGAAGCAGATATTCATATAAACGGAGCTTCTAATGATTGGATTGTATTCCCGGGTTTTATAGATATGCATATTCACGGTTCCGCTGGTTTTGATACGATGGACGCAACAGAGGAAGCGCTAAGAGGGATGGCACGTTCTTTAGTTAAAGAAGGGACCACAAGTTTTTTACCTACTACGATGACACAAACAACTAATGCCATAGAGACTGCACTAAAGAATATCGCAAGTTTTGTTAGTAAGACCGATGAAGCGGAAGTTCTAGGAATACATGTGGAAGGCCCATATATTTCTCCTAAACGAGCTGGGGCACAACCGCTTGAGTATATAATAGAACCTACTCTGGAGCAGTTTGATCGTTGGCAGCATCTAAGTAATAACCGTATCAAGCAAATTACTATTGCTCCAGAAGTAACAGGGGGTCTTAAATTTGTAGAGACAGCTAGTAGTCAGGGGATCATTGTTTCCATAGGACATTCCGATGCTTCATCCGAAGAAGTAGAAATGGCTGTAAAGCTAGGTGTAAAACAAGCAACCCACTTATATAATCAAATGCGCCCATTTCACCACCGTGAACCTGGAGTGGTAGGAAGTGCATTAATTTTGGATGAAATAAAAACGGAGCTTATTATAGATTTTATTCATTGTCATCCGAATGCAGTTAAGTTGGCATATAGATTAAAGGGAGCTTCTGGAATAATTCTGATCACAGATGCTATGAGAGCAAAAGGGCTACCTAATGGAAGCTATGATTTAGGAGGACAAATGGTAAGTGTAACAGAGAAGGGAGCGCATCTTTCGAACGGAGCATTAGCTGGGAGTATGCTGACGATGGATCAAGCAATTCGTCATTTCCGACAGGTAACTAATTGTTCTTTTATGGAGTTAGTCTCCATGTCTTCCACAAATGCTGCGAAACAATTAAAGCTTCCCAATAAGGGATGTATTGCGGAAGGTTTAGATGCAGACTTAGTATTGCTTAACAAGGACTTACATGTTCAAATAACAATTTGCAGAGGTCAAATCGTATTCGAAAAGGAGACTTGATAAATGGAAAAAATCTTTAAGATTACAACTTCTGAAGGTCTACACGCAAGACCTTCCACGTTATTAGTTTCAGCGGTTACACCTTTTAATTCGGAGGTACAACTTACGTATAATGGAAAATCGGTAAACTTAAAATCCATTATGGGTGTAATGGCTCAATCTATTACTACCGGATCAGTTATCACTATTTCAGCCGAAGGAGAAGATGCTGAGGAACTGTTAAGTAAGGTGACAGAGGTTATTATCTCGAAAGGGCTTGGAGAGGAAGCTTAAAGTAAGAGAGATCTGTCTTTGTGACAGGTCTTTTATTGTATTTTAAAATTATAATGTAAACAGTTCCTAAATATGGGATAATTGTTAGAGGATGATAGTTTGCTTTGAATTCTACAATAATTTATCGGAGGAAGCATGAGAATTTTTATTGGTGTGATAACAATTATATTTGGTGTTTTCTTCGTAAGTTTATCTATTGATTCTTTCGGAAAAATAGGTAATGTTATATTGCATCTATATGGAATTGTTCTATGTATATTGAGTGCTTTAGTACTTAGTAACAAGAAAACTAAAGATGGTAAAATACATATAAGATTTTTAGGAATAGCAATTGCCATGACTTTTTTTGGTATTGCCTTTATATTAAATCCTGGAAGTGGAGCAAGAAGCTTTGGATTCTTTACTATTATAATGGGTGCCGTTTTTTACATAATTGACTATGTTGAAAGAATATAAGCGTTTTTAAATTTAATATTATTTTTAAATATATACAGTAGAAATCTCTTCATTCAGTTATGGTGAAAGGATACATTTTTGTATAATCGAATTCATCCAGGATAAACTATTTTTTAAAGAAAGGATGAATGATGAAATGAACGAGACCAAATTTGCAGAACTAGACCGTGAGCAGTTGCAGGAACTAAATGAGCTAGAAGAAAAACTTGGAGTTACGCTTATTGCGTATGACACCGCAACAACAAGTAGTTCCTCTTCAACTCAACAGTACAATTAAACTATGAATCTCAACCTCGAGCAGCTCGCAAGCTAGTTAATAATTTGCATAGCTGCTTGGAGGTTGGATGTTCTCTTTACATTGTAATGACTACTTTTCCTTGATTGTGACCTTCTTCAAAATACCTAAAAGCCTCGGGAACCTCATTCAGCTTATAACTTCTATCAATTACAGGTTTAACTTTACCGGCCTCTATTAGTTCTTTGATAAAAATCAAATCTTTTTGATTTGCTCTTTGTAAAAAGCTACCCATCTTTTTACCCCCAGTCATGGAAAAGAAAGGTCCTAAAACCATAGCTTGAGTTAATTGGGCTCCGGAACCTCCGACCATAACATAATTTCCTTTCGGACGAAGAGCACGTTTATAAGCCGAAATAGGTTGATACCCGTTCACAGCAAGAATTAGGTCATAACGTTGTGCAGTTTTGGTGAAGTCTTCCTTTGAATAATCAATGACAAAGTCTGCACCAATTGATTGGAGAATATTTAAATTTCTCGTACTACATACCCCAGTCACCTCCGCCCCGAATGATTTGGCAATCTGGACTGCAAAAGTCCCTACACCCCCAGATGCACCATTAATCAAAACTTTCTGTCCTGATTCAATCTTACCTTTATTCCTTAAACTCTGAAGGGCAGTGGTAGCTGCCATAGGCACTGCAGCAGCTTCCTCAAATGAAAGATTAGACGGTTTTAATACCAATACATGTTCAGGTACTACGACATATTCAGCAAAAGTTCCCCAACCACAACCGGATAAGTCTCCAAACACTTCATCACCTGGCTTAAAATGGTTAACATTTTTGCCGACTGATTCTATCCTCCCTGCAAAGTCACCTCCAGGTATGGAGTATTTTGGTTTCAATATACCAAACGCAAAGCGGGCAAGGTACGGTTCCCCTTTCAAAAGAACTAAGTTTCCGTAATTTAAAGATGCTGCATGAATTTTTACCAGAACTTGATTGTCATCCGGAATCGGTGTCTCTACCTCATTCACTTCTAGAATGTCAGGTGAACCATATTTGTTAGAAATTATTGCCTTCGTAACTATTCCTCCTTTATTAATATTATGAGAACACTGGATTTTTTAGGATTTTATTAAATAAAAGCCATATTGCTAGTGATTTTTCAGCTATACCATTAGTCAATTCAATTCCTCCAAATTATTATTCTTTAATTCAAAAGAGAATACTTCCTCCAACGGTAAGTTGAAGACAAAAGCAATGCGAAAAGCTAATTCCAAAGAAGGGGAGTAATTTCCTTTCTCGATTGCAAAGATGGTTTGTCGTGTAACACCTACATGATCTGCTAGTTGTTGTTGCGTCATTTCACCATGGTTAAAACGCAAGCTCCGAATGTTATTGCTTATTAAACATTTTCCCATCTTAGAATCCTCTCCGATAAAGATATATCTCCGTGACCATCCCAACCATTTCAGAGATAACCCCTGAAAAGATAAGTATGATGAACATGACATACGGTGAGACATTCAACACCAATGATCCCATTGCTAGAAAAAAGCCTCCTACAAAAACATAGTGCGAGATTGTTGTTGCTTTCATTTTTATTAATTTGTCTAGTTCATCAGAAAAAGTAGGCTCTTTTTCATTGGTAGTTATTCGATAGATGATATTGAAAATTATATAAATAATGATTTTTGCTACAATCGATATTGCTATCAAAATGACGATGAAGGTACCCCAAAAGCTGAAAACATCTGTTGTTTGAAATTTTCCTTCTTCGTACATATAAAACACATACAAGGAATAGAGCGAAAAAATTAATAAAGTGCTAATTAAAGATACGATATTTTTCTTTTCTTGATAGGACATCCACATTACCTCCTTTAACTGAAAATTTAAAAAAGTAAAATTTCTTATACACAGTGTATTGTTAACTTTACAATATGTCAATTATATTTTACATATGTAGATAAAAATTTTATTCAATCATTGGTAGCTGGAGCATAAAAAAAGGACCAAAAATTTGGTCCTCACATTTATTCTGTTCTTGCCATGTTTTTAGCGTAAAAAATCTCATCCATTTCTGTTTTTAACTTCTTCGTAATGGATATCTTTTCTTCATCGGTTAACTCGTCTTCTGTGTAACCGAATAGGTAGTTATTTAAATCAAATTTTTTAAGTTTACATTTTGTATGAAAAATATTTTCTTGGTATACATTAACATCGATCATTTGATAATACTCTTGTAAGCCGACTGGAATATAGTTTTGAATGGAATTAATGTCATGATCGATAAATAATTTATGTCCCGTTACGTCTCTAGTAAAGCCTCGTACACGATAGTCCATCACCATAACATCTGTCTCAAATGAATGAATCAAATAATTCAGCGCTTTCAAAGGAGAAATTTCTCCACAGGTGGAAATATCAATATCCGCCCGGAATGTACTAATTCCTTCATCCGGGTGATACTCAGGATAAGTATGAACGGTTATATGACTTTTATCCAGATGGCCGACTACTGATTCAGGTAGTGGACCTGGTGATTCTTTAAATGAATCCGCTGGAGAATCGTCAACAGGTCCTTCAGAAACCAAAATGGTTACACTTGCTCCTTGTGGTTCATAATCTTGCTGTGCAATATTTAAAATATTTGCCTCAATAATATCCGACACTTTCGTTAAAATTTTTGTCAAACGTTCCGCATTATATTGTTCGTCGATATAGTCAATATAAGCCTCTCGTTCTTCTCTCGTTCTTGTGTAGCAAATATCATACATATTAAAACTTAAGGTCTTTGTAAGGTTATTAAACCCATGTAACTCAATTCTTTGCTTAGGAGTTAAACTCATTTTTTGAACTCCTCTCTTTCACATAAATTTAAGGCTCTGTTGAAACGATATAATAAGTATGCGTTAAAACTAGTTTTAGATTCACCTTAGCTTTATTTTTCCACAAAAAACTTTTCTGAAACATACAATTTACACCATTGCTCTTTTAGATTTAGAAGTAGCAAGAATTCATTTTGTAAAATGGACGTGATAGTTTACCTTGTCTTATTGACACTACTTATCTTAATGCCTATGATTTATTTTAATAGAAAGAAAATTTAGATTAGGGACGGTGTCTCAACGAATGGATATTACATTTGAATATGCGAGGAAATTAGATAAACAGGATATATTAAAACACTATCGAGATGAATTTTATTTGCTGCCAGATATCATGTACATGGATGGGAATTCCTTGGGTTTATTGTCTAAGAGAGCGGAGCAGTCGCTGTTATCTATACTTGATTCATGGAAGAAATACGGAATAGATGGGTGGACACAAGGTGAGCATCCTTGGTTTTATTTTTCGGAAACGTTGAGTGAAATGTGTGCACCGCTTGTTGGAGTATTGAAAGAAGAAGTGATGATTACAGGTTCAACTACTACGAATTTACATCAGTTAGTTGCTAGTTTCTATCATCCCCATGGAAAACGGACTAAAATATTGGTGGATGAATTGAACTTCCCTTCTGATTTGTATGCCATTAGTAGTCAGTTATCGTTGCATGGATATAACCCCGAAGAACATATGAAGTTCGTGAAAAGCCGTGATGGGAATACTCTACTAGAAGAAGACATAATAGAATCGATGACAGACGATATAGCTCTAATCGTGTTACCAAGTGTGCTGTATCGGAGTGGACAAATATTAAATTTGAAAGCGCTTACTAAAGCTGCGCACGAACGAAATATTATCATTGGATTTGATCTATGTCACTCTATTGGATCTGTCCCTCACAATTTGGATGATTGGGATGTAGACTTTGCGTTTTGGTGTAATTATAAGCATTTAAATGGAGGACCAGGTGCAGTTGGGGGATTGTTCGTGAATCAGAAGCATTTTGGAAAGAGACCTGGACTAGCAGGTTGGTTCGGCTCCCATAAAGAGAAGCAGTTTGACCTGGCAATAGAAATGTCACCGGCATCAGATGCAGGTGCATATCAAATTGGGACACCGAATATATTAAGTGCTGCCCCATTATATGGTTCGTTACAAATGTTTGCGGAGGTCGGTATAGATGCTATTCGTAGCAAGTCATTAACTCTAACTGATTATATGATGTTTTTAATAAAGGAAGAGTTAAGGGATTTTCAATTTAACATTGCCAATCCAGTCGACCATGAGCGTAGAGGGGGACATATTTATCTTGTTCATGAAGAGGCAGCTCGCATTTGTAAGGCATTAAAAGATCATCGGGTTATTCCTGATTTCCGCTCGCCAAATGGCATCCGTCTAGCACCTGTTGCATTGTATAACTCATTTGAAGATGTGTGGAACACTGTACAGATTTTGAAGAAGATCATGACAGAAGAAACGTATAAAAAGTACGAAAACAAGCGAGATGTTGTTGCATAAAAAGGAGGACTTATATGCCGAAGGATATTTCGAAGCTGCATGAAAAGCTGGATGGTGAAAAAGGTATTCATACGGACTTTCGGGATGATATGACCTATGGAGATTATTTGCAGCTCGATACGATTTTATCCAGTCAAAAACGATTGTCCGGTCATCATGATGAAATGTTATTTATTATTATTCATCAAGTAAGTGAGCTTTGGATGAAGTTGATCTTACATGAATTGACTAGTGCCATTCAAGCGATACAAGAAGATAAGATGCAAGCCGCCTTTAAAATGCTGGCTCGAGTAACAAAGATTCAAACACAGATTATTCAAGCTTGGGATGTGCTCTCGACATTAACACCAGCTGAGTATTTAGAGTTTCGCGATAAACTCGGTAAAGCATCAGGTTTTCAATCCTTTCAGTACCGACAAATTGAATTTGCACTCGGTTATAAAACAAAGTTTATTCTAAAAATTTATGAGAAGGATTCAAAGTTATACAATGAGCTCGAAAAAGCATATCATTCACCTAGCATTTATGATGTGGCAATTCAAGCATTAGAAAAAGCTGGTTTCAATTTGAACCCAGCTGCTGTAAATCGAGATTATTCCGTTACATATGGAGGAGACGAGACAGTAGCAGAGGCATGGAAAGAAGTATATCAAAACGTGGACCAGTATTGGGATTTGTACCAATTAGCAGAAAAACTAGTGGATATAGAAGATTGGTTACAGCAATGGCGCTTCCGACATATGAAAACGGTAGAACGTATTATTGGTTTTAAAACTGGAACCGGTGGATCCTCGGGAGTAAATTATTTACGTAAAGTGTTAGATCATCGTTTTTTCCCAGAGCTCTGGGATTTAAGAACAAGTTTATAAGGGGTGATGGTGATGGTGAAACGCTGGATAGACATCTCACAGTCGTTTTCAAATAATATTGGTACTTGGCCAGGAGATACACCTTTTCAGTTTGAGCTAGCTTTCTCGAAGGAACAGACAGGTTCAGTTAATATTGGTCGTTTCACAACAAGTGTGCATACTGGGACACATGCGGATGCACCCTATCACTTTGACAATGACGCACCTACGATTGAGCAGTTAGACATCCATATTTATATTGGTCGTGCCAAAGTAGTTGACGTCACAGGATTGGAATCAATTGGTCGAGATGAATTGAAGTCATTTGAGTTAGAAGGGGTAGAACGCTTACTATTAAAAACTACCAAACAAGTTAATGTGGAGCAATTTCCGACTAGTATTTCGGTATTAAAAGAGGATATTGGTGCATTCTTGCAGGAGAAAGGAATTATTTTAATTGGCGTCGATTGTCCTTCTGTTGATGCATTAGACGATAAAGAATTACGAGCGCACCATGCACTTTATCGTCATGGTGTTCATATTCTAGAAAATTTATTTTTACAAGATGTCACTCCAGGAGATTATGAACTGATTGCCTTGCCTCTAAAGATTCAAGGAGCCGATGGCAGTCCAGTTCGAGCCGTGCTGAGACAGATATAATGGAAAGAAGGATAGAGATACTCTATCCTTTTCTATTTTACAAAATTGCGAATACCGAAAGAAAGACGCATATAATTGCTAAAATAAAAAGAATAGAAGAATTGAACTTACTTCTTCTCAATTTAAAACCGTAGGCTCCAAAAAAGATAGCAGCAGCTAATTTTGATAAGCTTTCGTAATAATAATTAGATGAAAAAAATGAACTGCTAAAGATAATCGTACTTAGCAATGTTATAGAGATTAATAGCTTAAACCACATAGGCTCGTTTAGGAATTGCTTAAAATAAAATTTAACCATTGTATACCCGCATGACTCCTCTCCAATATCTATTGTTCTAGTATATTAATGAAACAATTTACTTATCTCTCCGTATATAATATATAGATTTTAGAGGAGGCAATAGAAATGGCTTTAAGTTTTTTCTGGATAGGTGTAGGGCTTGCAGCACTAGGCTACTTTATAGGGGATGGATTAAAGAACTTTAAAAACCCGAAAGGATCCAGATACCCTACTCTCATAAATAAAAAGGATTTGCCGATATATTTTGGGTTGAGTAAAGAAGAAATGCAGGAATTGCTCAGAAAATATCCAAATGCACCAAAAATAGAGTTAAACGGAACTACGTATTTTCCCTATCATCAATTTTTAGAATGGCTATCTTCAAACGATATTTATAAGAACTAGAGTGTGTTGTTATTCAAACACACTCATATACATCAAACGTGCTACCAATTCCATAACCGTCTTTTACATCGTGTAGAATAATTTGATTAAATCCGTTTGACTTAAGAATATTTTCAAATTCTCCTAGTTCGTAAAGACGGATAGGGAAATCCATTAGTTCTGTTTTTTCTAATTGTTCATCTTTTACTAATTGGTACTTCAACTTAATTTTTAGGATCTTGCTATCTGAATCATAATGCTCCTGCTTATATTCCACAATGTCTCCGATGTCATACTGCTTTCGATTTGTTTCCCTCCATTCGGGGAGATCATTAAATTTCCCTCTGTTTGTCATAATCGTTAAAAGTAACTTACCGTCTTCTGTTAACATAGATTTCATATTTGCAAGACTATCAGCTACTAAATGATCAGGCAAAAGGGAAAACGAACCAAAAGGAATAATGATTAAATCATATTTGTTAGGACTTTGAAATTCCTCTATTTTTCCAATAGTTACTAGAGGATTCAGATTTAACTTTTTACCTTTTTCCTTACAAACCTTCAGCATTTCATCTGAAATATCAAATCCTTCAATATCGATTCCTCTTTGCAGAAAAGGAAGTAGCATTCTTCCATTACCACACATTGGTTCTAATACTTTCATGTTCTTATCCTTCACAAAAGATAGATAAAACTCGAGTTCTTTCCCGTCTGCAAATGACTTATCACTTTCGTAAATTTGTGTACACAGCTCTCCGTAATAATCGTTCATTTAATTTCCCCTTTATATATTGCTAATTCCCGAATGCAAAAATTAACTCTGATTCACATACCAATTCACCATCGACCGTAGCAATTCCTTTTCCTTTGCCAATAGGACCTTTTAGGCGAGTAATTTCAACTTCCAATCGTAGCTGATCTCCTGGTTTGACCTGCTTTTTAAAACGGCAATTATCAATGCCTGCTAAAAGCCCTAATCTTCCTTCATTCCCTTCTTTCGTTAGCATTACTACTGCACTTACTTGAGCTAAAGCTTCTACAATTAATACTCCTGGCATGACAGGGTAACTTGGAAAGTGGCCCTTGAAAAATTCTTCATTTGCTGTCACGTTTTTAATGCCCACTGCTCGTTTTCCTTCATCCAATTCCAATATCTTATCCACTAATAGAAAGGGATAGCGGTGTCTTATTATATCCATGATTTTTTGTGTGTCTAACATAAAAAAACCTCCAATCTAATTAAATTTTATCACTTGGTGTTAGTAGTTGATACTATAATTTTCTCCTGCAATTTTGACGAAACGGTAAACTTTTATTGGATTGGGGGAAGAATAGTGAGGTAAGTCATACCAGATATTTTTAAAAGCGATTATACTAGGAGTACGAGTAATTTCGAACTAGGAGTGAGTATCTTGAAAAAAGTAGTTGTGGTTGGTGGAGGAATTACAGGACTTTCTACGATGCATTATTTACAAAGACTTAAGATAGAAAAAGCATTAGATGTAGATTTGGTTTTAGTGGAAGCACATGATTATTTGGGTGGTAAAATTCATTCGGTAAGTGAAGATGGTTTTATAATGGAAACTGGTGCGGATTCAATCGTTGCACGTAACGAAGGGGTCTTACCTCTAGTAGAAGAGCTAAAACTGCAAGAAGAGCTCGTTTATAATGAAACAGGCATTTCCTATATATATACGAACAATGAATTACATGCAATCCCTGCAGATACGGTATTTGGAATTCCAATAAGTGAAGAATCTTTAGAAAGTAGTACGTTGGTTTCAGATGAAGGAAAGGAAGAAGCATTGAAAGATCTTGATTCCCCTAACGAAAACTTTACGAAAGAGAGTTCTGTTGGCTCATTTTTAGAGCATTTCTTAGGGAAAGAATTAGTGGAGAAACAAATTGCTCCCGTGTTGTCCGGAGTGTATTCGGGGAGATTAGATGATCTAACTATTTCTTCCACATTACCTTATTTGATTGACTATAAAAACGAATATGGCAGCATCATTAAAGGATTAGAAGCGCATAAAGAACAGTTCGCAGCAGCTGCAAATAAAAAATTCATCTCGTTTAAAGGTGGCCTTTCTACTTTAATCGATCGCTTGGAGGAAGAATTGAGCGAATGTACGATTTTAAAAGGACTACATACAGAGAAAGTAACGAAGAAAGAAGCGGGCTACGAGGTTTTATTAGAAAATGGAGAAACAATAGAAGCGGATTTTGTTGTTTTGACTACTCCGCATGATGTGACTCAGCGAATTTTGCAAGAACAAGATTTAGATGTGGATTTTAATAAATTGAAGAATTCCTCATTAATTAGTATTTATCTTGGTTTTGATATTCCAGATGAACAGCTACCAGCTGATGGAACTGGGTTTATCGTTTCGGAAAACAGTGACGTGAAATGTAATGCTTGTACTTGGACTAGCCGAAAATGGAAGCATACATCTGCAAACGGTAATTTACTTGTACGAATGTTTTACAAAAGCTCCAATCCAGTTTTTGAAAGCATGAAGCATATGAGTGAAGAAGAGCTAGTGGAAGTAGCTTTACAAGATATTGACAAGAGCCTGAAACTAAACGGCAAGCCTCAAGTTGTGGAAGTAACTAAATGGAACGATTTAATGCCAAACTATCATATGGAACATGGAGAAGCGATAAAATCATTGAATCAGAAATTATCATCTATGCTTCCAAATGTAGTGCTTGCTGGATGCTCGTATTATGGAGTTGGAATTGGCGCTTGCATTAAAAATGGAAAAGAAACAGCTCAATTAATTTCGAAGAGAATTTAATTTTAAGAAGGATGGTAGGACCAAAATTTAATTTTGGTCCTTTTTTTATTGTAGGAATGAAATTGATGGTGTTTTAGATTAATTTACAAATTTTGTATATATGATACGATGCGATTGGGGGTGTTTAAATTAAATGATTGTAAAAACTCGAGCGCATGAATTTAGCTATATTGCTTTGAAGTCATTAGATAGACGTTTACCGAAAATGCACGACATGAAAGAGCTGATTTACTCTAAAATGCACATGGCTAAGGCTGGAATATACGGGGAAGAAAGAATGGATGGGGTTTTTCAGAAGTATTCTTTTCCGTTCCAATACTTGGTGTTGCAAGATGTGAGCTTGGAATCGTACGGCAAGTTTCAAATAGATACGGTATTTTTGACACAATACTTTGCGGTAGTATTAGAGAGTAAGAATATAAGTGGAAGTTTGCGGTTTAAGCAAAATCCTTCCCAGCTTGAGCGAGAGAATGAAGAGGGTAAAGTCGATGTACTTGAGAGTCCAGAAGTACAGATTGAACGGAATATATATTTACTGGAAGATTGGTTAAGATTGCAAGGTGTGAGTATTCCTGTTCATGGTGTCATCGTGTTGACGAATTCAAGGGTGAAGGTGGTAGAGCCATCTATCAATTATCCAACGATACTTTATTCGACGATTCCCGTATTTTTGCGGAATATGACTCGAGAGAAAGTATGCCTGGAAGTGCCAGCAATGCATGAATTGGCAGAGAAAATGGTTGCGTGTCATCAAGTGTACTTTACATTTCCACTGTGCGGTCGATGGAGCATTAATCCAAATGATTTGTTGACCGGGGTCTATTGTGAAAAGTGTGAGACGCATGGGATGACGAAAAAGAAAAACGGCTGGAACTGTTTAAGGTGTGGTCACGTAGATCGCTTGGCGCATGAAAAGGCGATACGTGATTGGTTTATGCTAATCGGGGATAGTATTAATAATCGGCAATGTAGATATTTTCTTAAATTGGATTCTTATCAGGCCGCATCTCGCATATTAAATTCTATGGGGCTATCGAGAGAGGGTCCATCAAAACGTAACACAATTTATAAGTGGAATTGGTCTTAAATTGATGAATCGGATGATAAAGAGTGAAAATCGGATAATTAGTCGAGATAATCGGATAATAACACATGATAATCGGATAATAACCGCCAAATATCGGATAATAAAAACAATCTTAAGATGCAAGAAAATTCAATCTACGCCTTGACGCTTTAGTTGAATAAAGGTACGATAAGTCTAATAAAAAATTGAATATTGAATTCTTATCAAGAGAAGCTGAGGGACTGGCCCTGTGAAGCTTCAGCAACCAGCCGTTTGGTCAGGTGCTAATTCCAGCAGATGCGCTTATGTGTCTGATAGATGAGAAGGGACGAATTTTACATACTCGTAAAGCCTTCTTTTCATGGAAGGCTTTTTTTTATTTTAGAGAGGATGAATGTGAATGGGTTTATTAGAGAAGCTGCAAACGAATGTTTTGACTGCTGACGGAGCGATGGGGACACTGCTTTATTCATATGGAATTGATTATTGTAACGAAGAATTAAACATCCAGAAGCCAGAGATTATTGAGAAAATTCACCAGGACTATATAGTTGCAGGCGCGGATATCATTCAGACGAATACGTATGGTGCAAATGCGATTAAACTGGCGCGGTACGGACTAGAAAATCAAATGAAAGAAATCAATGAAGCGGCGATCCAAATCGCAAAAAGAGCAGCTGCCCCTGGTGGTCAATTTGTGCTTGGTACGATTGGTGGTATACGCGGTATTCGGAAGAGTGATGCGACTATTGATGAAATTATCGCAACGGTTAATCAACAAGCTACCCAACTACTATCAGGAAATCCAGATGGATTATTACTAGAAACGTACTATGATTTTGAAGAGCTTTCCGCAACGGTTACGCATCTAAGAAAGCTGACAGATACACCGATCATTGCACAAGTATCGATGCATGAGCCAGGTATCTTGCAAAACGGTTTATCGCTAAATGATGCATTACATCAACTAGAGGCATTAGGAGCAAGTATTGTAGGAGTCAATTGTCGACTTGGTCCTCATCATACAATTCAAGCGTTCGAAGGGGTGACTCTACCAGAAAAAGCATGTCTGTCTGCTTATCCAAATGCAAGTTTACTTGATGTAGAGGATGGCCGTATTGTTTACGAATCTGAGGCAGATTATTTTGGAAAAGCAGCGTTATACCTTCGCGAAGCAGGAGTTCGTTTAATAGGCGGTTGCTGTGGTACAACACCAAAACATATTGAAGCCGTGAAAAAAAGAATTGGAACTCTACCACCAATTACAAATAAAATCGTAACGCCTAGAAAGCCAATAATCATTCAGGAAGCAGAACCAACCGTCAATCAACCACTACATGAAAAAGCAAAAACCGAAAGAACAATCATCGTGGAACTAGATACGCCACGCCATTTAGACACTACTACTTTTATGGAAGGTGCAGAGAAGCTGAATGCAGCTGGAATTGATGCAGTAACGATGGCAGATAACTCACTTGCATCTCCTCGTATTAGCAATATGGCTATGGGCTCGATGTTAAAATTGCAAAATAATATTCGTCCTCTAGCTCATATTACATGTCGTGACCGCAATTTGATTGGCTTACAATCACATTTAATGGGTCTGGATGCACTTGGAATTCATGATATATTGGCTGTTACAGGTGATCCTACCAAAATAGGAGATTTTCCTGGAGCAACCAGTGTATATGACGTATCAAGTTTAGAGTTACTCCAATTAATAAAACAGCTAAATGAAGGTGTTTCATTCTCAGGAAAATCACTTCGAAAAAAAGCCAACTTCTCTGTGGCAGCTGCCTTTAATCCCAACGTTCGCGTACTGGATCGTGCTGTTAAAAGACTAGAGAAGAAAATAGAGTGTGGAGCTGATTATTTCATTACCCAGCCAGTTTATTCGAAAGAAAAAATGGAGGAAATCTATGAAGCGACGAAACACTTGTCCACTCCTATTTTCCTTGGGATTATGCCACTTACAAATAGTCGTAATTCTGAGTTCCTGCACAATGAAGTACCAGGTATTAAATTATCAGATGAAGTGTTAGAACGCATGCGTGCTTGTGGAGAAGATAAAGAGCGTTCTACTGCGGAAGGTATACAAATTGCAAAAGAGCTTATTGACACTGCAGCGGAGTTATTTAATGGTATTTACATCATTACGCCATTTTTCCGTGTGGATATGTCACTTGAATTGATTCGCCATATTAAAGAGATTGACGGAAAGAAAGCGAGAGAAAACAGTTATGTCCAAACATCTAATTGAACAGGAACTTCAAAAAAGAATTCTTATTATTGATGGCGCAATGGGAACGATGATCCAAAACGCGAATCTAACTCCAAAGGATTTCGGTGGAGAAGAATACGAGGGATGTAATGAGTATTTAAACGTTATCAATCCAACTGTCATTGAACAAATTCATCGGGAATATTTAGAGGCAGGTGCAGATATAATTTGTACCAATACGTTTGGGGGAACACCAGTCGTGTTAAATGAATATGATCTAGGTGACCAAGCGCATGAAATCAACCTTCGTGCAGTGCAGCTTGCGAAGAAGGTTGCAATTGAATTATCTACTCCCGACTGGCCGAGATTTGTGGCTGGTGCAATTGGACCGACAACAAAAACATTGTCTGTAACTGGTGGAATAACCTTCGATGAGTTAACAAATGACTTTTACATACAAGCAAAGGCATTAGTCGAAGGTGGCTCCGATGTTATCCTATTGGAAACAAGTCAGGATATGCTAAACGTGAAGGCCGCAACCATTGGTATACAACAAGCATTTACAGAAACGGGGAAAGAGCTTCCTATCATGATATCTGGAACAATCGAGCCAATGGGAACAACACTTGCGGGTCAAAGTATTGAAGCATTCTACATTTCAATTGAACATATTAAACCACTCTCTGTGGGACTCAACTGTGCAACAGGACCAGAATTTATGACGGATCATATTCGCTCCCTTTCTGAGTTATCAGATGGATATGTAAGCTGTTATCCAAATGCAGGATTACCGGATGAAGAAGGACATTACCATGAATCACCTGAATCGCTTTCGAAGAAGTTAAAAGGCTTTGCAGAAAAAGGATGGTTAAATGTTGTAGGTGGATGTTGCGGAACTACTCCAGCCCATATTCAAGCAGTTCGCGAAGCAGTGAAAGATATTGCACCTCGTAAGCCAGCTGAAACAGGCCATGGTCATGTAGTTTCAGGTATTGAACCGTTATTATATGACGAAACAATGCGTCCACTCTTAATAGGGGAAAGAACAAATGTGATTGGTTCGAGAAAATTTAAACGACTTATAGTAGAAGAAAAGTTTGAAGAAGCTTCCGAAATTGCTCGTGCACAAGTAAAAGGTGGTGCTCACGTCATCGATATTTGTCTTGCTAACCCTGACAGAGATGAATTATCTGACATGACTAATTTCATGAAGGAAGTTGTGAAAAAAGTGAAAGTGCCACTTGTCATTGATTCCACTGATGAAAATGTAATTGAAGAGGCATTGAAATATTCACAAGGTAAAACAATTATTAACTCGATCAATCTAGAGGATGGCGAAGAGCGTTTTGACGCTGTAATGCCACTTGTAAAAAAATATGGAGCAGCTGTAGTAGTTGGAACAATTGATGAAGTGGGAATGGCGGTTACACGTGAACGTAAGTTGGAGATTGCAGAACGTTCCTATGATTTGCTCGTAAATAAATGGGGACTTGCACCAGAAGATATCATTTTTGATCCACTAGTTTTCCCAGTAGGTACAGGAGATCAACAATATATTGGATCAGCTGTGGAAACAATAGAAGGAATTCGTTTAATAAAAGATAAGATGCCTCGCTCACTAACTATTTTAGGAGTAAGTAATGTTTCATTCGGTCTACCACCAGTTGGGCGAGAAGTGCTCAATGCTGTTTATTTGTATCATTGCACACAAGCAGGGCTTGATTATGCAATTGTAAACACAGAAAAACTAGAGCGATATGCATCTATTCCTGAACAGGAAATTGCGATGGCAAATGAACTGTTATTTACAACAACAGATAAAACTTTAGCTGATTTTACTGACTTTTATCGAGACAAAAAGAAAGAAAAGACAGAAGCAGATATCCCGAAAACAGTACCCGAACGTCTTGCTTATTATATTGTGGAAGGTACGAAGGAAGGGCTTATTCCAGATTTGGAAGAGGCGCTTAAAATGTATGAGACCCCTCTAGATGTTATAAATGGGCCATTGATGGAAGGTATGTCCGAAGTGGGGCGCCTTTTTAATGATAATCAATTAATTGTGGCGGAAGTTCTCCAAAGTGCTGGTGTAATGAAGGCTTCGGTTGCTTATTTGGAACAGTTTATGGAAAAGAAAGAAGATGACTCTGGTAAAGGGAAAATTGTTCTTGCGACTGTAAAAGGGGATGTACACGACATTGGAAAAAACTTGGTCGATATCATTTTAAGCAATAACGGATATAAAGTAATCGACGTTGGAATAAAAGTAACCCCTGCCACTTTAATAGAAGTTATTCGAAAAGAAAAGCCAGATATCGTAGGATTATCCGGGCTTCTCGTAAAGTCTGCTCAACAAATGGTTATTACCGCACAAGACTTTAAAGAAGCAGGTATTGAAGTACCTATGCTTGTAGGAGGAGCTGCTCTATCTCGTCGTTTTACAGAAACGAAAATTTCGGCTGAGTACGACGGACCTGTCCTATATGCAAAAGATGCGATGCAAGGATTGGAGCTAGCAAATCGTCTACAAAATGATGAAGATAAATCCGTTTTACTGGAGGAATTAATAACGCAACAAGAAAAACGGAAAGTAGCAGAAGCTGCACGGGCTTCCAAACAAGCTGTAGCTGTGTTAACGAAACCAGTCAAAACAGTACGTGAAGATGTCCAAGTATTTAAACCTAAAGACTTACGTCGACACGTTTTAAAAGATTATTCAGTTTCACACTTATATCCATACGTTAATATGCGAACGCTGATCGGGCATCACTTAGGCTTAAAGGGGTATAGTGATAAATTATTAGAACAAGGCGACGAGCGTGCGGTGGAGTTACATGAACTAGTAACCGAGTTTCTAGGAGCTGGCATTTTAAAACCATCTGGTATGTATCAATTTTTCCCTGCACAATCAGATGGCGATGATGTAGTAATCTATGATCCAACGGATGCCAAAACAGAAATAGAACGATATACGTTTCCTCGTCAATCTGTAGAACCATACCTTTGCTTAGCGGACTACTTGAAATCCGTTGAAAGTGGTGAAATGGATTATGTCGCATTCATGCTCGTTACTGCAGGACATGGTGTTCGGGAAGCGGCTAATAAACTAAAAGAACAAGGGAAGTTTTTAGAAAGTCATGCATTGCAGGCAACTGCACTGGAACTGGCAGAAGGATTTGCGGAACGTATTCACCAGGAAATCCGAGATCAATGGGGCTTCCCAGATGCAACTGATTTTACAATGCGTGACCGGTTCGCAGCAAAATACCAAGGACAACGCTTCTCTTTTGGCTACCCTGCTTGTCCAAATTTAGAAGATCAAGCAAAATTGTTTGGACTTCTTAAACCAGAGGACATCGGTGTGCAATTAACCGAAGAGTTCATGATGGAGCCGGAAGCATCAGTCTCTGCCATCGTATTCGCACATCCAGATGCGAGATATTTTGTAGTCGACTAAAATAAAACACCGCCAAATGATGGCGGTGTCAGACTGCAGAAAAGGAATTTGGCTAATTGTTCTCGTTTCATTAACTTGAGATTCTGTCTAAATTTCTTATTAACTCAGGATTCCTAAGTATATAGAAAATAATCAGGTAGCATTTTATTGTTTTAGAGAAGCGTCCGATCGAGATCGACTCCTGCGGGAAAAGCGAGACAAACCTGCAGGAGCGTAGCAAGTGCGCTGAAAAAGTCTATAGAATTTGAATTTACTTAATAATGTCATCCGATAAATAAGAAAATCGTTGAAACGGCTCCCTTTCCGTGGGCGTTGCCTTAGCCTCCTCGCTGCGCTGCGGGGTCTTCGGCTAACGCTATCCCCGCAGGAGTGTCGCCTTTTTCAACGATTTTCTATAAATACTAATTGAAAAATTTAAGTGATATAAATTTACTCTATTAATAGCATGATGGCTTTCTAATTGAAAAGCGGATAATAGTAGATTGGAGTGGAAGGTGGCGACTCCAGCCGGAATAGCAAATGTTTTCTGCACCGAAAGCGAAGCGGCAGGTGCATGAGCTGAAGACCCTGGACTGAGCGTAGCGAAATTAATTTTTGCGACGAGCTTGCGCAGGAGCAAGGGAAGCGGCTGAAACCATGCCGGCGGAAAGCGTCCGCCTGGAACGGAAATCAACGGGACCCTGACAAAAAGCGAACATGGGAACGAATGCAGTTCCCATACATGCTAAGAGATACCTTGAAAAGTTTTTCAGTGGACTCAGCCTAAGGAAGTAAGGCTATTGGCTCATGTCAAATGGATAGCAATCTAAGTTCGCGACGTCCTACGGCTACGATTGCATGACCCACATCCCATGGATCCAAGTGGCGCGGCGCTCGTCCGCGGAAAGCTTTCGGAAATCTTTGAACAAAAACACTCATTGATTGTTGTGAATCGATCAATCTCCTAATTACTTGCTTTTATTGAACAAGCTCCTTGTCACTTTTTACTCTCTTCAATTGTGCCACGATAATGACGCTTATAATGACAAGTAAAAACCAGGAGCTGATTTTACCGATGTGGACAAGGGACCATGCAGCTTCTTGGTTTGGATATTGCCATGCACCAAAGAATGTGGTGATATTTTCAGCAATCCAAATAAAGAAACCAATTAAAATGAAGGAGAGAATCATCGGCATTTTATAGATTTTATCGTTGATCTGGAAGGTGACGATTGTTCGGAAGAAAATAATAAAGAGTAATCCCTTCAACCACCAACGAATGTCATAGGTGAAGTGATGAGCAAAGAAATTAAGATAAATAAGAATGCTAATACTGACTGCCCAAAAGGACTTTGGCCAATGATAAATATGTAAATCTAAATGACGCCAACTTTGACAAATGTAACTCGCGACGCTCGCATACATGAAACCACTATACAGTGGGACACCAAAAACCTTACTATATGCTTCCTCTGGATAACTCCAAGAACCCATATGGACTTTATATAGTTCCAGGGCTAGACCAATTACATGAAATAAACATATGACTTTGAACTCATCGATTGTTTCTAATTTAGAGACAAGCATGAATACTTGAGCAGCAATACAAATTATTAAAATTAAATCATATCTTGGTAAAAATGGAGTATCTACATATTTCGAAAAGGCCAGAGCTGCAAATATGATTACCGGAAAAATACAAGAAATTGCTTGTAAATAAACAAATCGTAAAAAGTTTTTCATAAGCCAACCTCGGCTTTCTTCAAAAGTTTGTATTGCTTACCATATGGACGAAAAGCATATGCTCAGGTTTCTTGTTCAACCGTATATAGACAAATCGCTTATTCTTACCTAGACACTTTATCCCGACTTGCATAATTTATAGAGATTTTATTAAATCATTAGGAGTGAAGTGGAATGTTTTTGCCATTTGGAGATGGATATCGAGACGGAGGTCGGGACCGAGACCGAGACCGAGATTACCCAAGATACCCAAGATATCCTAGATATCCGCAGTATCCTTATCCAAGATATCCAAGATATCCGTATTATCCATACTATCCTTATTATCCGTACTTTCCATATTATCCTTATTATCCGGGATATGGCTATCCAGGATATCAAGGAAGATACGGTTATTGAGAAATTTTTTCGTGAATCTGATTTCCAGTTAAGAGGGGGGAAATTCCCCTTTCTTTTTAATAGCTTAATAAGAATGGACAACCTAGAAAATAATATAAAAGCAGGTATTTTAGGAAGGACGTCGAAGGTTTATAGGAATTAATTATTAGGAGGAATTTTTATTTTTAATGATACCAATAATTATCGTAATGATTGGTTTGTATTGTATTACATTAGCACTTTGGGAAATCAGAGTAGGTGCTGATCGAAAAAAATATATAACTTATATGTTCACAGGTTTAGTATTAATTTTTATGGTTCCTAAATTGTTAGTGGGGGAAATTTAACATAATGACATTAGACAATTTTGAAGAATATGATAATCCTATTTTGTATGATCTTGAAAATAACGCCTATTCAGATGATGTGAAATTCTTAACGAAATGGGCTGCTAAAACAGAAGGCATAATTATAGATTTGGCTTGTGGAACGGGTAGAGCAACTATTCCATTGGCCAAGGAAGGATATAAACTAATTGGAGTAGACCTACATAGTGGTATGTTAAACGAGGCAAAAAAGAAAGCATCGGATCTATATTTACAAGTTGATTGGATCGAACAAGATTGTTCCGAATTAGAATTGAATGTAAAAAGTAATTTGATATTCTCTGTTGGAAACTCTTTTCAACATTTCCTTACAAATCATGATCAAGATGGATTGTTGACCTCTATAAATAAGCATCTAAAAACCAAAGGAATCTTCATTTTTGGAACAAGATTTCCAAATGCAGAGGAATTGTTACAACCAAACACAGAAGAATATTGGAAAACTTATACGGATAAGGAAACTCACCATAAAGTAGATGTATACACGATTAGTAGATATGAGTCTTTAAACCAAGTGCAACATTACACAACGATAAGAAAATATAAAGATCAAATTGGAGAAATAGTGAAAGAGGTAAAAACAAATATTAGTTTAAGGTATGTGTTTCCAAAGGAAATGGAGCGATTATTATTTTCAAATGGATTCGAAATTCTTCATGTGTACAAGGATTGGAATGAAACACCTTTGACAGATGATAGCGAACAAATGATTTATGTTTGCCAAAAAATAAAATAGTATAATGGAGGTTAATATGGGTTATATCGAGGAATTACGTAAGACAGTTGGAAATCAACCCCTCATATTAGTTGGAGTTGCAGTTGCAGTGATTAATGAACAAGGGGAATTCTTATTGCAAAAAAGACAAGATGGATTATGGGGTGTTCCAGGAGGTTTTATCGAACTAGGGGAATCAACTGAGGAAGCTGGAAGAAGAGAAGTTTTGGAAGAAACGGGATTAGAAGTAGGTAAACTTGATTTAGTAGGTGTTTTCTCTGGAAAACAGTATTTTGTTCAATTATCAAATGGGGATGAATTCTATCCAGTGACAATTGCTTATATGACAAACGAATTAAAGGGTGGGAGTTTAAAGGCAGACGGTGAAGAAACTGTGAAAGTTCAGTTTTTTAAAGTAACGGAACTACCGGAAGGGCTCAATCCGCTCATTAAAAATCTTATAAAGCAACATTCTTTATCTCTTTAAAATACAGAAAGGAATGGAGATTTAATGTCAGAAAATATACAAGAACTTACTTACAAAGAGCAGTGGTTAGAAGCCTTTCAAGTTATGAAACAGTTAAGAACAGAGTTGACAGAGGATACCTATCTAGAGTTACTTCAAGAAATGAAAAAAGACGGTTATACATTGTATGCTCTATATGAGAATAATAAGATTGTATCCTTAGCTGGTTTTAGTTGGAGAACAAACTTTTATAATAAACGCCACATTTTCATTTATGATCTCGTAACAGATTACGAGCATCGTTCATTCGGGTACGGAGAGAAATTATTAAATTATATACATAACTGGGCTAAGGAAAACGGAGCAGAATATGTTGCATTAGAATCAGGCATTCAACGAAATAATGCTCATCGTTTTTATGAGGAAAAATTAGACTATGAAAAATGGTGTTATTCATTTAGAAAATCTTTGTAACGAAAGGAAGTAGTAACGATCGAAGCAAAAACTAAAATTTTGGACATGAATAAGGATAGTTGGGAGAAATCTGCGGAACGATTTTTCGGAAGAACAGCTCTTCCCGAATATGGGCCTTTTTCGATAAACGAGGAACAGCACGGACTATTTGGAGACATTTCAAATCAAAAGGTATTGGATATTGGGTGTGGTAGTGGTCATTCATTACAGTATATGGGTAACCGAGGAGCTAAGGAACTATGGGGATTAGATCTTTCTACAAAGCAAATAGAAACAGCAAATAAATTATTAAGTAATCAACAGGTTAAAGTAACATTATTCGAGTCTCCTATGGAGAAAAATCCAGGACTTCCTTGTGATTACTTCGATATTGCATACTCTATTTATGCATTAGGTTGGACAGTTGATTTACAGCAGACATTGAAAAATATTCATCACTACTTAAAGCCGGGTGGATTATTTATCTTTAGTTGGGAGCACCCTTTACATGATCGTTTGTCCTATGAACAGTCGTCGTTTAACTTCAATAAATCTTACATTGTAGAAGGTCCAGAATACAATGAAGCATGGCATAACGAGGTAATTATACATCATCGTAAATTAAGTACATATATAAATACACTCATTGAATGTGGTTTCACCATCGATAAGGTAATAGATGATGTTATATTCCCTGATAACAATATTTCTGATAATCCCTCCAAATGGTACTCAACGCAAAAAGCACAATTAGTGCCTGCAACGTTTATAATAAAAGCATACAAAAAGTAATTAAAGGTCTTGAGTTTATTGAAGATTGGGACTGAGGAAGGTGATAGATATGAATAGTGTTTGGTCTAGGTATAAACATTGGTTATTTTATAGCCTTGTAGTGATTGGTTTGATTATTAGTTTTACAAAATTTACATATTCAGTACAAGCTATTATAGCAACGGTTTTTGGCATAGTTGGAATTTTAGGAGTTACATATCTTACCTTTCAAATTGAAACTCAAAAACGAAAAGAAAATAAAAAATAGTAATTGTTAAAGGTTGAGTGAGAATGAAGTTTTATATTGCATCCAGTTTTCAAAATATTGAATCTGTTAAATATGTAAGTGAAGTTCTAAAAAACAAAGGTTATATTCATACATATGATTGGACTAAAAATGAAAGAGCTTTATCTATAGAAAAACTTCAAGCAATAGGACAAGAGGAGAAAAATGGTGTCATGAATGCCGACATTCTTGTGGTCTTATTACCTGCAGGAAAAGGGAGTCACATAGAATTTGGAATAGCGCTGGGACAGGGTAAAAAGGTTTTTCTATACTCACCAAACGATGATGTTAGAGACTTAGAAACAACGAGCACATTTTATCATTTGCCGGACGTAGAAATAGTGATTGGAACTATAGACGAATTAATTGATGTTATCTTTTCGAGTAACGTCTAGTTAATCTACTAGATATAGTCATATTCTTTAGTGGTGTGACATCTTTTATCTAACTACTAGCAGTAACTGTTGGTTAATAACGAAAGGGGATTGTTGTATGGATAGTAAAATGAGATACGAGCTACTATTTAACAATATTAACCAATATAACACCGGGGATACGGGTATCACAAGAATTGCTTATACGAATGAAGAGCAAACTTGTACACACGCATTTATGCGTATGTGTATGGCGGAGCAGTTAGATATTAGAATGGATCCATGTGGAAATGTTATTGCAAGAAGGCAAGGTAAAATAGACGGACTTCCACCTGTCGTCATGGGTTCTCATTTGGATACTGTGTATCAAGGTGGAAAATATGATGGGGTAGTTGGAGTCACAGCTGCACTTGAAGTAATTAGACGGTTAAATGAAAAAGAAATTATTACCGATCATCCAATTGAGATAATTTCTTTTGCTTGTGAAGAATCTGCTCGTTTTGGTGTTTCGACAGTAGGCAGTAAAGCAATCGCTGGCCAATTTGATAAAGATAGATATCGAAATATAAAGGACAAAGATGGCATTACGATGGAAAAGGCATTTGCACTATGTGCGCTAGATTTTAATGCAGTTGATCAAGCAAGCAGGAAAAACGAACAGTTTAAAGCATTTTTTGAGTTGCATATTGAGCAAGGACCAGTGCTAATAAATACTGGTAAGAAAATTGGTATTGTTACAGGGATAGCAGCACCTGTGCGACTTCATGTGAAAATAAAGGGAACTGCTTCGCATTCAGGAACTACACCTATGAGTATGAGAAAAGATGCCCTTCTTGGGGCATCTGAAATTTCGTTAGCCCTTGAAAAAGCCGCAAAAAGCGAAGAGACATATGGTACTGTTGCAACGATCGGAGTAATGAATGTTCATAACGGCGCTATGAATGTAGTGCCCGGGGATGTGGAAATTAAAATTGACATACGGTCTACTTCCGTAGATTCAAGACAGAGAGTGCTTACTCATTTAGAGGAGACGATTAAAACAGTAAAACAAAATAGACAGTTGGATATTGAAAGTATGGAGATTAGTTCAGAAGACCCTGTGCTTCTATCAGAAGAAATAAATGATGTCCTGCGTAATATTTGTGAAGAGAAGAATTTCTCCAACCAAATAATGCAAAGTGGTGCTGGGCATGATGCAATGAACATGGCGAAGTTATGTCCGACAGGCCTAATCTTTATCCCATCTTTAGATGGACTTAGTCATCATCCAAATGAGTACACACCCATAGATGATATTATGATCGGCATCGATTTGTTGGAAGAAGTGATTCTTCATTATTCCAAAAGTGAAAAATAAATGCCAAAGGAAATTAGATTTTCCTTGGCATTTTTTTATTCCATTAGTCGCATCTTACTCCAGTTTTATTGAATAATTATGATAGATAATTTATCCTATAGTATGAATTGGTTCGATAGGGGGGGTTCTATGAATTCGGAAAACCATAAAACCGGGGATAGAAGAATTAGAAGAACGAAAAGTATCTTTAAGACGCATTTTATCCGTTTAGTGAGAGAAAAAGGGTATAAAAATGTAACAGTAACAGATATAGTGGAACGTGCAGATTATAATAGAAGTACATTTTACTTGTATTTTAAAGATAAAGAGGATTTGGCTGAAGAATTAGTAACAGAAATATTAGATGAATTAAATAAAGCATTTCGACGTCCCTTTGAAGATACAATGATTGTGGATTATAAACTTATTTTGCCTACATCGAATGCTTTTTTTCAACATATATATGAGCAAAAATATTTCTATGGTCTTTTAAAAATGGAGGATACAATCCCAGGGCTTCAAGAGAAATTTTTAAACAAATTTAAAGAAATATTTCATGCAATTACCTATATAAACAATGAAAACAAAGAAATAAAATTGGATCATTTTAATACGTATAAGATGTACGGATCTTATGGCGTTATATTAGAATGGATTGAGGGTGGTTGCGTAAAATCACCAGAAGAAATAGCGGATAATCTTTTAGAAATATTTAAGACAAAAGAAGTTTTGTTTAAGTTTAAATAAATATATAAAAAGTACAAGGTGCATGTATCTAAGGAGGGATTATGCATTTTTTTATTGAACTAATAAATATGTGTTTTCTGATGAAGCTTTTAATACGTGCTGAGGAGGGGGATAAATGGATAATTTCATACTGAGTACTGAAAGATTAGTATTGAGGAAAATGAATAGAGATGATATGGAGAGTCTATTGAAAATATTCGCAGACCATGAAGCAATGAAATATTATCCATCCACGAAAAACGAAAAGCAGACGATTGATTGGATTGAATGGACAATAAATAATTATGCAAAGCACGGAGTAGGAATCTGGGTAGTAGAGGATAGAGTATCTGGGGAGTTTCTTGGACAATGTGGAATTGTTCCTCAAGAAATAGATGGAATAGTTGAAATGGAGATTGGTTATCTGTTTGTTAGACGTTTCTGGGGAACTGGATATGCCACCGAAGCTGCATTAGCTTGCAAAAATTATGGATTCGAACAAATGGGATTACGGAAGATGGTTTCATTAATTGATGTAAATAATCTTCCATCAATTAAAGTTGCTGAACGAATCGGTATGAAAGTAGAAAAGACTGTTCATAAATGGGATAAAGATGTATTTGTTTACTCTGTATCCTATCATCAAGAAGATTAAGCTCGTTCCCTTTGTTATTTTCTAAAATACAAAACCAGCTATTCATAAAAATAGCTGGTTTTAGTATAATCATTTTTTCTCTATATGAGTTTCTTTCGCTTCTAGCTTGTTATCATCTTTTTCTTCATCATTTATAATATCTCGAGTAGAAGTTTTAAATTCTTTTAATGTTTGTCCAACAGCTCTACCTAATTGAGGTAACTTTGACGGACCAAAGATGACAAGAGCTATAATCAAAACGAGTATTAAACCCGGTATCCCTATATTTGGCATGGAATTTCCTCCTTCTATAAATGGAATCCCTTTTAATATAACACACTTAGCAAGAAAAATAAGAAAGAGAGTCTCTACAACCATTATGGTAACGGATGCAACTTCTATCTGCAACAAAATCTATCCAGAAAAACGTTGACTAATTCTGATAGAGAATTGTATTTATTTTGCAGTATTTAATTGACCTCCACCGTTTTTCAAGAACTGAATAATTCCTTCTGAAGCACGATAAGTAAGCGCTGCTACTGTTGGTGTTGGGTTTGTAGGTCCAAAGTGAGGAAAAGCGGAAGCTCCACAAACGAACAAGTTATCTACATCCCACATTTGTAAGTAGTTATTGACTGCAGAGTTTTCAGGACTGTCACCCATAATGACACCTCCAGCATCATGTTGGAAAGTAAATCGTCCTCCGAAGTGCTCGGCCATTGGAATTGTATCGATAATGTCAGCACCCATTTCTTTCACTACTTCAGCGCATTTTTCGACTAAAAATTCATTTCTTTTATGATCGTGCTCTGTGTAATCGAAAGTTACACGTATTAATGGATCCCCATTGTCATCTTTGTAGGTTGGATCCAAATCGAGATAATGATTTTTATGAGGCAAGATTGCTCTTTGAGAAACGACCATTAAATTTCGGTAATAATAGTGTAAGGAATTTTTTTTGAACTCTTTCCCCCACATTGGCGTACCCATTGGAACTGGATTATTTGCAATAGGTTCGTTGCCCATTAAGTGCATTTCAATTTGTCCGCCATGGATGAAGTCTACATTGTTATGGTCAAAATTGTCTGCATTGAAGTCGTTGTATGCAGATCCAAGTGACCCAGTACCGATGTAACTATTGAATTTCTTCTCTTCAAAATAACCAATTGCCCCAGTAATTGTATGGTGATCGGTATAGTTTTTACCGATTATACCCTCACCTGTTTTTGGGTTATAAGGTTTTCCGATGCCAGACAACAATAATAATCGTACATTATTAAAAATATAGCTTGTTAAAACAACAACATCAGCTGGTTGTTCAAATTCTTCACCAGTTCGAGTGTCTTTGTATAAAACCCCAATTGCTTTTTTTCCGTCATATAAAACACGTGTTACTAAAGCATTTGTTCTAAGCTCAAAGTTACCAGTTTTTTTCGCAGTTGGAATCACTGTTACGATTGGGTCAGCCTTTGCTCCATATTCACAGCCGTAGTTACCGCAGAATGCACAGTATTGACATGCATTTAATGTTTCCCCATCTGGATTTGTATATGCTTCTGAAACGTTAGCTGTTGGTACAACAAATGGATGGTAGCCAAGCTTTTCTGCTGCTTCATGGAACATTTTCATTTGAGTTAATTTTTTTAATGGTGGTGTAGGGTAATCGATTGAACGTGGTCCCGCAAGTGGATCTACTTCGCCAGAAATACCAGCCATCTGTTCGAACTTTGAATAATATGGTTCAATTTCGTCATATGTAAGTCCCCAGTCTTGGATTGTTACCCCATCAGGAATTTTGCTTTCTCCATATTTCTCTATAGTTTTACTACGTATTTCAAAGTCGTACGGGAAATAACGATACGTTTGTCCACCCCAGTGTGCACCACCACCGCCAGTACCAGTACCAACTACAAATGCATTTTCGTCACGAACTGGCTTAGCAACTTCATCTAATTTATTTCGAAAAGTAATCGTATCTTTCGTTAATTTTTGCATTAATTCTTTATGAATATTATATTTTAGTTCATCGTGTCCATGTAAATAATCTTCGATTGTTCTTTCTACACCACGTTCTAAACCGACTACTTTGTAGCCAGCTTTTGTTAGTTCAGCAGCAATGATACCACCTGTCCAACCCATACCTGTTGTAACTACGTCAACTTTAGGTAATTTTGTAACCATCACAATAGCCTCCTAGTAATAACTAATTATTAATGTTGCTTATGTCCACCTAAACTAATAGGATCTATTAAAACAAATTCATCTTTATCCAAATAAGCTGTATAAGACATTTGTGCACCAGGAAATTCTTTCATTTTCCAACCAGCCATGTTTTTATTACCTCCATATAGAGGATCTGCAAAACAACCTTGTAACGTAAGAGTTCTAAGTAAACCGAAGAACGCAGCTGAATTGACTAGCTCCATTTCTACTTTTCCTGCTTCAAAGGATGTTAAAATAGCAATTTGTTGTTCTTCTGTTAAATCTTTAAAAACTGTACCGTCATGCTCTTTTTCTGCAACTTCATTTAGTTTTCGTACGCCTTGTAACATAATCTCACTCTTATCTAGAGCGATTTCCCCTTTTTGAAAAGGACCTTTTCTATAATCGTCTGCATTACTTCCCCAAGGACTAGCTAATTGTTTATCGATAAAGAAAGGTGCACCTAGTGAAATGGCACCTGGACCATGTTCATCTTCGGGGTAAATAATTTCGGTAGCAGCACTAAGTGCCTCAAAATCCTTTTGACGTACGAAAAACTGACGAGTTTCACTATAATCGACAGTTGCATGACTAGCTCCATCAACTGCTTTCGTTATATTCTCGGGTTTTCCTGCAACGAGGCTTCCAATAGCCCCCCCTAGTACAAGACCACCGACTGTTAATCCAGAATTCTTTATGAATTTTCGTCTGGAAGAACGCTTATCTAAAATAGAACTTTTCTTTTCTTGTTCTGACATAATTTAACCCTCCTAATATAAATTGAGCTTATTAGTGTATAATTGCGTGCCAATTATAAACTAATGAAAATAAAACAGTACACACTAGTAAAGATGCAAGAAAGTATGTATATTTTTTCCCTTTCCAACAAAGGACAATGATGAATAGCCCAATCCCGAATCCTATTAATGCAAACCAAGGAAACTCGGTATGATAGAAATAAAGAAAAAGGGCAAAATCAGCTACTAAAAATAAAGCGAAGAACACTTGATTTAGTAGGGATAATTCTTCTCTGTTATATTGAGTCACATTACTTCTCCTTTACATATAAATCGAAACAATGAAAGTTTAACAATATTGTGACAAAGCAACAATCATTAAAGTGATACATAATGACTACTCAATCGACATTATCGTTAGGACTGTTGTATAGAAAGTGAATTTAAAATATTCAAATAGATAATAGGAATTACATATGAAATAAATATAATTTTTAGTCGTGAGACCTAAAAGGGTGTGATACTATTGTTTCGTGTTAGGACATGTTAAAAGATATACGTCTCGAGACGTATTTTCTTTCCTTCTCAAGCCCGTTTGGAAAAAATTGCGAATGATGGATGATTAGAATAGAAGATTCGGGGGCAAAATGTTTCCTGTGAACGGGGTGAGGGAAATGAAGAAGAACATTTACATTATGTTAAGTAATACGGGTACTTTGTTTTCAAAGGCTATAGGTGTATATACAAGAAAAGAAATGAATCATACATCTATTGCTTTTGATGAAGAGCTATATGAAATGTATAGTTTTGGTAGGAAAAATAAAAACAATCCTTTTAACGGAGGATTTGTTAAAGAGGAAGCTACAAATGGACTATTTAAGCATGCGACATGTGCGATTTATAAATGCCAGGTGACCACCCAAGAATTTAATCGAATGCAAAATAAAATCCGTCAAATGGAACGACAAAAAGAGCTTTATAAATATAATTTAATTGGATTATTTGGTGTGGCGATGCAACTAAAATTGGAACGAGAGCATGCCTTTTTCTGCTCACAATTTGTTGCAACTATTTTGAGTGAGTGTGAATCTACAAAGTTACATGTTCCTCCTTGCTTAGTTCAACCTCATCATTTTGAACAACTTTCCAGCTTAGAACTTATATATAAAGGAAAACTACAAACGTATGTATCTAGCAAAAGAGGGATGGAAGAGTCACTACAAGTTAATGCATGGGATAAGTATGCGTTTTTCATGCAACATTAATCTTTAATGGGAATATTTACTTCAAAATCGGGAAAGTATATAGAAGTATGAAAATCTATATAACTTTAAGGAGGATGAAGTGTGGAAAAAGATCAATCTAACTTGGAAACGAATATTGAGGAAGAGGATACGCTAACGAATAGACAAGGGCATCCAATTACCAACAACCAAAACATTAGAACAGTAGGTAATAGAGGCCCAGCAACCCTTGAAAATTATGATTTCATTGAAAAGATTAGTCATTTTGATAGAGAGCGTATTCCAGAGCGTGTCGTACATGCTCGGGGAGCTGGAGCCCATGGCTACTTTGAGGCTTACGGTAAAGTTGGTGAGGAAGAAATTTCAACATATACTCGTGCTAAGTTATTTCAAGAAAAAGGGAAACAAACGCCCGTTTTCGTTCGATTTTCATCCGTGATTCATGGCGGGCATTCTCCAGAAACATTACGAGATCCTCGTGGATTTGCTGTAAAATTCTACACAGAAGATGGTAACTGGGATTTGGTTGGAAACAATTTAAAGATTTTCTTTATTCGCGATGCGATGAAGTTTCCTGATATGATTCACGCCTTTAAGCCAGACCCAGTTACAAATATCCAAGATTCAGAGCGCTTCTTTGATTTTTGTGCCAGTTCACCGGAATCATTTCATATGGTAACGTTTGTTTATTCTCCATGGGGAATTCCTGCAAATTATCGTATGATGCAAGGCTCGGGGGTAAATACTTACAAATGGGTGAATAAGGAAGGTAAAGCAGTCCTTATTAAATACCATTGGGAGCCAAAGCAAGGAATTCGGAATTTGACTCAAAAAGAAGCTGAAGAGATTCAAGCAAAAAACTTTAATCACGCGACACAGGATTTATATGATGCGATTGAAAAAGGGGATTTTCCTGAGTGGGAGCTTCTCGTGCAAATAATGAGTGATGATGACCATCCTGAATTGGACTTTGATCCGCTGGATGATACAAAGCTTTGGCCAGAGGATCAATTTCCTTGGAAGGCTGTAGGGAAAATGGTCTTGAATAGAAATCCAGAAGACTATTTTAATGAAGTCGAGCAAGCGGCTTTTGGAACAGGTGTATTAGTAGATGGACTCGATTTTTCTGATGATAAAATGCTTCAAGGAAGAACTTTTTCTTATTCCGATACACAAAGACATCGTGTAGGAGCGAATTATTTACAATTACCAATCAATGCACCAAAAAAACGTGTAGCAACCAATCAAAGTGGAGGTCAAATGTCTTACAAACGGGACATGGGTACATTCCAAAATCCTCATATCAATTATGAGCCATCTATTTTAGATGGATTGCAAGAAGCAGAGCAAATTGGTGAAGAACATACACCGATGATTAATGGAAATTTAGTACGTCAATCGATAGATCGTCAAAGCAACACGAAGCAAGCAGGAGAAACTTACCGTAGATTCGAGGAATGGGAAAGAGCAGAACTTATTTCCAATCTCGTGAATGATCTTGCTAGCTGTGATAAAAGAATACAAGAAAGAATGATTGCTCTTGCAGAAGAAGCCGATAAAGATTATGGTCATCATCTAAGAGAAGGTTTAAAGAAAGCACCAAAAGGTGGGTCAACCAACAAACCACTTGGCAATATTGATGGGGATGAAGCACCAGAACAGGCAATTCAGAAGAGTAACGAAGCAGAGCCATATTAATTAAGACAGCCTCCCTTTCTAAGAATTAGAAAGCGAGGCTTTTTTTAAGAATTTACAAATTGACTTTATAGGAATGAAATAGTATAAATACTATAAGTTTAATAGGTATTATTTTAATGAGAATTTTTTCAGAGTACTATACTAAATAAGGAGGAGCTAATACTATGTCAAAAATATATATTATCCATGAAAATGATGAGTGGACTGTTCATTTAACGAAACGATTAGAAGAATTGAATCTACCTTTGAATCTTGGCATCTTGATAAAGGAATTGTAGATTTAACTTCGGAACCTCCACAAGGTGTATTTTACAATAGAATGAGTGCTTCTTCTCATACAAGAGGACATCGGTATGCACCTGAGTTGGCAGGGGGAGTACTTGCTTGGCTGGAGTTCCATGGACGACCTGTATTTAATGGAACAAAGGCATTAAATTTAGAGTTGAGTAAAATTAATCAGTACACTGCTCTTGAAGCAAGTGGCATTAAAACACCTAAAACGATTGCTGCAGTAGGAGCAGAACAAATTATTTTAGCTGCACAAAAACTTGGGAAAATGCCATTTATCACAAAGCATAATCGTGCTGGTAAAGGACTAGGTGTTCAACTATTTCAAACGATTGAAGCTTTAGAAGCGTATGTGAATGGTCCGTTGTTTGAAGAACCAGTGGATGGAATCACGTTAATTCAAGAGTATATCCAATCACCAGAATCCTATATTACAAGAGCAGAGTTTGTTGGCGGAAAATATGTATATGCTGTGAGAGTAGATACCTCGGAAGGATTTGAACTATGTCCCGCAGATTCTTGTCAAATTGGAGATGCATTCTGTCCTGTTGGAGAAGAACCAGCAATGAAGTTTGAGATTAAAGAGGATATAGATGCTTCTTGGATTGAGCGATATGAATCATTTCTCCAAGTAAATAAAATTGATGTGGCAGGAATAGAGTTTATACAAGATGTAAATGGCGAGGTTTATACGTATGATGTGAACACTAATACTAATTACAATGCAGATGCAGAAGCGAAAAAACAGAAATATGGAATGTTGGAACTTGCTAAATTTTTAGGGAAAGCGTTAGAAAATACAAAAGTTAATGCTTGATGTTATATACGGACTACTTTCGTAAATTGGAAGTAGTCTTTTTTAATTGATCTTATAAAACACGAAGTATCTCAGGAAATCTCGGGGAGTATCTCAGAAAATCGTGGAGAATCTCAGAAAATCTCAGGAGTATCTCAGAAAATCTCGGAGTATCTCAGAAAATCTCGGGTGTATCTCAGAAAATCTCGGAGTATCTCAGAAGATCTCGGAGAATCTCAGAAAATCTCGGTGTATCTCAGAAAATCTCGGAGTATCTCAGAAAATCTCGGAGTATCTCAGAAAATCTGGGAGTATCTCAGAAAATCTCGGAGTGTCTCAGAAATTCCCGGAGTATCTCAGAAAATCTCGGAGCATCTCAGAAAATCTCGGGGAGTATCCCAGAAAATCTCAAGAGTATCTCAGGAAACCCGGGAGTATCTCAAGAATCGCTTACTTGTAATGAGCTTTTTCGTTTAAAGGACTTCTAAAGAGGAAACAGATAGGGTAGGAGGTTTTAATTTGAAAAATTATGATGCAGTTATAATTGGATTTGGTAAAGGTGGAAAAACACTTGCTTCTGAGCTTGCAAAGCATGGGAAGAAGGTTGCGGTTATTGAAAAGTCTTCTAAAATGTATGGAGGCACATGCATTAACATTGCTTGTATCCCAACTAAATCACTCGTTCATTCAGCGGACAAAAGAAAATATTCTGAAACACCGAAAGAACAGTTTTACAAAAATGCTATTGCTAAAAAAGATGAGTTAACTTCTTTATTACGAAATAAAAATTTTCAACTGTTAGATGATCAAGAAAATATTACAGTGATAACAGGTGAAGCTATCTTCTTAAACGATGAAAAAATTCAAGTGAAGACTTCGGAGGAACAACTTGAAATAACGGCGGAGCAGTTCTTTATTAATACTGGTGCCACACCAATTATCCCAAAAATAGATGGACTAGAAAATGCAAATTTTATATATGATTCCACAACCCTTCAAGAGCGTGAGGAGCTTCCAGAAAAACTAATTATTATTGGCGGGGGCTATATTGGATTAGAATTTGCTGTCATGTATGCAAACTTCGGTTCTGAGGTAACGGTTATCGATGGGAATAAGGATTTTCTACCGAAGGAAGACCGTGACATCGCACAGGAAGCATTGAAAGTAATGCAGGAAAAAAATATTAAAATTATCTCCAATAGCAATGTAGAATCTGTAGAAAATCAGGATGATGGAGTAATTGTTACTTACAAAGAAAGTAACAAAAGCAATTCAGTATTTGGAAATGCAATTTTACTTGCGACAGGAAGAAAGCCGAATACAGAAGCATTAGGGCTTGAGAATACTACAATTAAAGTCAACGATCGTGGAGCAATCGTCGTGGATGATTCGCTTAAAACTACCGCAAATAATAGTTGGGCTTTAGGCGATGTAAATGGAGGACCACAATTTACATATATTTCGTTAGACGATTTTCGAATTGTAAAAAACGAGTTATTTGGTGACGGGTCCTATACGAAAAAAGAACGAAATAACATCCCTTATTCTGTTTTCATTGAACCTGTATTATCTCATGTAGGTCTTAATGAAAACATGGCAAAGGAAAAGGGGATAGACTATAAAGTTGTGAGTATGCCCGCAGCAGGAATACCAAGGGCTCGTATTGTTGAACAGACAAATGGATTGTTAAAGGCGCTTATCGATCCCGAAACAAACGAGATTTTAGGATGTACATTATTTTGTGAAGAGTCCAGTGAAATGATTAATATTGTAAAAGTAGCAATGGATGCAAAGCTTCCTTACACTTTTTTACGAGAAACGGTTTTTACACACCCAACTATGAGTGAATCGCTTAATGATTTGTTTTCGAAAGTGGAATAACGAGTATGCATTGACTCCCTATCTAACTTCTATAAAATAGAAGTATAAAGGGAGTGTTTTGAGATGGGTTTACTTGCTTTTGGTGCTATTTCATTAGTTATCTTATTAGGATTGTTTGTACTAGCAATTGCAATTTTTGTTTTATTAAGAATGTCGAAAAAGTAAAAAAGGGTGAACCACTTTATGATGGTTCACCCTTTAATAATAAATTGACAAGGAGAAAACGAGGATGAGGCATATTTGCATAATTGGTGGTACAGGAATGCTGGCGGAAGTTACAAAGTGGTATGCGGAAAACGACTGTATTGTTTCAGTGGTTGCGAGAAATGAAGAAAAACTAAATCGAATGAAATTTTCTTGTTCAAAGCCAGATAATATTAAAGAAATTTTAGTAGATTACTGTGATTCCAATACATTGCAAAAATTATTGAAAAATAACATCCACAAATACGGCCAATATACAGAGTTAGTAATTTGGCTGCACGAAGATGGATTAGCTTCACTTGAAACTATATATAGATTGTTAGATGACCAAAGTAGCATTTGGCACATAATAGGAAGTCAACGCGATGCACAACAATTTCGAACGCAATATCAACCATCCACAAAGATTGGTTATCATCTTATTCAATTAGGATTTCAAAGAGAAAATAATAGGAAAAGATGGTTAACGAATAATGAAATAGCGAATGGAGTTATCCAGTCGATTCAATCAGGACGTTCTTATAATTTAATTGGGGAGCTGTCGACTTAATAGGGTCGACAATTTTACATACTTACTAAGGTAACAGTATAATTGAAAATGGTTTAATATAGACAGAGTGACCTGGTCAATGGATCGGGTTTTTATTTTTGGAGGAAATAGGAATGAAATTAGTTTCTTGGAATGTGAATGGAATAAGAGCCTGTGTGCAAAAAGGATTTTTAGATTATTTTTATGAAGTGAATGCGGATATTTTTTGTATACAGGAGACGAAGCTGCAGTTAGGACAAATTGATTTGCAGTTAGATGGATACGAACAGTATTGGAATTATGCAATGAAAAAAGGTTACTCGGGAACAGCGGTATTTACAAAGATTAAACCACTTTCCGTAAGATATGGAGTGGGGGATTTTGAGTCGGAGGATGAAGGTAGAATTATTACACTAGAGTTTGAGGACTTCTTCTTAGTAAATGTCTATACTCCAAATGCGAAGCGCGATTTAACGAGACTGGCTTATCGTTTAGAGTGGGAAGACGAAATGCGAGCCTATTTGATACAACTGGATTCGCTAAAACCTGTCATCATGTGCGGGGATTTAAATGTAGCGCATGAGGATATAGATTTAAAAAATGCTAAATCTAATAGAGGAAATTCAGGTTTCACTTTAGAAGAACGTGGTAAAATGACGGATTTACTTGCCGAGGGTTTCTTAGATACTTTCCGTTATTTTTATCCGAATCAAGAAGGTGCTTATTCGTGGTGGTCATACATGAATAAAGTAAGAGAGCGTAATATTGGCTGGAGGATTGATTATTTTATTGCTTCTAAAGGATTGGAGCCAAGATTAAAGAGTGCATCCATCGATGCTCACACACTTGGCAGTGATCACTGTCCTGTTCTTTTAGAAATTGACTAGCTTAGATGAGAAATATTCAATATATTACGAGAAAGGGTATAATACTTTAGCTAAATAGAGTACAATATTTTTAAATAAAATATTCTGGAGGTTCCTATAGATGAATGCTTTAGCCGTACAATTAAACGAGAAAATGCAAAAAGAAAATCCTGCAATTTATGAAATGTTATCTGACTTAGGGAAGAACTTATATTACCCAAAAGGTATTTTAAGTCAAAGTGCGGAAGCTGGAAAAAAAGCGCATCGCTTTAATGCAACAATCGGGATAGCTACGGAAAATGGAGAACCAATGCATTTTCGTCATATACAAGGGAAGCTAGATTATAACCCTAAAGATATATATCCTTATGCACCACCACAAGGTAAAGAGGCACTTCGTTCACTTTGGAAAGAAAAGCTACTAGCAGACAATCCATCTATGAAAGACAAATCTATTGGTACACCGATTGTGACGAGTGCTCTTACTCATGGTCTAAGTATTGCAGCTGATTTGTTTATGGATGCTGGTGACGTACTTATTACACCAGAACAATATTGGGGAAACTATAATACCGTTTTTCAAATTAGAAGAGGTGGCAGCGTAGAAACATTTCCATTGTTCAATGAGAATGGTGGGTTCCATGTGGAAGCTTTCCGTGAGACGGTTGCTAAACAAAAGGAAAAAGCAATTGTGCTATTGAACTTTCCAAATAATCCAACTGGCTATACACCTTCCATTGAGGATGCAAAAGCAATTGTTCAAGTATTAAAAGATGTTGCTGAAACAGGGACAAAATTAGTTGTTCTATTAGATGATGCATATTTTGGATTGTTCTATGAAGATTCGATTAAAGAATCATTATTTGGTTTATTAGCTGGAATTCATTCGAATATTTTACCAGTAAAAATTGATGGTGCAACAAAAGAAAATTATGTGTGGGGATTCCGCGTAGGATTTATTACGTATGCTGCTACTCCAGATGTATTGGATGCGCTAGAACAAAAAACAAAAGGAATCATTCGAGGAACAGTATCAAGTGGTTCTCATATTTCTCAAACGATTCTTTTGGAATCACTTCAATCAGAAGAATTTTTAAAAGAAAAAGAAGAGAAGTTCCAAATCATGCAAGGAAGAGCGGTTAAAACAAAACAAGTACTTGCGAATGAAAAGTATGCACCTTATTGGACGTACTATCCATTTAACTCTGGCTACTTCATGTGCTTGAAATTAAACAATCTTGATGCTGAAACGTTAAGACTTCATTTGTTGGAACAGTATGGAGTAGGTGTCATTGCAAGTAATAAAACCGATATTCGTGTTGCATTTTCATGTGTAGAGGAATCAGATATCGAAGAATTATTTGATTTAATCTATGCAGGTTGCAAAGACCTAACTAAATAAGAAACGACTTATATATAACTGCTCATGAGTTCAATCTCATGGGCAGTTTTTTTATTTATAGTATGAAAGCGTTAACATTTATCTTGAACTTGAAACATAAACTATTGAATAGGATTTTAATAGATTAAGGGGGAAAGAGATGCGAAGCAGAGGGTTATCAGTATGGGCACAAATCTTTATAGGTTCATTAATTGTTTTTGTAGTTTTATTAATGATATATCTAGTAGCAGCTTATGAAAACTTGGATAAAGAGAACGAAGAAGCTCCGTATGTCGGCATAACAGTAAAAGAAGAACCAGAGAAAGAAGAACCAGAGAAAGAAACCAAAGTTGCGCCAAGTCCATCTAATCCAGATATAAAAGTGGATTATGCTTCAACAGAATGGACGACGCATGGTGGGGATTACTTTAATAGACGTTATTCCACATTGAATCAGATTACAACAGAAAATATTGGCGATTTAAAACCTACCTGGGTAAGTAGTTTAGGTGGATCTGGTGCAGAGGGAAAATATTCAGGTGAAGCAACTCCGTTAGTAGTGGATGGAGTGATGTATATAGCGACTGGGGCTAATGACGTTTTCGCTATAGACGCAAAAACAGGAGAACAAGTCTGGGTATATAAACCAGATATCCCACAAGAGATGGATACAGTATGTTGCGGATGGACAACACGAGGTGTTGCGGTTGGTGATGGCAAAGTATACGTGGGATTGTTAGATGCTCGTTTAATCGCTCTCGATCAAAAAACAGGTGAACTTCTATGGGAAACAGTAGTAGCAGAGTGGGAAGAGGGTTATACAATTACAAGTGCACCACTCTATTATAATGGTAAAGTCTACACAGGCGTTTCTGGTGGAGAGTATGGAATTCGAGGACGTGTGATGGCATATGATGCTGATTTAGGATTTGAAGTTTGGCGATTTTATACAATTCCAGGACCAGGGGATATTGAAGGGGATACTTGGCCTTCTGATAATGATGCTTGGTTAACTGGTGGAGGACCAGTATGGAATACACCATCAGTAGATCCGGAGCTTGGTTATATTTATTTTGCGACTGGAAATACAGGACCTGACTTAGATGGTAGTAGTCGTGAAGGGGATAATCTATACGCAAATTCTATCGTAGCAGTGAACGCAGAAAATGGAGATTATATATGGCATTTCCAAGAAGTGCATCATGATATTTGGGATATGGATCCTACCAACCCAGTTATTTTATTTGATGTAGAAATGAACGGACAGATGCGTAAAGGTCTTGGGCAGGCGGGTAAAACTGGTTGGGTATATTTATTAGACCGAACGGATGGTACCCCGTTAGTAGGAATTGAAGAAAAACCAGTTCCACAAGATGAACGTCAAAAAACAGCTGCCACTCAACCGTTTCCAGTCGGAGATGCATTTGTCCCACAAGGTGTAACTGAAGAAGATGTAAAAAACGATTTAGACCCAGCATTTACAGGTCAAATTGGAAGTATCTTCACTCCGTTTTGGGATGTGCCAATTACACTTAAACCTGGACCATTTGGAGGAGCAAACTGGCCACCATCCGCCTACAATCCTGATACCGAGTATTTTTATGTATTAGGTAATGACCACTACATGTCATTCGAAAGAAGTGAATTAAGTGAGTTTAAGGAAGGTGACGCGTATTTTGGTAGCGTTTTTGGACCTGTTCAAAATGCACCGACAAGAGGGACAGTTACTGCAATCGACGTAAAAACAAATAAAATAGCATGGCAACAAAAATGGGATGCTCTAGCCTATAGCGGTGTGTTAACAACTGCTGGAAATCTTGTGTTTGTAGGTCATAATGATGGTCGTTTAATCGCTTTTGACGCTAAAACTGGCGAACAAGTGTGGGAATATATGATGGATGCAGGTGCAAATGCGCCGTCTATTACGTATGAAATTGATGGGGAGCAATATATCACCATTTATGCCGCAGGAAACGCCCTTGCAGGTTCAAAACATGGGGATAAAATCTATACATTTAAATTAGGTGGAACTTTACCTGAAGGGCAAGTAATTGATGCATCCGTTAAAATTTCTGATTCGGCAAAAGTTGATACAACGGAAGGTGAAACAGTGAGTGCAAATCCTGATAAAGGAATATCTGTTTATGATGCCAACTGTTTAGCGTGTCATGGTAACCAAGGGGCAAATGGCCACAATGGTCCTAATCTACAAAATAGTAAAGTTGCCGAAAGTAAAGAGCAAGTCATAGAACGACTAACGAATGGTGGAGTATCCATGCCATCATTCAAGGATACATTGACTGCGGAAGAGATGGAAGCAGTTGCAGATTATGTGGTATCTGTAATATCTCCGCAGGGCAACTGATGTAAAAAATAAAATTGTTCAGGAGTTTTCTCTCCTGAACTTTTTTATTTACTTTAACTTCTCTTCGACTTACTTAAAATCAGTCATAAAATATGACTCAGATTGAAGATAAAACGCATTTAGCTAAGTGGTTCTCGTTCATTATGTTGATTTTGTTTCATCATTTTCTATTACCTCAAGATTATTCTTCCTGAGTATATAGAGATAATAAGGTAGCATTTTATTGGTTTGGAGGAGCGTCCGCTCGACTCCTGCGGGAAAAGCGAGACAGACGAGACCCCACATGAAACGCTAGGGAGGAAGGAAGGCTAAGGCCGCCTCTTCCTGAGGCAACGCCTTCATGACCAACATCGTGTTGGCCTGAGGAGGCTCGTCGCTCGCCCGCGGAAAGAGAGCGGTAAGCTTCGGAAAACCTGATCTATTCTATATAAATAAACTCGAGTTTGTCTACAGCCTGAGTCATCAAATGATGACTGGTTTTATAATGCTTAAATATCCAAGAATAAGGGTAAATAGTGTATACTGAGTTCATATGTTATGGAGAAGGGGATATTCATGAATAAAAATTATCCAGACGACGGTTTAGCATTACATACTGATTTATATCAAATTAATATGGCCGAATCTTATTGGGCAGATAATATGCATGAAAGGAAAGCGGTGTTTGAACTATTCTTTCGGAAGCTACCATTTGGTAATGGGTATGCAATTTTTGCTGGATTAGAGAGATGTCTTGATTATTTGCGTGATTTTCATTTTACAGAAAGTGATTTAGCTTATTTAAAAGATGAACTTGGATATAGAGATGATTTTATCGAATATTTACGTACGCTTCGATTTACGGGAGATGTATATTCAATGGTAGAAGGAGAACTTGTTTTTCCGAATGAGCCAATTATGCGCATAGAATCTTCTTTAGCAGAGGCACAGCTAGTGGAAACTGCCCTGTTGAATATTGTTAATTACCAAACGTTAATTGCAACAAAAGGATCACGAATCAAACAAGTGGTAAAAGATGAACTCGCAATGGAATTTGGTTCTAGAAGAGCACAAGAAATGGATGCTGCAATTTGGGGAACTCGTGCTGCTTATATAGGCGGAATTGAGTCGACCAGTAATGTTCGTGCGGGAAAAATGTTCGGTATTCCGGTCTCTGGCACACACGCTCATTCACTCGTGCAAGCTTATAAAAGTGAATATGAAGCTTTCCATTCATATGCAAAACGCCATAAAGATTGTGTTTTCTTAGTGGACACTTATAATACACTGAAAACCGGTGTTCCTACTGCTATAAAAGTAGCAAAAGAGCTTGGAGATAAAATTAATTTTATCGGGATTCGTCTAGATTCTGGGGATATCTCCTTCCTTTCAAAAGAAGCTAGGAAAATGCTCGATCAAGCTGGATTTACAGATACTAAAATTATCGTATCTAATGATTTAGATGAATATACAATTTTAAATTTAAAAGCACAAGGCGCAAAAGTAGATAGCTGGGGTATTGGGACGAAACTAATCACAGCATATGATCAGCCGGCGTTAGGAGCTGTTTATAAAATCGTATCTATTGAAGATGAAGATGGAGTCATGCAAGATACGATTAAAATTTCCTCTACTACAGAAAAAGTAACAACTCCAGGTCAAAAGAAGCTATATCGAATTATTGATAAAGAAAATGGTAAAGCAGAAGGCGATTATATTGCAATGCATGATGAGGACCCGACACATGAGAAACGATTAAAAATGTTCCACCCCGTTCACACATTTGTATCAAAGTTTGTAACAAACTTTGAAGCAAAGGATTTACATGTAAAAGTAATTGAAAATGGCCAAGTAATTTATGACATTCCTGAGTTGAATGATGTTCGCAAATATGCACATGAGAATTTGGATTTGCTATGGGATGAGTATAAACGTTCTCTAAACCCTGAGGAATACCCAGTCGATTTAAGTCAGAAGTGCTGGGATAATAAAATGCGTAATATTCAAGAAGTTAAAGAAATGGAACATAATTTTATTTTGCAAAATGGAGGTTGATTTAAAATGACTAAAATGCAACATGAGATTATTGAAGCTTTAAAGGTTAAGCCGAGCATTAATGTAGAAGAGGAAATTCGAACAAGTATTGACTTTATGAAAGATTATTTAAAGAAGCATCCGTTTTTAAAAAGTATGGTATTAGGTATTTCAGGAGGACAAGATTCTACACTAGTCGGAAAGCTTGCACAGCTTGCGGTCAATGAGTTGAACGAAGAAGCGGGAGAAGATAAATATTCTTTTATCGCGGTTAGTTTGCCATTTGGTGTGCAGTTTGATGAAGCAGAGCGTCAAGATGCACTAGACTTTATTCAACCATCTAAGCGCATCACAATAAATATTAAAGACGCCGTAGAAGCAAGTGCACGTGCGCTTGCAGAAGCGGGAGTAACCCTTTCAGATTTCGCGAAGGGGAATGAAAAAGCAAGAGAACGAATGAAAGCACAATATTCAATTGCTGCAATGTACAGTGGTATTGTGTTAGGTACAGACCATGCAGCAGAGGCGGTCACTGGTTTTTATACAAAATATGGTGACGGTGGGGTAGATTTAACACCTATTTTCCGTTTGAATAAAAGACAAGGAAGACAACTGCTGAAGCATTTAGGCTGTCCTGAACATTTATATTTAAAAGTGCCGACAGCTGACTTAGAAGAAAATAGACCCGCTATTCCTGATGAAGTCGCTTTAGGAGTTTCTTATGAAGAAATCGATGATTATTTAGAGGGTAAAGAAGTATCAAAAGAAGCATCAGATGTTATTGAAGGTTATTATAAGCGTTCTATGCATAAACGATATATGCCAATTACTGTTTTTGATGATTTTTGGAAGTAATAAATGAAGGGGCTGTCCAATAAGTCCCAAAATAAAGCAGATGGAGAAAAAAACCCGTTTTTCTCCATCTGCTTTTGTGTTTCCATCTAATAATATTGATTGAGTGAAGTAGTTGATTGGAGTGAAAGGCGGCGACTCCTGCGGGAAAGCGAGACAGTCCGAGACCCCGCACGCAGCGCTAGAGAGGAAGGAAGGCTAAGGCCGCCTCTTCCTGAGGCAAGGCCTTCATGACCAACATCGTGTTGGCCTGAGGAGGCTCGGCGCTCGCCCGCGGAAAGCGTCCGCCTGGAACGGAAGTCCATTGAACTTTTTAATAGAAGCGACAAAGAACGTGGCGGCCCTTAAAAGTCACTTTTTATGACATTCAGGACAGCCCCTTTCCATTTTTCAATTCTATTTGTATTATTTTGTAATTTTAGGTATGCTAATTATATATTTTATTAATTTTCGAACTAATCTATCAATAGAAGACTCTGGGGGAAATCAGATGAATGATCAATTGCAGATTCAAGATATTATTATAAATATAGAAAAGGTTATGATTGGGAAAAAGAATATTGCAGAATTAGCTGTAGTTGCTTTACTGGCAGATGGACATATCTTACTGGAAGATGTGCCAGGGGTAGGGAAAACGATGATGGTGCGAGCACTTGCAAAATCAATTGGTGCTGATTTTAAACGAATCCAATTTACACCGGATCTCTTGCCCTCAGATGTTGTTGGAGTGTCTATATATAATCCAAAGGAAATGGAATTCGAATTTAGACCAGGTCCAATATTAGGCAATATCGTGTTGGCAGATGAAATAAATAGAACTTCCCCAAAAACTCAGTCTGCACTTCTTGAAGGGATGGAGGAAGCTTCTGTTACGATTGATGGAATTACAATGCCAATACCGAAACCATTTTTCGTAATGGCAACGCAAAATCCAATTGAGCATGAAGGTACTTATCCACTTCCAGAAGCACAGTTAGATCGCTTTCTTATGAAGTTGAAGATGGGCTATCCACATCCAAGTGAAGAAATAGAAGTATTAAATAGATTAGAGAAAAGAATGCCCATTGATGAGCTAAATTCTGTTGTTTCTTTGGATGAATTGATTGGTCTTCAAAAGAAGGTGAAAAACGTCAAAGTGGATGACACGATGAAGGGGTACATTGTTGATTTGGCTAGCCGAACGAGAGAGGATACATATATTTATCTTGGTGTCAGTCCAAGGGGTTCTATTGCTTTAATGAGAGCATCTCAAGCTTTTGCGATGCTTAAAGGGAGAGATTATGTTATTCCAGATGATATACAATATTTAGCCCCATTTGTATTTTGTCACCGTATCATATTAAGACCTGAAGCTCGCTATGATGGTATTTCTACAGAAGAGGTACTTTCTCGTATTATTAAAAAAACTCCAGTACCTATTAAGAGGAAAGTAAGTCAATGATGAGAGGCTTAAGGCAACTAAAGAAGCTAAAAGGTGTTATTAGTATATTCATCCTTCTAGTTGCTAGTTTTGTTTACGCTATGTTCCAAGGAGGATTTGTTAGTTGGTTCCTTTTTTATCTAGTCATACCTCTTTCTATCTACTCTTTGCTTTTATTTATTTATCCAATTTCTAAAATAAAAGTAGAAAGAAAGATTGAAACAAGAGAGATATATAGTGGTGGGAAGTTCTCGGCCACGATTCTGGTTAAAAGAAGCAATCGTTTTCCACTAATGTACACATCGTTTGAGGAAAAGGTTAGTGACAGTTTGCAACAGTCAACATCTTGGAAGCAAATCACATTTTGGGGAATGAAAAAAGAATATAAGTGGACGTATGAAATAGAACAAATACCGAGAGGTGAGCATGAACTTGAAGGAGTAATCATTCGGGTAAGTGATTTATTTGGTTGGGAAAAAAAAGAGGTTTTTATTCCTAATAAGAAAACAATTTTAGTTTTTCCTAACTTAACGGATATGGTGTATATTCCTATAGAATCGAGATATGATCAAGGAGCGGCAGCATCGAGAATTCAAACAATGAAAGATACTTCTATGGCTACTGGGGTGCGGTCGTATCAGCCTGGAGATCGTGTTTCCTGGATTCATTGGAAATCGTTTGCTCGAACACAAACTCTAAAGACGAAAGAATTTGAGGATCGGCAATCGCAGGATTTGTTTGTACTAATGGATCGAAGCCCCTCTGTATTATTTGAAGATATTGTAGATTTGACAGCATCTATCATGCAAGCGATTGTTCGAAGTCAGGCATCTAGTGCGTTCCTTTCTATTGGGGACACTCGATTTTATGTTCCTACCGTTCAAGGTGAGGAGCAGCTTCATAGGGTGCTGTATCATCTGACGAAGGTTCAAGCTGACTTGAAGAAGCCAATAGAGCAAACGATCTTAAATGATTTATCAATTGGACAAGCAACTTCTCTTTTATATATAACGAGCAATCTGACATATGAATGGATAGATAGTATTCAAAAAACAGCAAGTAATTTACGCGTTTGTACTTGCTTTCTAGTAAAAGATAAAGAGCTTAAGTTAAAACGAGAAGAGAGTTCATTGCATCAATACGCTGCTAGCAGGGGAATTGCCGTTCAAGTTATTACAAAGGATCGATTTGCACAAGCGTTTTTGGAGGTGAATCGTTCATGAATGAAAGACCACAAACTTCATTTTTATCCTTTGTTATTTACTTTTTTGTTTTCGTACTACTAGTTGAATGGCTGAAACCAGTAATAGAGTTAACTGATACGGATCATTTGAAATTGTTTAGTGTATTTTTAGCTATATCTTTTTTATTTTACTTCGTGAAATTAAATTGGAAATTTACCATTCCGATTAAAATACTATTTATTAGTTGGGTGCTTGTTGCTATTCATACGGACCTATCCTTTTTCTCTAGTGAATCGATGTCTTACTTAGTTAATACTTTACAGGAAAATGTGAAGTTCTTAATCTTTCAGCAATGGCAGGAAGTGACGGACTCTTTCCGTACGTTATTATTTTTTATTCTTTTGTGGATGACAACCTATTTATTGAATTATTGGATTCGTGTAAGGAAAAATATACTGTTATTTTTTGTATTAACGGTATTATTTATTACTATTCTTGATACGTTTACACCATATAACGGTGAAAAAGGTATTATTGTTGTATTAATAAGTGGATTCATTATTAGTGGCTTGTTATATGCTCAAAAAGTGATGACTGAAAATAAAGTACAAGCCTCAAGTAAATTTCTCTTTTCCATAATAGTTTCTCTTTTTGGGTTAATGGCAATTAGTGGAGCCATCGCATATGTTTTGCCAAAAGCTGGACCAAGTTGGCCTGACCCAGTACCATTTTTAACTTCATCTAATCCTTTGACAGAAGAAGAGGGTAGTGGAAAAGGGGGGAGTGTTACCCGAAAAGTAGGTTATGGTGAAAACGATGAAAAGTTAGGCGGAGCTTTTCTAAGTGATGATACTCCAGTGTTTAGTGCTACTGTTCCAAGAAAACAGTATTGGAAAATTGAAACGAAGGATACGTATACTTCTAAAGGTTGGATACAATCAGATGGCGAACCTCAGATTACTAGTTATGAAGTAGGTACACCAATCATTTTGGATATTCCACCTGGAGTCGAGGAAAACAACTCATCCGCTAGACTTGAAATGAACCCAACATTTAATTTTGAATTTATCATGCAACCCTATGGATTAACAAATGTAAACGCAGAAGAACCCGTCACGCTTTCTCTCGATGGAGCTAACCAAAAGATAACAAGCTATAGCAACGGAAATTTAGCTCCTCTTGTTCGTTATGACCTTTCATATAGTGAACCTGTTTATAGCTTGAAGGCTCTTCGAGGACAGACGGAGGAAAGCTTGAATGGCTTAACAAGTGATTTTGATCGATATTTGCAATTACCAGATACGCTTCCTTCTAGAGTTAGAGATTTGGCTGTTTCTATAACAGAAAACAATAACAGCTTATACGACAAAGCTAAATCCATTGAACGATATTTTAGTAGAAATGATTTTCGATACGATCAGATGCTAGCAGCAATTCCTACGGGAGATACAGATTATGTAGATCAGTTTTTATTTGAAACAAAGATAGGGTATTGTGATAATTTTTCTACATCAATGGTAGTAATGTTAAGGTCACTTGGTATACCTGCAAGATGGGTTAAAGGTTTTACTGCTGGTGAAATTATTGGTAATAATAATGGTGTACCAGTGTATGAAATAACAAATAACAATGCACATTCCTGGGTTGAAGCGTATTTTCCAGAGGTAGGTTGGATGCTTTTTGAACCGACTATCGGCTTTTCGAATAGTCCTGATATAGATTATGATTTGGATATTAGTACTAGTGAAGAAGACACACCAGTTCCTCCTTCAGAACAAAAGCCCGAACAGGAAGAGAATGAAAAGGAAAAGAAAGAAGTTTCCAAAGGCTTTACGGAATTGATGCAAGATGGACTGAAATGGATTTCTGAAAGAAAGGCGCTTATTTTCTGGTCATTGCTAGGGTTATTAATTTTGAGTTTACTAGCATATCAGTACAGAAGAAAATGGATTTCCAAAGTGCTCATACCTGTTTATCGTATACGAAAGAATGATTGGGATACATTCGAAAAAATGTACCATCAATTATTGAAACAACTCAGTTCTTATGGACTCGATAAAGACCAAGGGCAAACGCTGACCGATTATGCTAAGAAGATCGATACATACTTCGGAGGTAGTCACATGAAGAGGCTAACCCAAACGTATGAAAGAGGTTTTTATGGGGATAATCGTAATGAAATCGATTATACTTTAATGAGAGAAAGTTGGGAAAATTTAATCAATCAGTTAAGCGGTTGATTTTAGGCTCTACAACCTGTAAACTGAAGTCAAATTAAATTGACCAAGTTGCCCTCGTATATGTCCGATAATATGGTTCGGATGTCTCTACCAAGTTACCGATAATAACTTGACTATGAAGGTGAATGCAGTCATGTCTTTTTGAGACATGTGCATTCACCTTTTTGATGTAGAGAACATAAACGCGTAGAAAGAGGAAGTGCTTTCTTACGCGTTTTTTTATCTTATCCAATACAGTGTAGAATAAACGAAGAGCAATTTTGGAATACTTAAAAGAAGAGGTGGATGCCAATGTCTTCAACTCCATTGTTGAAAGAACAAGAAAAAATTGTCGTGCTAGATTTCGGTAGTCAATATAATCAATTAATCACGCGTCGTATTCGTGAATTTGGAGTGTATAGTGAGTTGCACCCACACACAGTTACTGCAGAAGATTTAAAGAAAATGAACGCAACAGGAATCATTTTCTCTGGTGGTCCCAATTCTGTTTATGATGATAATGCATTTCATATTGACCCTGCGATCTATGAAATTGGGGTTCCGATTTTAGGTATTTGTTACGGAATGCAATTAATGTCTCAACATTTCGGTGGGAAAGTGGAAAAAGCTTCTCATCGTGAATATGGTAGAGCAGAGATTAATGTGAAAAATGCTACTGCATTATTTGGACAACTTCCTGCAAACCAAGTTGTTTGGATGAGCCATGGTGACCACGTAACTGTTGCACCGGAAGGCTTTGAAGTAATAGCAACTAGCCCAGCGTGTGAAGTAGCTGCAATGGCGAATGAAGAGAAAAAATTATACGCTGTTCAGTTCCACCCTGAAGTAAGACATTCTATTTATGGTATTGAATTACTTCGTCAATTCGTATTTGATGTTTGTCACGCAACAGGTGATTGGTCGATGGAAAGCTTTATCGAAATGGAAATCGAAAAAATTCGTCAAGAAGTAGGCGACAAAAAAGTTCTATGTGCCCTTAGTGGTGGAGTAGATTCTTCTGTAGTTGCTGTTTTGATCCATAAAGCTATTGGTGATCAATTGACTTGTATGTTCGTGGATCATAACCTTCTTCGTAAAGATGAAGCAGAGGGTGTTATGAAAACCTTCTCTGAAGGCTTCCATATGAATGTTATTAAAATTGATGCTCGCGAACGTTTCATGAGCAAGCTTGCTGGCGTTTCGGATCCTGAGAAGAAACGTAAAATTATCGGTAATGAATTTATCTATGTATTTGATGATGAAGCTTCTAAGTTAAAAGGAATGGATTTCCTTGCGCAAGGAACGTTATATACAGATATTATCGAAAGTGGAACAGCTACTGCACAAACTATCAAGTCTCACCACAATGTAGGTGGGCTTCCTGAAGATATGCAGTTCAAACTGATCGAGCCTTTAAAAACATTATTTAAAGATGAAGTACGTGCACTTGGTACAGAGCTTGGTTTACCAGATGAAATCGTTTGGCGTCAACCATTCCCAGGTCCAGGTTTAGCAATACGTGTACTTGGAGAAGTAACAGAAGAGAAATTAGAAATCGTTCGTGAATCTGATGCAATTCTTCGTGAGGAAATTGCAAAAGCTGGTTTAGAACGTGACATCTGGCAATACTTTACCGTGCTACCTGATATCCGCAGTGTTGGGGTAATGGGTGATGCACGTACGTACGACTACGCAATCGGTATCCGTGCAGTAACTTCTATTGACGGAATGACTTCTGACTGGGCACGTATCCCATGGGACGTATTAGAAAAAATTAGTGTTCGTTTGGTTAATGAAGTACCGCATATCAACCGCGTACTTTATGATGTTACGAGCAAGCCACCAGCAACGATTGAGTGGGAATAGGACTGCGGAGTATTATAGCTTGAACAAGTTATAAACACAGTCGTACCAATGTCTAATGCATTTTGTTAAGCACTGATTTAGTGATTAACGTGCAACTATTTATATGTCAAAATTAAATCCTCTTTTAGTTATTTATAACAAGTAACTAGAAGGGGGTTTTTTATTTTGGTTAAAATTAGTGATTTAATTGATGACTTTAAAATGAATCAACAAATTCAAGGTCGTAAAGATAAGTATAATGAAAACCATTTGGCTATGAATTATTTTACTAAGTTTACTGATATATGCAAGGTTAGGCAGTACACTAATAAAGTAAAAAGGTTTACTTCAGTAAAATAAGGTATATTATATTTGTTAAATAGATTCTCTTTAAAGACAAGAAAAGTAGGTGAACAAAGTGGGGAAATATCAATTGGATACCAAAGGTCAGGTGGCTGTGGCAAAGTATCATGAAAAACACAAGCCTGCCAAATATGATAAAAAGCAGCAACTTGAAAAAATACGTGCGGAGTATTTGAAAAAAAAGCAAAAACAAACAGATAAATAATATGAATGAAAACATAGGAAGACTAAAATCTCCCTATGTTTTTCTTATTCGAAGTTCTTTTTTTCAATTGATGATAGAGTTTGTTATTCTCCTAAATTTCAGATTCGGTGACAAAAAACTCGTCATCAGATATCCATTTTTTACTAATTGATTTTGACATTGAAACGAAATAGCTATTATTCAAAATAATAACGTTGTAAACAGGGGGTTCACCAGCTACAATTGAGGACAAGAATTACATCATTTGAACAGATTTTTCTGTTTTGATAAAAAGCGTAAAATCCTTATATATCAGTGGTTGGCGAGCGTACTGTATGATATTACTTCTAAGCCACCAGCAACGATTGAGTGGGAATAGTAAATAAAAGCCTAAAATCCAATGAGTGGATTTTAGGCTTTTTTTAGTCTTGAGAAGAAACCGATAAATAGATGCTAATTGTTCCGTCTGTCTTATACCATTCAAAATCAGTCTGGTATGTTCTTGGGACATCACTATGCCAAATTTCTTTCCATGCCATGCCAACGCTATGTGGATCGTTTTTTTCTACTTTCCAAACAAAATATTTTCCTTGTGGAATAGTGACACTTGATTTTCCGGTTGAATTTTCCGTTCCAATAATAAAATCAAAATTCCCAGTGTAATCACTGTCGTAATTAGTATAAACTGCGAAAATGTCCTCTTCCACTGTATGTTGTTTCAAAAATTCTCCCCATTGATTAGCAAAAACATCACTATTATTATTGTTCGTTCTCACTTTGTTACCTTGTATCACTATAGAAGAAATATTTTCTCTCATTTTACATCTCCACCTTTCATTTGAAATGTATCATGGAATGTATGACAACTGATTGTCATCATTTATCTTTTTATTAATTTTATTTAGTTCGCGGTAATAGGAAATTTTTAAAGCCTCGGGTTTTACAACATCAACAGAGGAGCTGAACATCAATAGAAAAGGTAATAGATTTTGATTATTATCATATGTAAAAGTGACAGTAATATCATTGTGGTTTACTTTTATTTCATCTTCTAAGAAAAAATCGTAGAGCTTGCCTAATTGGTTTTTTGAAAAAATCAGTTCAACTTCCTCGTAACACTTTGTTGAGATAGTTTCACTTTCTATTGTTTTAATACATTCTTCTTCTAATTCTTTGTACTCTCTAATTCGAGTAAGCTTAAATAATCTTTTATCCTGTCTCTTATCACAATAAGCCTCCATAAACCAACTTCCGTCTTTTAGTTGTAAATTAGACGGGGAAACGATTCTATTAGTATTCTCTCCGCTCATAGACGTATATTTTATTTTCAATTTTTTCTTATACGTGATTGCTTTTCGAATGGCTTTTATTTTATCTTTTATTTCTTCTTCTATTTCTTTTCTGTGAAGAGTAGGTGAGTAGTAAGAAAAGTTTTCAAACGCATCAGCAATGCCCTGTAAATTTTCCAACTTTTCTATGAGAATTTGGTTATCTTCTTGCAACATATTTTGATGAATATTTAATGCATCAATTAGTTTTTGTTTTTCAACATCAGTGAATAAGTGTTTGTCCATTTTATAGGAAGGCATCAAACCAACCCCTCCGTTTCTACCATGAATGGAGATAATGGGTAGACCAGACATTGATAATGACTCCAAATCTCGATAAATTGTTCGCTTACTGACTTCAAATTTTTTGGCCAGTTCTTCCGCAGAGATTTTATCTGTATTTAATAAAAGTACTAAAATCGAAAATAATCTTTCTGTCTTCATGATGATTTCCCCCATATACTATTTCACTTCTAATCAGGATTTTATCTAACTTCATATTACTATGAGATTCTGGGAAGTTGATAACTTATTGTATTAAGTAAAATTTTCAGAATAACGAACTATAAGTGAAGATATTTAAAAAACGTTCGGATTTGGTATTGATTTTTACATTTAATAGTGTTATATTACTATCATAATTTGAATATGTCGTCGTATAACGTTGGGAATAAGGCCCAAAAGTCTCTACCGAATCACCGTAAATGATTCGACTACGATTAGTTTGAAAGTGTAAAACTTTCACTGATTAAGGACTTTAAAGCATACGACCGTTAATAGGTCATATGCTTTTTTTCGTTATCAAGACAAAAAAATGGAGGATCTCATGAAAAAGTATTTTCGATTTGAAGAACTAGGGACAAACTATCGCAACGAGATTATTGGTGGTTTAACAACATTTCTAGCAATGGCGTATATCCTAGTAGTAAACCCGATGACTCTATCACTTGAGACTGTAGAAGGTTTACCAGATTTTATGTATATGGATAAAGGTTCGGTATTTACAGCAACAGCTATTGCGGCTGCAATCGGATCAATCCTGATGGGTGTATTAGCAAAATATCCAATTGCCCTAGCACCAGGAATGGGACTAAATGCATTCTTCGCATATACAGTTGTATTAGAATTCGGAATTCCATGGCAAGTAGCGTTAACCGGAGTTTTTGTAGCAGGTGTTATTTTTATTCTTTTATCATTATCCGGTATTCGTGAAACAATTATTAATGCAATCCCAGCTGAATTGAAATTTGCAGTAGGCGCGGGAATTGGTTTATTTATTACATTTGTTGGTTTACAAAACTCAAAAATTATCGTAAGTAATCCAAACGTAATTGTTGGTTTAGGAGATTTAACAGATCCAAACGTCCTTCTAACAATATTCGGTTTAATCATTACAGTTATCATGATGGTTAAAGGTATTAAAGGCGGAATTTTCTATGGTATGTTGATCACCGCTATAGTCGGGATGATCTTTAGCTTAGTCCCGATTCCAAAAGCAATTATAGGACATGTACCAAGTATGGCTCCAACTTTTGGAGCAGCGCTTGATCCAATATTCAATGATCCATCGTCTCTATTAACAGCTCAATTTTTAATCGTAGTTCTAACATTTTTATTTGTTAACTTTTTTGATACAGCAGGAACATTAATTTCTGTAGCAAACCAAGCAGGTTTAATGAAAGAAGGAAAGCTACCACGTGCAGGTAAAGCACTTCTTGCAGATGCAATTGCAACAACAGCAGGTGCAGTAGCTGGTACTTCAACAACTACATCTTATGTAGAATCTACTGCAGGTGTTGCGGCAGGTGCACGTTCAGGTTTTGCAGCAGTAGTAACGGGAGTTCTTCTATTATTATCTTTATTCTTCTTTCCATTATTAAGTGTTGTTACTTCTTATGTAACTGCACCAGCGTTAATAGTAGTAGGGGTATTAATGGTATCTTCCTTAGGAAATATCGAATGGACTAAATTTGAAGTTGCAGTTCCGGCATTCTTCGTTATTATTGCAATGCCGTTAACATACTCTATTGCAACTGGTATAGCAATTGGATTCTTGTTTTATCCAATCACAATGATCATTGCGGGACGAATAAAAGAAGTGCACCCAATTATGTATGGACTATGGGTAGTATTCCTCGGTTATTTTATATTCTTATAATCAATCATCGAAATGAGAGAGACCTTGCGTCTCTCTTTTTTGTTTTTTTATAAAGTCTTTTTTAGCAAAGTAGTATAAAAATAATAGAAGGAAATTTAATAATATGCTCTAAACCTTTGCGAATAAAGGGATTTCAAGATATGACACTTTTTTTTGAAATATAGTTGTATTTTTCAGAATAAAATGTTATTATGTTTTTACATCTTTTTATGATTTTGGTGTTGACGCAGCATGTAAAAGGGTGTTAAGATACAAAGGTCGCCAAAACAAAACGGCAACATTAACTACATGAACATTGAAAACTGAACATGCAAAACGTTAAGACATATAGCTTGATAGACTAA
>NZ_JARHXR010000007.1:0-342758 GCF_029222665.1 Bacillus sp. Cr_A10
AGCTCGTCTCAAAAAACAATGCTCCTGCGCAAAGCTCGTCGTAAAAAACAATGCTCCTGCGCAAAGCTCGTCGCAAAAAAACAATGCTCCTGCGCAAGCTCGTCGCAAAAATTAATTTCACTACGCTCAGTCCAGGGTCTTCACCTCATGCACCTGCCGCTTCGCTTTCGGTGCAGAAAACATTTGCTATTCCGGCTGGAGTCGCCGCCTTCACTACAATTAACTCTTATCCGCTTTACAATTAGGAAATCATTATGAAATTAATAGTGGAAGTTTTTATCACTTACATTCTTTCAATTAATATTTATAAAAAATCGTTGAAAAAGGCGACACTCCTGCGGAAATAGTGTTAGCCGAAGACCCCGCAGTTGAGGGGAACGCAATCTAAGTTCACCGCATCCTGGTCCTGCGCAAAGCTCGTCGCAAAATAACTTTTGCGGCAACGATTGCATGACCAACATCGTGTTGGCTTAGGAGGCTAAGGCAACGCCCGCGGAAAGGGAACCATTTCAACGATTTTCTTATTTATTGGACGATATTATGTAGTAAATTCAAATTCTATAGATTTTTTCAGTGCCCTCGCTACGCTCCTACTGGGTCCTGTCTTTCTCGTTTTTCGGCAGGAATCGAGCAGAGGGTTCTCCAAACTAATCCATATTTTTTTTTAACGTGTTTGCCCGAATGGTTCTGCGCTCGCTTTCTAAAAGTGATTATAAAAAAACGAGACTAAGCATAAACTTAGTCTCGTTTTAATATTACCACCAAATAATCGTTAAGAATGTAAGGAGCATTGTAAAGCCAATAGTGGCTGCTGTATATAAGAAGAACGTTGTAACAGCATGACCCTTTTCACTCATATGCATGAAATAATAAAGTTGCAATACTACTTGAATTGCAGCCAACAATAAAATTATTGGAACAATATAGTATTTTGAAAAACCTGCAGCAACTGAAGTAAATGAAACAAGTGTCAAGAAAATCATTATTGCAAATGTTGTTACTTGAGCACGCATATCTTCTCTTCTCTTGCGGCGAGTATATTCATACTCTGTTTGTGATTTCACATATACGTGAGCGTCGTTTGACATATTAACCAACAACTCCCATCAAGTATACTACTGTAAAGATGAATACCCACACAACATCGATGAAGTGCCAGTATAAAGAAGCAGTATAGTATTTTGGTGCATTATACAAGCTAAAACCACGTTTAGCATTACGGATAATCAATAAGATAATCCAGCCTAAACCGATTACAACGTGAAGACCATGCGTTCCTACCAATGTAAAGAACGCTGATGAAAACGCACTTTGTCCATAAGTAAATCCGATGTGTACATAATGATAAAACTCATAAATCTCTAATGCTAAGAATCCGAAACCAAGTAATACAGTAATCGCTAACCAAGTTTGCATTCCTCTAAAATTATGGTTCTTCATGTGGTACATTGCGTACACACTTGTTAGAGAAGATGTAAGAAGTAACATCGTCATAACAAAGGCAAGTGGTAATTCATATAAAGATTGAGTTGAAAACTCCATACCACTTGGCCCTTTGTTTTTAAGAGCCAAATAAGTAGCAAACAAACTAGCGAATAGTACAGTTTCTCCACCTAGAAACAGCCAGAAACCTACGAATTTGTTTTTACCTTCTAAGGTTACTTGCTCTGGATGATCTGGCCAAGATTGTGGGGTGTACTTCGTATTAAAGTCCATTATTAATTACCCCCTTTTTCATTCATTAAATCTTCTTTGTGAATATGGAAACCATGGTCATCTTTTAATGAACGTACTGCCATTGAAAGTAATGTAATTGCTAATCCAAGAACGATAACTGGAACTGCCCATGATTTTTCACCATTGTAAAGAGCACCGAATGCTGCTACGAATAATCCAAGTGACATTACAAAAGGAATAAATGAGTTATTTGGCATATGAATATCAGATAGTGGCTCTGCATATGTCATACCTTCTTTATTACCCTCTTGTTTTTCAATCCAGAAAGTATCAAGTCCACGAACAAGTGGAGTTTGTTTAAAGTTATAAAAAGGAACTGGTTGTGGAATAGCCCATTCTAATGTACGGCCATCTTCCCAAGGATCTCTTCCAACAGGAACATTCTTAACAACTGTAATGATAATATTGATTACTAAAATGATTACACCAATTGCCATGAAAATCGCACCGATTGAACTGATTAGGTTGAATAGATCCCAACCTTGATTTGCTCCATAAGTGAAAACACGACGTGGCATACCCATTAGACCTAAGAAATGTTGAATAAAGAAAGTAAGATGGAAACCGATAAAGAAGAACCAGAATGTCCATACACCAAGTTTTTCACTTAACATTTGGTTAAACATTAAAGGCCAATATAAGTGCAATGCTGCTAAGATTGCCAGTACTACCCCACCAACGATTACATAGTGGAAATGGGCAACGATAAAGTATGAATCGTGTAACTGATAGTCAAGAGGTGCTGCAGCTTGCATAACACCAGTAACCCCACCTGCTACGAATGAAGGAATGAATCCTAATGCATAAAGCATTGGAGTAGTTACTTTAATACTACCTCCCCAGATCGTAAGAAGCCAGTTAAAGATTTTCATACCTGTTGGCACAGCAATAGCCATTGTAGCAACAGCAAAAATCGCATTAGCTGTTGGTCCTAATCCAACTGTAAACATATGGTGAGCCCAAACCATGAATCCTAAGAATCCAATTAATACTGTAGCAAATACCATGGATGAGTAACCAAATAAACGTTTACGTGAGAATATTGCAAAGATTTCTGAGAAAATACCGAATGCAGGCAATATTAAGATATATACTTCAGGATGCCCAAATATCCAGAATAAATGCTCCCAAATAATTGTATTACCACCCATTGTATGGTCAAAGAAGTTTGCTCCAAACATACGGTCAAAGATTAAGAAAAATAATCCAATTGTTAAAGGTGGGAAAGCGAATAATATTAACGCACTTGCAACAAATGTAGTCCAAGTCATTAATGGCATACGCATGTATGTCATACCAGGAGCTCTCATATTAATAATTGTTACAAGAAAGTTAATACCGGCTATATATGTACCGGCACCGGATATTTGAAGTCCTAGTGCATAAAAGTCAATCCCATGACCTTCGGATGCTAGCGATAGAGATGCATAAGAAGTCCATCCAGCATCAGGTGCTCCACCCATAAACCAAGATAGGTTAAGGAAGATACCACCAAAAAGGAATAACCAAAAACCAAGTGCATTTAAGAATGGGAATGCAACGTCACGTGCACCAATTTGTAAAGGCACAACAGCATTCATATATCCAAATAATATTGGCATGGCTGCTAGAAAGATCATTGTTGTACCATGCATTGTAATAATTTCGTTAAATAAACCAGCACTTACAAAATCATTGTCCGGTTTTGCCAATTGTATACGAATAAGCATTGCCTCGATACCACCGATTACAAAAAACAATCCGCCGGCAGCGAGGTAAAGGACAGCGATTTTTTTATGGTCAACCGTTGTTAAATAGTCCCATAAAGTTGCGCCAAAGCCTTTTTTCTTAGCGATTGAACTCACAACTTTAACCTCCTTTATTTTTATCTATTGATTTACTTTTCAATAGATAATCCCATTAAATATTCCGCAAGAGCATCTAATTGCTCTTCACTAAATTTGTTGCCATTGTTGATTGCTTCAGGCTGTGGCATTAGGTTGCCTGGTTTGTGACTTTGTGGATCATTGATCCAAGCTTTTAAGTTTTCTTCGTTATGCTCCATGAATCCTGCAACACGGTTACGGTCTCCAAATGCAGCTAAGTTAGGACCTACTCCACCACCAGTACCTGCAGCAGAAGTTGCATGACAAGCGATACAACTTGTGTTAAAGATTTCTTCACCAGATTTAGCAAGTTCGCCTTCAGCAGTAGGTTCTGTTGTTTTAGCAGACTCTACCCATGCGTTAAAATCTTCTCTTTCCATAGTTTTAACTTTGAAATCCATCAAAGCATGTGAAGGACCACAAAGTTCAGCACATTTACCATAGAAAACGCCTTGTTCTAATCCAGCAGAAGCTTCATCAAATTCTAAATAGAATTGGTTTACATTTTCCACGTTTGTATCCATTTTACCACCAGCTGATGGAATCCAGAATGAGTGCTTAACATCTGCAGCTTTTAAATTAAAGTACACTTTTTCATCAGTAGGAACTACTAATTCCTGAGAAGTAACTACACCTAAATCTGGGTATTCAAACTCCCACCAGTATAATTTTGCTGTAACATTTACAGTAACTGCTGTTTTGTTACCTTCCTCATCTACTTTTTCCATTCCTGCGACATCCGCATGCTTATAAGTTAAATAAACAGTTGGAACAGCAAGTACTAATAATAGAAGAATAGGAATAACTGTCCAAATAATTTCTAGAGTATGACTTCCTTCCACTTGCTTTGGAATGACGTTTTCTCCTACTTTTTTACGACGGAATTTCACTAGTGCAAGAACATAAATAATTACTACTACTATAATAACTAAAGCCATAATAGCAGATGACAGTAATAGTAAGTTAAATTGATCCCTTCCGACTTGTCCTGCAGGTGTAAGCGTAGATAGATATTCTTCGCCACAACCCGATAGAAAAATCGTAAGAGCTGCTAACAGTGAAAAAAGTCGCCATTTTTTAAGCCCTTTCATCATAGCTAAATCAAACCCCTCTTTCATAGTTGTATTCATGTGCAGTTGGACTGTGGTTCTGTTCTATATGAATTCTTATTGATTAAAGAAAGAATTCCAGTAGTTAAATAAAGATAGAGAAGATTATCATTGATACGAACAGGATGGTCATATAGTTTAATGAATAAACAAACATACGAGTAGCCCATTTCAAATCGTCTTCAGCTCGGAAACCTTTAATAGCAAGTATGAGCCAACCTATATTAAGAGCTGTAGCTAATACGATGAAGAATGTTCCAAGTTCCATTAGCAAAAATGGTAATGGGAATAAGAATATTACCCATAAAAGCATAGAACGCTTCGTACGTTCAAATCCTTTTACAACTGGAAGCATTGGAATATTAGCTGCTCTGTATTCCTCTGTTCGTTTCATAGCTAGTGCATAAAAGTGCGGTGGTTGCCACACGAACATTATTAAGAACAGAGCTAGAGCTCCAAGGCTTAAACCAGGTTCTACTGCTCCCCATCCAATTAAAGGTGGAATTGCACCAGAAATACTGCCGACTACTGTGTTACTCACATGTTTTCTTTTTGACCACATGGAATAAAGAACTACATAACTAATGATACCAGCAAGTCCCCAAACTCCCGCAGAAGTTGAAGCCATAAATAACAAAATTTCACCTACAACTAACAAAGTAAGAGAAGTTATCAGCACGGCCGTAGGATTAAACCTTCCAGTAACAGTTGGTCTTGCTCTTTTACTCTTCATAATAGGATCTATATCACGATCAATATAGTTATTCATCGCACCTGATCCAGCGATAATTAAAGCCGCCCCAAATAGTGTGTAGAACAACAAATCTAATTCATGAAGAAAATTTCGGTTAGTAAATTGAAAAGCTAACCAAATACCAGTAAACGTCGTTATTAGATTTGAATTTACAATCCCAATCTTAATAAGTGCAAGAAAGTCTTTAATGAATGACGCTGTTTCTGGATTTTTGTCAGTCTCGGTATTCGCGGTAATTGATTGACTATTCGACATGCTGCCCCCTCCTTTCAAAGTTGTAAGCATATTCCGCTATCTTTTACTATATCGAAAATCATCTCTAATTTCTATAGCGAAATATGTTTTTCGACTTATAAGTATTAAAAGATTCTCCTAAACAATACAACAATATTAATAGTAAATCATTTCTTTTTATTATTTGTGAAGGTTAAGGCACGAATTTATGAACAATTTGTGAAATGGCATTATCATACCCTATTCATTAAATGATAAACATTGTATTTTCTTCTATGTTTCGATATTATCAAAAGGCAGATACCGTCTTTTTAAGACGATCAAGATACATAAAGTAGGTGGCATATTGCACATTCACAAAAGTTTAAAATGGTTGGCTGTGGCCTCTACAGTTGGTATGCTTCTCATTCTATTAGGTGGAGCTCTTGTAACCAAAACCGACAGTGGAATGGGTTGCGGTAGACATTGGCCAGGCTGTAATGGACAACTAATACCTGATGAAATAACGACAGAAGTACTTATTGAATTTTCACACAGACTTGTTACAGGTGCTGTTGGAATACTTATTGTAGCTTTGGCAGTTTGGGCATGGCGTGCATTGGGAAATGTTCGCGAAACAAAGTTTTTATCATTTATGGCAATTTTCTTTTTGGTTCTACAAGCTTTAATTGGAGCAGCACAAGTTAAGTGGGGTCAAGGCGATTTCATTCTAGCACTACATTTTGGAATATCACTCATTTCTTTTGCAGCAGTCTTATTATTGACCTTACTGGTCTTTGAAGTTGATAGAAAATTTGACACAGATAAAATTAGAATTGGTAAAACTTTAAAGTTTCATACAATCGGAGTCACATTATATTCATATATAGTAGTTTATACTGGTGCATTAGTAAGGCACACAGAGGCAAGTTTGGTTTGTAAAGATTGGCCTTTATGTAGAAATGACGAGTTTACACTACCTACCAATTTATATGAGTGGGTTCAGATGGGGCATCGTGCTGCAGCTGGCTTGATAATCATATGGATATTGATTATTGCTATTCATGTAATTAAGAACTATAAAGATCAACGTGCTCTTTATTGGGGCTGGATTATTGCATTAATTCTTGTTCTGTTACAAGGTTCTACTGGTATGCTAGTAGTATTAACTAAACTTAATCTTTATATCGCATTATTGCATTCTTTATTTGTTTCATTACTTTTCGGATTGCTCTGCTATATGATTTTACTTTTATCTAGAAGTCGGATGAAAAAATAATAAGCCGATTCACCTTTGTCCTTATTTGATCATTAACTGTTCGCTAGTGACAATTAAAGATACTAAACCAATTCCTATGAGCGTGGAGAGAAGAGACGTTGTCCTTCTCTCCACGCTTTTTTGGTATATCTCGTTAAGATTAGCTACTAGTCTAAACTTTAATATAATTGATATTTCCTAATAGAGATTAAGAGTTGGAAACGTATGTGCACTTGCCGCACGCTACGTCTAAGCCTCCGTTGAATGAATCGCTCATCTGTCGCTATCACAACCTTTCCGGGAAATCATTTTTCGCCTCTTGCGATGAGTAACGCGCACATCTTGGATGCATCAGTTTAAATTGAAACAATCCATTAAAAAGATAAGCCTACTCAGGATTATTGATTAACAACCATATAACAGAATCTACTTTATTATTAGAGAAGATACTGGTATTCGCGCATTGCCAGCCATATGAAACAGAGAAATACGCTAGTGCATACAGCGGCACTTGCGGACGTGCGGCCAGCGCGAATGCCAATAAAGAGTAGATTCCCCTTTCACCTAAGCCCAATGATTCCGCTCCATAGAAATTAGAAATTCGTATATGCGCTTGCCGCACGCTACCCAGTATGAATCTCTCCTTTGTCGCTCTCACATCCTTCGCGCTCTTGCGACGTCTAAGTCGTTTATGCTGGAAATAGTTTTACTCACATCAAAAAGACTGTTTGACAATTTATATCAAACAGTCTTTATAATTATTCTTTTTCTATTTCAATTAATAAATCACCAGTGGAAATAGCTTCTCCTGCGACTACATGAATCTCTTTAATTACTCCGTTGAAAGGTGCTTGAACTGTTGTTTCCATCTTCATTGCTTCCGTAATAAGTAAGTGTTGCCCTCTTTTCACTTTACTTCCAATCGAAACAGCTACTTTTAGTACAGTACCTGGCATAGTTGCACCTATATGTTGCTCATTAGTTACATCTACTTTCGGTCGAGACAAATGACTAACTTCGATTGTCAGATCTTGAATGGAAACTTCACGTGGCTGACCATTCAATTCAAAGTAGATAATTCTGTTGCCATCGTGAGTTGGCTCACTAATAGAAACCAATTTAATCATTAAAGTCTTTCCTACTTCAATCTCTACTTCGATTTCTTCTCCAAGCTTCATGCCATATAAGAAAGTGGGTGTATCTAGTACTGAAACATCTCCGAAGTTCTTTTCTGTAGTAGCATATTTATCGAATACTTTAGGATAAAGCGTATATGCTAAAATTTCTTGACTCGTTACAGGGCGTCCTAGTTTATTGAATAATTCTTCTCTCACTGCTTTAAAATCAATAGGCTCCAGTAATTCTCCAGGTCTTACTGTAATTGCCTGACGATCCTTTAATATTACTTCTTGCAGTTCTTTTGGGAACCCACCGTACGGCTGACCAATATACCCTTCAAAAAACTCGATAACAGAGTCAGGGAAATCAATCGTTTTTCCTCGTGTTATCACTGAAATTTCATCCAGATTATTTTGTACCATGAACAGCGCCATATCCCCAACAATTTTAGATGAAGGCGTAACTTTTACCACGTCTCCAAAGAGTAAGTTAACTCGAGAATACATCTCTTTTACTTCTTCCCAGCGTTCGCCTAGTCCTACACCCTTTGCTTGTTGTTGAAGATTACTATATTGTCCTCCTGGCATTTCATGTACATAAATCTCTGTATGCGGACTCATCATTCCACTTTCAAAATCTTGATAGTATTTACGTACATCTTCCCAATAATAGGATAACTTTTCAAAAGCATTTATATCACCGATAACTTCTCTGTTGCTCCCTTTTAACGCATAACTCAATGTACTTGCGCTCGGTTGAGATGTCAAACCAGCCATCGCACCTAAAGCCGTATCTACAATATCTACTCCAGCTTCTATAGCTTTTGCATACATATAAATTCCGTTTCCACTTGTATCATGTGTATGCAGATGAATTGGTAGATCCACTGTGCTTTTAAGTTCACTAATCAATCTAAAAGCCGCTTCTGGCTTTAATAGACCCGCCATGTCCTTAATCGCCAAAATATGCGCTCCTGCGGCTTCTAACTCTTTTGCCATATTTTTATAGTACTGCACCGTATATTTGGCACGTGAGTCATCTAAAATGTCTCCTGTGTAGCATATAGCCGCCTCAGCTATCTTTCCAGATTGTCGAGTAGCATCTATTGCAACTTCCATCCCTTTGATCCAGTTCAGGCTATCAAAAATTCGGAATACATCTATACCTGCTTCTGCCGACTCTTGAATAAACTCTCGAATGACATTATCCGGATAGTTTTTATATCCAACAGCATTTGCCCCTCGGAATAACATTTGAAAAAGAACATTTGGAATCATTTGTCGCATTTTTAGTAAACGATCCCATGGATTCTCTTTTAAGAAACGGTAGGCAACGTCAAACGTAGCTCCTCCCCACATTTCAAAAGAAAACAAGTCATGCATCCCATGGGCTGATTCTGTTGCTATTTCAAACATATCGTACGATCGAACACGCGTCGCGAGAAGTGACTGATGGGCATCCCTAAAAGTTGTGTCTGTTAGTAATACACCTTTTTGTTCCTTCACCCAGTTGACTACCCCTTCTGGGCCATGTTGCTCTAAAATTTGTTTTGTTCCAATTGTAGGTATTGTTGTTAAGTCAACTTTTGGTTTTCTTGCATTACTAAAAATAGGTTTAGATTTTTTCTTCTCCACACCAGGAAAACCATTAACAGAAACATTACCAATATAATTTAATAGCTTTGTTCCACGGTCTTTCCTATTAGGGAATAAAAATAGTTCAGGAGTTGAATCAATAAAACTTGTATTAAATTTTCCTGAAAGGAAGCTTGGATGCTTTACAACATTTTCTAAAAAAGGAATATTAGTTTTTATCCCTCTTATTCTGAATTCCTGCAAATTTCTGTCCATTTTAGCTGCAGCTTCTTTAAATGTCATGCCCCAAGTCGAAACCTTCACTAACAATGAATCATAATAAGGAGTGATAACAGCTCCTTGAAACCCGTTTCCAGCATCTAAGCGTACACCAAAACCACCACCTGACCGATAAACCATAAGCTTTCCTGTATCAGGCATAAAATTATTCAATGGGTCTTCTGTTGTTACACGTGACTGAATCGCAAAACCAAAGAGTGGAATATTATCCTGACTCGGAATTCCCATTTCTTCACTGTTTAAAGCTAAACCATCAGCGATTTTGATTTGTGCATGTACAATATCAACACCAGTAATCATTTCTGTTATCGTATGTTCTACTTGTATACGAGGATTTACTTCAATAAAATAAAAATCATTTTCCGTTACTAAAAATTCAACTGTTCCTGCATTTATGTAAGATACATTTTTCATCAACTGAACTGCAGCTTGGCAAATGCTATCTCGTAATTCGGAACTCAAAGAATTAGAAGGAGCAATCTCTACCACCTTTTGATGTCTTCTTTGAATCGAACAGTCCCGTTCATACAAATGGATGAGATTACCTTGATTATCTCCAAGAATTTGGACTTCTATATGTTTTGGCTGATCAATGAATTTTTCTACGTACACTTCATCTGATCCAAATGCCGCCTTTGCTTCTGATTTTGCACGTTCATATGCACTATCCAATTCCTCTTCTGTTTGAACGACACGCATTCCACGTCCTCCGCCACCAAGAGAAGCTTTAATCATTAGCGGATAGCCATGTGCTTTACCAAACGCACGAACATCTTCCAAATTTTCTACTGGACCATCGCTTCCTGGAATAACAGGTATACCAGCCTTCACAGCCTGATCACGTGCTTTAACTTTGTCTCCAAACATATCGAGATGCTCTGATGTAGGTCCAATAAAGATGATGCCTTCTTCCTCACAACGTCTTGCAAAGTCAACATTCTCTGAAAGAAAACCATATCCTGGATGAATAGCATCAGCATTACTTTTTTTCGCTATTCGGATAATATCTTCTATATCCAAGTAAGCGTCAATTGGTTTTTTTCCATCTCCAACCAAGTAAGATTCATCTGATTTAAATCGATGAAAAGAGCCAATATCTTCTCTTGAATAAATAGCTACTGTACGTAGATTTAACTCTGTACAAGCCCGGAAAATTCGAATCGCTATTTCCCCTCTGTTAGCGACTACTATTTTATTGATTTTTTTCATCCCTACACCCCTTATCTTATCCTTTGGTTTTCTCATACTTTACAAACATTGAGACATTCATCAGTATCCCCATTGCTGCGGATAACAATATAATGGAGGTCCCCCCGTAACTGATAAACGGTAAAGGCACTCCGGTAAGTGGGATTATTCCCAGCATGCCACCTAAGTTAACAAATGTTTGAAATCCTATAATACTACCAATTCCAGCAGCTATCATACGAGCCTGAGGATCTTTTGTAGTGATGGCAATCATTATTGCCTTAAATACAAGAAAAAACAGTCCTAATAAAACGATTAATACCCCTATAATCCCAAGTTCCTCGGCAATAATTGCCATTATAAAATCCGTATGTGGTTCCGGAAGATATCCAAATTTCTGATTCGAGTTCCCCAACCCTAAACCTTTTAAACCACCAGAACCTATCGCAATATAACCATTTACAATCTGATAGCCATAGCCTTGTTCATAATCAAAAGGATTAAAGAAAGCTTCTAGTCTGCCTCTTCTATGTGGAGTCAATAAAGTATCCTTCATCAAGTAAATCGCAACGAGACCTAATGTAATTACCATACCAATTAATCCAATAATTTTGGAAAATGACTTAAATTTTATTCCACTAGCAGCAATTACAGAAATTGCAACAAAGCTAATTATCATTGTATTTCCTACATCTGTTTCCATCATAATTGACACAAATACAAAAAATAACACGATGAGAGGCGGCCCAACAGATTCGTTTAGTTTATCTAATGTTCCATTTTCATATTTCTTCGTAAATATCCCTGCAAAATATAAAACTATTACAATTTTCGCAACTTCTGATGGTTGAATATTACCAAAACCTAAGTGAATCCAACTCTGTGAACCACTTTCCCCACCCGAACCAATAAAATGCACTAAAAATAAAAGCGTAAACATCACGAGTAGCATTAACTGCATTACAACTTTATTTTTATAATGTTTATACGGAAAAAAAGCAGTCAGGAAGAAAACTGGAATACAAAGTAATAAGTTTAGCTTTTGCTTGTTAAAAAAATAGTCGGGTTCCCAACCATAATTAAGAACCGACCAACCAAAACTAGCACTATATATCATTACTAAACCAAATAGGCAAAGTAACAAATAAACAAAGAATAACGGATAATCAAAGTTTTTTACATAACGTTTAATATACGGAATCATTTTAAAACCTCTATTTCATAATTTAAAACTATTATTTTAATATAACAAATAAATATTTCTAGAAAAAAAACTCAAACAGTATTTTTGTTTGAGTTTTATAATTATTTTTCTGTATGGATCTCATGTAAAATTGATAACTCTTTTTCAAGTGAAGCTATAATTTCTTTTCCTTCACTTTTCTCTAAAAGCCCTAGCTTTACCGCAAAGTCAATTTCACGTGACAAACCAAACATTTGAGTGTCCAGAACCTCTTCATAGAGAGGGCATTGAGGCATCGTTAAGTTATCCATCTGCACTTTTATAAGTTGTGCAATCTTTTCCGCATCTTTTTTCAAAAGCTCTAATGCTTTATCTTGATACGAAATTTGTATATTAGTATCCATGAGGACGCCCCCATTATTATAATTTCTAATTGTTTTACCTCCCTAAAGTGTATCTTTTGCGTAAGAAAAATGCAAGTGTTCTCTCATCTTACATTTTGATATAATTAATTATTCTTTGAGACTTTTCGATTTAAAGGTATACTTATATAGATTAGATAGTCTAGAGGAGGCAATTGTTTTGGAACAAATTATTCCTATTAAGGGTGCAGTAAAATTTAATATTACTTTAGATCCTACCGTATGGATTTTTGATGATCGTAGAATCGATTTGGATGATTTCTTTTCTGGTAAGTACGAATATAAAGATGAGTTAGAGGAGTATACAAAAGTTACTTCTGCTCATTGGTCTCGAGAAATCATTGAAGGCTCAACTAACCCACCGACATTAAAAACTGAAAAAAAATACGAGCGCACAAAAGTATTAACAAGTACTTTTGGTATTGACCTAAAGCAATTCATTTTAAATGCTGAGCCTTTAAATGATGCTACTACACTTGTTGTGGAAACTACTGATAGTGAACATACATTTTCTTTAAAAGAACTAGACTCCCTCTTATTGAAGTTTAGCCATAAAGGAAAGCCACTACGAGAAGATGGTCCTGTTCACATACTAAAAAAAGATGGATCCAATATCAATAACCCCATCAATAATATTACAGCATTTCGTATAGAATAGGAGGTAGCTTTATGAAGGTACAATGTGCCATTTGCGACCGAATTGACGAGCTTCCAAATGACTTGCCATTAGCGAAGAAATTAAGAAATCGACCTATTCACACTTATATGTGTCCAACCTGCCATGACAGAATAGAAGAAAAAACACTTGACCGATTAGCGACCGGCAAATTTATTTTTTACAAAACTTCAAAGCTTATTGAAAATGAATTTTAACTAGAAAAGAAAAAGCTCGACTACACTAAGTAGTCGAGCTTTTTCTTTTCTCAAGTCGTAAGCGAATTTTATAAATAATGAGGATTAATGCTGCAACAATTAGCCCTTCTACAACAGGAAGGAAAAAAGCTAAAAATGTTAGCATCAAACATCCGATAAATAAAAACGCATAAATGACTATATTTTGACCAATACGTAATTTTTTTGCAAATCCTAGCTTATAAACAAGGACGGATAGCAAGAAAATCACTAAAAATAATACATAACCCGCTATATCGTAGGATGGCATTGCCTCGTAAATATATCTTGCAATACTAGACATTCTACCAAATACGAATTGCTTTTCCTCCAAGGTTTTTCACCCTTTCAGTTCCTATTCCAGTTCTGCATTTTTCTTTTTCTTTGCGACACGTTCGCGTTCATTTTTATCTAAAATTTGTTTACGTAAACGAATTGATTGAGGAGTAATTTCTAGATACTCATCTTCGCCTAAATATTCTATCGCTTCTTCAAGAGTTAAAATACGAGGTTTTTTAATCACGTTTGTTTGATCTTTGTTAGCTGAACGAATATTCGTTTTTTGTTTCATTTTTGTAATATTAACAGTGATATCAGCATCACGAGTATTCTCTCCGACAACCATACCTTCGTAAATTTCAGTACCTGGTTCCACGAATAATGTACCACGATCTTCTATTTGCATCATTCCATAAGTTGATGCTTTACCAGTTTCCATTGAAACAAGTACTCCTTGGTGACGTCCACCAACACGTCCTGAAACTACTGGTTGATAACTATCAAAAGTGTGGTTAATGATACCAAATCCTTTAGTCAGAGACATAAATTCAGTAGTATACCCGATTAATCCACGAGCAGGAACCATGAAGATCAAACGAACTTGACCATTACCATTGTTGACCATGTCAATCATTTCACCTTTACGAGTACCCATAGATTCGATAATTGAACCTACACTATCTTCTGGCACATCAATTTGAACACGCTCAACAGGTTCGCATTTTACACCATCAATTTCTCTAATAATTACTTTCGGTTTGGAAACTTGTAATTCATATCCTTCACGACGCATATTTTCGATTAAAATCGATAAGTGAAGCTCACCACGACCAGAAACTGTCCAAGCATCAGGAGAGTCTGTATCTTCAACTCGTAATGATACATCTGTTTGTAATTGAGCACGTAAACGTTCTTCTATTTTACGTGAAGTAACCCATTTACCTTCACGACCAGCGAATGGTGAGTTATTTACTAAGAATGTCATTTGTAGAGTTGGTTCATCGATACGTAATGGTGTTAAAGCTTCAGGATGGTCTGTAGGACAAACTGTCTCACCTACATTAATTTCTTCCATACCAGATACCGCAATTAAATCTCCTGCTTTAGCTGACTGGATTTCTTCACGCTTTAATCCAAAGAAACCGAAAATTTTTGTTACACGGTAATTTTTCACCGAGCCATCTAGTTTCATAAGAGAAATTTGTTGCCCTACTTCAATTGTTCCGCGGAATACACGACCAATACCAATACGTCCTACATAATCATTATAGTCAAGTAAAGCTACTTGGAATTGTAGTGGTTCGTCTGAGTTATCAATCGGTGCTGGAATTGCTTCGACAATCATGTCGAATAGACATTTCATGTTTTCTTCTTGGTTAGCAGGGTCTGGATCTAATGAAGCAGTACCGTTTACACCAGAAGCATATACAACTGGGAATTCTAATTGATCTTCATCTGCACCTAATTCTATTAATAGTTCTAAAACTTCATCTACTACTTCTAGTGGACGAGCAGAATCTTTATCTACTTTGTTAACTACAACGATTGGTGTTAATTTTTGTTCTAATGCTTTTTTCAATACGAAACGCGTTTGAGGCATACACCCCTCATATGCATCGACAACTAGTAAAACGCCGTCTACCATTTTTAAGATACGTTCTACCTCACCGCCGAAATCAGCATGTCCAGGTGTATCCAGGATATTGATGCGAGAACCATTATAATCTACTGCTGTATTTTTAGCTAAAATCGTAATACCGCGTTCACGCTCAATATCATTCGAGTCCATTGCACGTTCTTCAACGTGTTCATTTGAACGAAATGTACCAGATTGTTTTAATAATTGATCGACTAGTGTCGTTTTTCCATGGTCAACGTGTGCTATAATTGCAATGTTTCGTAAATCTTGACGAATTTTTGTCATATTTCCACTCCATATTCTTTTTTTCGCGTCCATAACTGTGTTATTATAGCACAAGTGAAACTAAAGTAATAATATTTTTTATCATTATTTTTTGGAGGTAATCATTTTGGGCAACATTAAATGGATTTTTGTTCTATTTTCTCTTGGTGCAATATTATCTATGGCTTTTGTTGGAATTGCGATTGCACTTAGAAGTATCCCATTAGTAATACTAGGACTTGTCTTACTTTGCGTGGTTATGGGATATGGTTTTAAAACAAAGAAAAAAATGAGAGATCAAGGTCTACTATAATAAATCGTCGACAAGAGTTTTCTTGCCGACGATTTTTATTTTAATTTTATATAATTTGTTACTAATTCCTTATGAAGACCCGGCTTTGCAATTAAAAAAGTATTTTGTGTCAATAAATTTATTGGTTTATCTGCCAAATCCGTAACAATCGCCCCCACCTCTTTTGCAACGACCATTCCACCTGCTATATCCCATGGTGATAGCCGCATCGACATATAGGCATCCAGTTTTCCAGTTACAATATAGGCTATTTCCAATGCAGCTGACCCGTAAGATCTAGTTCCACGTACTGTTTGTAAAAGCTTAATCATCCCATCATGTTCAATGTATTTATTTGGTACTACCCAACTGGCATTAATTCCAATAATGGATTGTTCAATCCTTGCTTTCTCTACGTTTGGTATTCGTAAATCATTATAATATGCTCCTTCACCAAGCGATGCAGATATTAAATCATCTTCCATCACATTATAAATATAGCCAAGTAGCCCTACTCCATCCTTATAAATACCTAGTGAAATAGCAAAGTTCTTTTTTTGATGAATAAAATTCATTGTTCCATCTATTGGATCCAACATCCAGACATACCCATTTAAATCTTGAATATCGTCACCAAATCCTTCTTCTCCAAAGATTCGATGTTCAGGAAAATCCTTTTTTATATGGCTTATAAAAAATTGTTCCGTTTCTTTATCAATATTTGTAACCAAATCGTTTGCTTCGGATTTTGTTTCAATAATAAGCTCAGTAGTAAAAGATGCTTGTATTCTACCCGCAGCTTCTTTAATGAGCGACTTAGCATATTTATCTAACTTATGTATATCCACTGCTCCCACCCTTTCTTCCCATCTACTATTCAGTATAAAGAAAAAAACACCGGCTGTCTTTTAAATAGCAGGTGTTTTTTATCTGGTATCCGAAATTATATCATCAGTTGAGCGCATTAAGTTCTCCTAACTGTTGATGTATTTCTTTAAGTCTTTCCTTTGACTTATTAATGTCATCTTCACTCTCATCTGTCATGGCATCAAAAAGAGTCGCCAATTCATAATCCAATTCCAATTTCAAAGTTTGAATTTTTTCTTTTTCCAAGTCATTTTTACGAATAATGTGAACAACCTGTCTCATAACTAACACCCCTTCTCTTTTGAGTTGTTTCGTAATATTCGGAACTTTTTTAATAATTTATGCTGACTATAAATTATTGGCAACTTTAAAATCCTACTTACAAGATTTTTACCCATATTTGCTATAAAATAAACATAGGAATTGAAAGGAGTTATAAAATGAGCAATCAATTTTGGGAAAGTAAAGATTTTAATGTATTTCAAATAGATGGGTTAGAAAATAGAATGGAAGCACTCATCTCAAATATAAGACCAAAGTTTGAATTATTAGGTGAACGTTATAGCCTCTATTTTTCTGGTGTTCTTGGTGATGAATATTTTGCCCATGTTGCAAAACATGCAAGGCGTTCCGTCAATCCTCCAAAGGACAGTTGGGTAGCATTTTCTCCTTATAAACGAGGATATAAAGCTTTACCTCATTTTCAAATAGGACTTTGGGGAAGCCATTTATTTATTATTGTGGCTGTTATTTATGAAGCCCCAGATAAAGTTGCTATTGCTGAACGCTTATTAAAGAAAAAAGCGTTGTTCAATAAACTTCCTAAGGATTTTATTGTATCGGGAGATCATATGAAGCAGGATGCTATACCTTTAAAGGAAGCCAAGAAAACGGAACTTGAGCAATTATTGACTCGCCTTCGTGATGTAAAAAAAGGAGAGTTTCTAGTGGGTAGACATATCCCTAGGGAAGAAGCAGTTAAACTAACGGAAGAAGAATTTTTGCGAATAGTGGAAGATACTTTTGAGCAGCTTTTACCTATTTATAAAACAATGACAAATATGAAAGTAGCACGCGCTACTAAATAATTTGATAATTAGCCCCTTTTTTAAAGGGGCTTGTTTATTTTTAACTGGATGGAAAACATTTTACATAAAGTCTGTTTACATTAACCTTTTATAATGGTGCTATCATCTTTTTCTTTCATTTGTTTTATGATGGGATAACTTGCATATCCACTTTCTTTTTCAAAATCACGAAAATACGTTTTTTCTTCTGCAATAGAAGGGACTATTTCTTTAAAACGACGATACTTTTTCAATAATTCCTCTCGTTTTATACCCTTTTCATAAGCTTTTTCAATTGCCTCGAAAAACTGAACGACATCAACTATTTCTTCTGTCGACCAGTCAATGGAGAATGGATATGTATATTCCATTTCCTCAACCTCCTATAATGACCATTTTTTCCTTATTTCTGTAGCATCTGAAACCATTTGTTGAAATAATTCTTGTACAGAAGGGATGTTATTTATCAATCCGACCCCTTGACCAGCCCATCCAAATCCTTTTTCAGCGTTACCTTCATAAATGAATTGTTTGTTTGCCTCACCACTAATATAGTCCTTTAAAGCATCATATGTCGGATTTTCCTTTTCAATACTCAGAATCGTTTGGGTCCAACTACCTTTAAGCGCTCTAGCTGGAGCTCCGATCGACCTTTTAATAACTACTGTGTCTGTTTCTCCACTTTCTAATATGGCATTTTTATATACAGGAGATGCATGTACACACTCCTTAGTAGCGATGAAACGAGTACCCATTTCGATTCCCTCAGCCCCTAATGCATGTGCTGCCATCCAACCTCGTCCGTCTGCTATTCCACCAGATGCTATTACCGGAATCGATACTGCGTCTACAACCTGTGGGATTAGTACCATAGAACCTATATCATCTCTTCCAAGGTGCCCCCCACCTTCTTGTCCGACTACCATTACTGCATCAGCACCAAGCTGCTCCGCTTTTTGTGCTTGTCTTTTTGCCGCTACCAATACTAATTTTTTAATGGACGTTTTTTCCAAAGCCTCTAATATTGGAGCAGGATTTCCACCAGTCATTGAAATAACAGGAACGTTTTCATCAATTGCCACTTGCAGCATATGTTCATAAGGTCGTCCTGTTTGTCCAATAGCAAAATTTACTCCAAATGGTTTATCTGTTAACTCTCTTACTTTTTTAATTTCCTCTCTTAATTCTTCTGGTGTTTTTAAGCTCATTGCCGTCACTTGACCGAGTCCACCTGCATTTGATACTGCCGCACATAAGTCCGAATATGCCAAGTAGGCAAGTCCACCTTGAATAATTGGATATTCTATCCCTAGTAGATCTGTTACATTTGTTTGAAAATTCATCCTATTCCCTCCCTTGATTTTAAGTGTAAAATAATTAATCACTTGAATCAATTCACAAATATTTTTATAGTAATAGAATTAACGAAGTGCTATAATTCATTTGTTTTAAAAAAAGTGTTTGAAGTTGTTGTATTATGTCAAAATTTGTAGTAATTAATGTCATTAAACTAGACAAAAAATAATATTAGAGGTGGTATGAGCGTTGTCACAATTAGAAACTCCTTTGTTCGATGCATTATTGAAGCATCGTAACCGTCATCCTATCCAGTTTCATATTCCTGGGCATAAAAAAGGGAAAGGGATGGATCCTGCATTTCGAGAGTTTGTTGGAGATAATGTACTTTCCATAGATTTAATCAATATTGCTCCTTTAGATGACTTACACTCTCCTAAAGGTGCTATAAAAAAAGCACAACATTTGGCTGCTGAAGCCTTCGGAGCAGATCATACATTTTTCTCTGTCCAAGGTACGAGTGGTGCCATTATGACGATGATTCTTACTATTTGTGGTCCTGGAGATAAATTACTAGTCCCACGAAATGTTCATAAATCTATTATGTCAGCAATCGTTTTTGCAGGAGCAATACCTATTTTTATCCATCCAGAAGTTGATAAAGTGTTAGGAATTTCTCATGGGATATCTGCTGAATCTGTTGAAAAAGCGCTACAAGAACACCCGGATGCAAAAGGTTTACTTGTTATTAATCCAACTTATTTCGGATTTGCGGCTGACTTAAAAAAAATTGTAGACATCTCACATAAACATGGGATTCCTGTAGTTGTAGATGAGGCACATGGTGTCCATATTCATTTCCATCCTTCCTTACCAATTTCAGCTATGCAAGCAGGAGCAGATATGGCAGCTACATCTGTACACAAATTGGGCGGTTCGATGACACAAAGCTCTGTGTTAAACGTAAGAGAAGGTTTAGTTTCAGCAAAACGAGTACAATCCATTATTTCAATGCTTACGACAACTTCGACTTCCTATCCACTTCTAGCGTCATTAGACACTGCTAGACGCCAATTAGCGATTCATGGGGAGGATTTAATAGGAGAGGTCATAAGGCTTGCTAAAGATACACGTAAGCGTATTAATGTAATACCACATTTGCATTGTGCAGGAGAAGAAATTTTACAAACTTCCGCTACCTTTGATATGGATCCAACAAAATTATTAATAAGTGTAAAAAACTTGGGTATAACTGGTTATGCTGCAGAATCTTGGTTAAGAGAAAATGCAAATATAGAAGTTGAACTTTCCGATTTATATAATATTCTATGCTTATTTACTATTGGAGATACGAAGAAAGAAGCAAACATCTTAGTCAATGCACTCACTAGAATGGTAGCGGCATTTGAATCTGAAGCTGTTATTGTGGAGCCATCGGTTTCTTTACCAGATATACCAGGTTTAGCGATGTCCCCACGCGATGCTTTTTATGCGAAAACGGAATCCATTCCTTTAGTTAAAGCAAGTGGGCGTATTTCTGCAGAGTTCGTAATGGTTTATCCACCTGGAATTCCTATTTTTATTCCCGGGGAAATAATTACGCAAGGGAATATCGATTATATTCAAATGAACATAGAAGCAGGGCTACCTGTACAAGGCCCCGAAGATGATACGTTAGAGATGATTCATGTGATTAGAGAACAACAAGCAATAAAATAAACACAAAAAAAACAGTCTTGCCTGAGCAATAAGATCTCATTGGCAAGACTGTTTTTTATATGATTAAAGCAAATAGTGGACATATAAAAGCACCTAACACCGCACTTAGCGTCATTGATACGGAACCCATCGACAAGACCTGTTCCCCGTATTCTGATAGTTTAGCCACACCAAATCCGTGTGAAGCACCGCCTATAGAGACTCCTCTACTAATCGCTTTTTCTATATGACAAATTTTAAAGATAAAAGGTCCTAATAACGAACCTGTTAATCCTGCAACTATTACGAATACAGCAGTCAAAGCTGGATTTCCATCTATTGATTGACTTATTTGCATAGCTACAGGAGTTGTAATCGATTTTGATAGCAATGAAAGTATTAATTCATCGTCTAATCTTAATAATTTTGCAAATAATATTATACTAATAAGTCCTGAAAACATGGCCACAATAATACTAGTCATTATAGGGAACTTATATTTTTTTATAATGCCTCTTTGCATATATAGTGGATATGCAAGACTTACAACAGCTGGACCTAACATCGCATCTATCCACTTAGCTCCATGCATATATTGTTCATAAGGAATGGAAAGAGAGCTTAATAGAATAATTAATATAATCGTAGTTGTTAACACCGGGAATAAAAAAGGAGATGAAAAACGCATATATATCTTAGTCATAAGGTAATATATTAATATAGTGCCCAATATTATAGCGATTACATCCATTTACTCTTCCTCCTTTACTGCTTGCTTAGTCTCCAAGTATTGCCCTACTCTTCCAGAAATGATTATCGTAATAATAGTACTTATAATAACAGATAATATAAGCAACAAACCTTGGAAAGACAAAAGTTCTGGATAATTCATTACACCAACTGTGGCTGGTACAAAAAATAAGGTCAATACACTAAGTAAAAAACCAGCTCCATCTTTTATTAATGAAATTGGTATTAGTTTAAAATATAAACCGGCAAACAGTAATATCAAACCTATAATACTACCTGGAAACTTAATATGTAATGACTGTACAATAACTGTTCCTAAAAAAGAAAACATATATAAGATAAGAATTTGAAATACAACTCGTAAGTATTTAAATATATATATCAATTTAAAGCTCCTAACAATTAGTAATATGCAATATTTTACTCCTTTACGTTCCATCGGTCTATTAGAACAAAAAAACATCTGGGAGAATATATGTATCACCCAAATGTTTTAAAGATTTTTATTCGATTCCTTTAATAGAATGTGGGTCAATCAGGTCATAACCTTTTGCTCTAAAACCTTCCACAATACTAGGCAACGCACCTGCTGTCCATGAACGATCATGCATCAACAAGTTTGCACCATCAGTCAAATATTCTGTATTCAACATGATTTCTGTAAGGCTATCTGCATCCATATATTGTTTTTCCCAGTCATAGCCATACGTCCAGTTCATGAGTAGCATACCTTCACTTTGGACCAAGGATCTACTGTAATCTGTATTAACACCAAAAGGAGCTCTGAAAAATTTAGGCTTCTCTCCAGTTACTGCCTCCACTGTCTCATTTACTCTAATTATTTCTTCTCTTTGCTCTTCCTCTGAGCTATTTTTTAAATTTACATGTGTCTGCGTGTGATTGCCTATAGAAAAGCCCATATCATAGATCGCTTTTAAATTAGCTTTTTCTTCATCTGTTTCAATAAAATGTCCATTAACAAAAAAGATGGCAGGCGCATTCAATTCTTTCAATGTTTTCGCCATTTCTAAAGCATTTTTATCTGGTGCATCATCAATTGTTAATAAAACAGCCTTCGGATTAGCAGCTCCAATAGGTTTCAATGTCCAGTTTGCTTCGTTTAATTCATAAAGTATTTCCGGTACCTCTTCTACAGGTTCCTCTTCTTGTTTTTCTGTATCTTGTACAGTCTCTTCGTCAGCTGTTACTTCAATCTTTTCTTCGCTTTCTTTTTTTACTGTCGGTTCTTCCTTTTCTGCTCTACAAGCTGAAAGTACAAGAATCAATGCTGCAAGTATTACCCATTTTGTAAGTTTCAATATGATCACCCTGCCCTTCCATATGTATTTTACCACTAAAAAAAGGATGTTGTGTAGAGTATTTCCACACAACATCCTTCAAACTATTTAGCTATTTAAACCTTTCTTTCTTCTAAATTTTGCAAAAAACTCATATACCATTGGTACAAAAATTAGAGTAAGTAAAGTCGAACTTGTTAAACCACCTATAACCGTAACTCCTAGACCTTTTGAAATAAGTCCGCTACCTTCTGCTCCTATTGCAAGTGGAATTAAAGCTCCTATAGTTGCAAGAGCAGTCATTAGAATAGGGCGTAATCTTGTCGCTCCAGCTTCTAAAATAGCTTCTCTTGTAGGGTGGCCTTCATTTTCTTTATGAATAACACGGTCGATCAATACTATGGCATTTGTTACAACAATACCTATTAACATTAGCAACCCTAACATTGCAGACACACTTAATGTTTCTCCCGCAATAGCTAATCCTACTAATGCACCAATAGTCGTAAATGGAAGAGAGAATAGAATTGCAAACGGAGCAAGCCCTCCACCAAATGTGATGACTAAAATTAAGTAGACGATAGCAATTGCCGCTAGCATCGCCAATCCTAACTGTGTAAACGCTTCTGTAATGTCTTCTGTAACTCCAGAAGTATTAATTTCTACTCCTGCCGGTACATCTAATTTGTCAATTTCTGCTTGAATATCTTGAGATGTTTTAGCTACATCCTTAGCAGTTAATGTTCCTGATACACTCGCGAAAACTTTTCCTTCACGGCGATTTACAGTATCTGCACTTGTTCCTTCTTTCACTTGGACTAATTCAGAAATAGGCACCTCAATTCCAACTGGAGTCGCAACTGTTTCGTCTAATAAATCTTCCAACGAAGTCTGTTTTTCCTTTTGTTGATCAATGTATACATCCACTGTTTGTTCATCTTTTGTAATGGTTGTTAATACTTCTCGTTGGACATTTGGGTTTAACTTCATTCCAATTTGCGCTGTCGTTAAACCATATTGCGTTAACTTTTCTTTATCAACAACAAAAGTATACTCAGTGTATGATTTTGATAAACTTGTATCTACATCTTTTAAGTCTTTCTCGTCTTCCATAATAGCTGCGATATCTTCTACTACTGGTTGAATAGCCTCTTTGTTTTTACCGTATACAAAATAACTAATTTGATTACTCGATCCACTAGTTGAGAAATCTTGAGATTTCCATTCTCCTTTAACCTCAAATTCCTCAATTTCTTTCATTACATTCTCTTTTACTTTTGCAAATTCTTCCGTTTCTGGGTCGAATGTAACGAACATCAAAGAACCATTACTAGCTCCTGGAGCCATTGGATTTGCGCCACCGATAGATACTTGAACAATATCTACTTGTTCTTTATCTAGGAAATAATTTTCTACTTGTTCTACACTCGCACTAATATCATTAGCAGTTTCCCCAGCATCAGGCGTATAAGTTACATACATCATCTTTTGCTCTTCTTCAGGTAAGAAACTTACTCCCACTACTGGTATTAGGAATAAACTTGCTACTAGAGCTGCAACCGCTGCAATGGATGTAATCAGCTTATGATTTAATGCACCATTCAATATTTTTTTATATCCGGCTGCAAGCTTACCTTGCGACTCTTTATGAGCCATCTTTCCATTTTCCATATTCTTTCTAAATAATGTATGAGCTAGCATTGGAACAATTGTAATTGCCACCAATAAGGAAGCAAGCAATGCAAATACCATTGTTAATGCAAATGGTAAAAATAATTCCCCTACCATACCACTAACTAACCCAAGTGGTAGGAATACCGCTATTGTTACTAAAGTTGAGGATGTTATTGGAATAAACATCTCTTTTGTTGCTTCACGAATTAAATCTTTCCCTCTTAGTTTTTCTCCAGGAAGGTTCATTCGTCTGAAAATATTTTCTACAACTACGATTGAATCATCAATTACACGAGCAATAGCAACTGTCATTGCTCCGAGTGTCATCATATTTAATGTAATATCCATTTGGTTTAATAATATAAACGCAATTAATATAGACAATGGAATGGAAATAATCGAGATAATTGTAGACTTAAAGTTTCTTAAGAACAATAGGATGACAATTATTGCAAATAATGCTCCAAATAATGCTTTGCTGACCATTGTTTCTACTGAAGCCTCTATTGGTTCACCTTGATCTAATGTTATTTGAACATCTATGCCATCAAAATCTTTTTTTAACTCAGGAATCATATCTTTTACAGCGTTTGCTACCTCAACGGTATTTGCTTCTTGCGCTTTTACTATTTGAATGGCAATTGCTTCTTGCCCATTTGTACGTGAGATAGATTCTGCTTTTCCTATAAATTCGATTTTAGCTATTTCTTGTAAGGTTACTGTAGACATTCCTGTAGGACTAACTACTGGAATTTTTAGATTTTCTAAGTCTTCTAATGTAGCTACCTTTCCATCAACTACAACCGATTGTTCCTCTTTTTCAAATTGGAATAATCCTAAAGGCATCGTTATGTTAGTACCTTGCACAATTCCTTTAACTGTAGCTTCATCAAGTCCAAGTTGAGCCAATTTCTCTTGGTCGAAAACTAAACTTACTTCTTCTACTTGTTGACCTGAAACAGCAGCAGAAGAAACACCTTCAATACCTTCAATTTGTGGAACTATAATATTTTCTACGTCATCTGTAAGTGCCTCTAAATCTTTTTCACTATTAGAAACACTTAAAGCGATAATAGGAAATGCATTTATACTAATTCTAGCAACCGAAGGATCTTGAACACTTTCGGGTACTTTTGCATTAGTTAATGCTTCTTTTACTTCCGCTTCCGCTTCTTTCATATCAATTCCGTACTCATATTCAATTTGTAGGGATGATGCATTTTGATACGAAGTGGAACTTACCGTTTTAACACCTGATAAATTACTTACTGCTTTTTCAAATGGCTCTGATACATCTTTTGCCACTTGTTCTGGTGTTGCGCCAGGGTAAACAGTAGTAACGGTTACTACTGGAATTGTAATATCAGGAATAGTTTCAAGTTTCATTTGTGTTCCTGCATAAATACCTGTCGCCGTAATGATTAACGTTAATAACCATACCGCAAGTTTATTTTTCATAACAAAGTTAATGATGGAATTCATTATTTTCCCCCGTATAGATATATTTTGACCAGTCAGTCACATTACTTTATAATAGTAATTGACCAGTCGGTCATTCGTCAACTAATAAGGAAGTAGGGGTTCATTTGCCTGACAAAAAAGTTTTAATAATTGAAAAAGCGGTAGAGCTCTTTGCTAAAAACGGTTTTGAGTCTACTTCTGTTCAAGAAATTACAGAAGCTTGCGGTATTTCAAAAGGTGCATTCTATTTACACTTTAAATCAAAAGAAAGTTTACTTTTTAGCATCTTTGAAATTTTTATTGATAGAGCAATTCAAAAGATCTCAAGCGTTTTTGAAATGGAAATATCACCGAAAGATAAACTAGAACTTTTTTTATGTATCCAATTTGAAGAAATTGAACAATACTCTGACTTCATCTTGATGCTCTTAAGAGAACAAACTAAACCAGATGAGACCGAATTGTTTGTCCTTATGCAAAAGATGGATCACCAACTTAATAACGCATTGAATACACTATTAATTGAAGTCTATGGAGAAGACATCAATAAGCACGTTGCTGATATGACCGTCATAATAAAAGGAATTATTAAAGGCTATATTGAATTAATTGTCTTATCTAATCAAAATTTTAATTTGAAAAAATTGTCAAACTTTCTTCTACATCGAATTGATTCAATAGTATTAGGGTTAACAAACCCTTTTTTAGAAGAAGATTTGTTATTAAACATTTGCTATAAAAAAACTACTTGAAGATGAACTTTTCATCTGACAAGTAGTTTTATTTTGCAAATAACAATTACATAGCTGCACCAGATCCACCATCAATGTTGACGGAAGTTCCAGTTACATACGATGCTGCATCAGATACTAAAAAAGTGATGACATTAGCAGCCTCAGATGTATCCCCAATTCTCTGAAGAGGAATAGTAGGTCCTACAACACTTTTGGAATATTCATCCCAACTTAAATCTGGTGCTTCATTTTTCCAACGCTTCTCAATTTGCTCACTTCTTATTAATCCGATGCATACTGTGTTTACACGAATATTATCTTTTCCTAAATCTTTGCTCATTGCTTTTGTTAATGCCATACCAGCAGCACGGCTAACAGTTGTTGGTAGAGAAGATGCAGGAGGAGTTTTTCCTAATACGGCTGTTACATTCACAATAGCCCCTCCACCTACTTCACGCATAAATGGAATCGCTGCTTTAGATGTGTGAATGGCACCAAAAAGCTTTAAATCCAAATCTGTTTGCCATAATGCAGTTTCAACAGATTCAAAAGGATTTGCTGAAGAAGTACCCGCATTATTAATAAGAATATCAAGACGACCGTAATGATCCACTGTTTTCTGAATGATGTTCTTGCATTGTTCTTCTTTTGTAATGTCAGCAGGAACAACCAAAACCTCTTCTCCAGTTATTTGCTGGATGAAATCGGCAGCTTCTTGTAAACTTTCTTCACCTCGTGCACAAAGAGTCACTTTTGCTCCTTCTTTCACTAATTGTAAAGCTGTATGTAATCCAATGCCCTTACTAGATCCAGTAACAATTGCTACTTTACCTGTTAATCCTAAATCCATAAAATCATCTCCTTATTTTTATTACATTTCTTCTACCATAGTAACATCCTTTTAATAATTTGTTTGAAAATTACTACTATAATATCATATAAGAAAATGCTGGCTCCCTTTAAAAGCTATTCTTCTTTCAATCGTTTCCTAAGTGTTTAGGTCAGACTTTTCTTTTTAAGAGATTAGGATTTTTGTCCATTTGAAACTTTTGTAGACTCGTTGATAGGATACTAAAAAATAGATTCTATGCTTTCCTATTGTGAGGTCCCTTCTACTCTATGTTTTGGTGACTGTTTAATATTTACAACCTTCACGGAAATAAACGTAATGTTCAAAGCAACCCTAATACAATAATGATAAAAAGAGTGATCATAGACATTTCAACTAACATGAAAAAACCACTCAAAGCAAGGTTGCTTTGAGTGGTTCCGAAATAAATTATTTTGAAATGATATGAATTGGGTGACCCATAACAACTTCAGCAGCTTCCATTGCTATTTCACCTAATGTTGGATGTGCGTGAATAGTCATTGCGATATCTTCAACTGTCATTCCAGCCTCAATAGCTAAACCTAGCTCAGCAATCATATCAGAAGCTCCTTGACCTACAATTTGAGCTCCAAGAAGTAATCCATCTTCTTTACGAGAAACAAGTTTTACGAAACCTTCTGCAGCATTGAGTGCAAGTGCACGACCATTTGCACCGAATGGGAATTTCCCAGCAGCTACATCATATCCTTGTTCTTTAGCTTGCGCCTCGTTTAAACCTACTGTAGCCATTTCTGGATCTGTAAAGCAAACTGCAGGAATCGCTAAATAATCTACAACAGATGATTGACCAGCAATAGCTTCAGCAGCTACTTTACCTTCGTAAGAAGCTTTGTGTGCAAGTTGAGGTCCTGCTACGATATCACCGATTGCATAGATATTACTAATGCTAGTACGGCATTGTTTATCTACTTCTAGTAATCCGCGTTCACCGAACTTAATGCCAATTTCTTCTAGACCCATTTCGTCTGTATTAGGACGACGACCTACTGTTACTAATACATAATCAGCTTCGACTTTTTTCTCTTCTCCGCCTGCTTCATAAGTTACAACAACACCATTTTCAGTTTCTTCTACACCTTTAGCAGATGCTTTAACTGAAATCTCGACACCTTTTTTCTTAAGGCCTTTTTTAACGATTGTTGTCATTTGCTTTTCGAAGCCAGCTAAAATGTCATCGCCGCCTTCAATAATTGTTACTTTTGAACCTAGGTTAGCATATGCAGAACCTAATTCGGTACCAATATATCCTCCACCAATTACAACTAAGTTCTCTGGAATCTCAGGTAAACTTAAAGCACCAGTTGAGTTAAGTACACGTTTTGAATATTTGAATGTTGGGATTTCAACTGGGCGAGAACCAGTAGCAATAATCGCATTTTTAAATGTATACGTTTGAGCAGATTTTTCGTCCATAACACGAACAGTGTTAGCGTCTACAAAATATGCTTCACCCATTACTACTTCGATATTGTTACCTTTTAATAACCCAGAAACACCGCTTGTTAATTTTTTTACTACGCTATCTTTGAAAGCTTGTGCTTTAGAAAAGTCAATTTTCACATCAGTAGCAGTAATACCCATGTCGTCCGCATGTTTTGCTTGTTCAAAACGGTGACCAACAGAAATTAATGCCTTTGATGGAATACAACCAACGTTTAAACAAACTCCACCAATATATTCTTTTTCTACTACTAAAACTTTTTGTCCAGTTTGTGCTGCACGAATTGCAGCTACATATCCACCAGGGCCTGAACCAATTACTAAAGTATCTGTTTCAATCGGAAAATCTCCTACAACCATTTTTTACGCCTCCATTAATAATAATTCTGGACTGCTTAGCAAACGTTTAATATGGTTCAACGCATGTTGAGCAGTCGCACCATCGATCATTCGATGATCAAAGCTCAATGATAATGCTAACACAGGAGCAGCTACAATTTCACCATTTTTTATTACAGGTTTTTCTGAAATTCGACCAATTCCAAGTATTGCTACCTCTGGATGGTTAATAACTGGAGTAAACCATTGTCCACCAGCAGAGCCAATATTCGTTATAGAGCAGGAAGCACCTTTCATTTCAGAAGGTGAAAGTTTTCCTTCACGTGCCTTACCAGCAAGTGAATTAATTTCATCCGAAATAGCAAATACAGATTTTCTATCCGCATGTTTAATGACTGGAACAAGCAATCCTTTTTCAGTATCAGCTGCAATTCCAATATTAAAGTAATGCTTTTGAATTACTTCACTTGTTTCATCATCATAAGAAGTATTTAATTGCGGGAACTCACGTAATGTACTTACTAATGCTTTCACCACATATGGTAAGTAAGTTAACTTGATATTTTTTTCCGCTGCAATATCCTTAAACTTCTTGCGATGAGCAACAAGTTCCGTCACATCCACCTCATCCATTAAAGTTACATGAGGAGCAGTATGTTTTGAATGAACCATTGCTTTAGCGATTGCTTTTCGAATACCAGAGATTTTCTCGCGAGTTTCAGGGAATTCTCCTTCTATAGAAACTGGTGCAGATGTTTTTACTTCTGCTTTTGTTTCTTTTGATATTTCTTCCCCTTGTACATTACTTGAAACCTCTACAGATTTCTGATCACCAGATAAGAATGATTCAATATCCTCTTTTAGTATTCGTCCATTTTTTCCTGTTCCAGAGACATCTGCAATATTCACTTCATTATCACGAGCAAACTTACGAACAGATGGCATTGCAATCACACGTTTGTCGCCTTTTGGATCCACTCTTGGCTGTTCTGTTGTTTCTGTTGATTTCTCAGATTTTTCAGGAGCCTTTGTTTCTTCTTTATCTATAGATTGACCAGCCTCAGCTGTAGATTGTACTTGTGCTTCGGTTTTCTCGTTTGCCGCTTCGTTATCATGCCCTTTAAAATGTAGATCCTCATATCCAGGAGCATCTAATCGTATAAGCACATCTCCAACGACTGCAACTGTACCTTCGCTTACTAATACTTCCGTAACTTTCCCTTTTACAGGAGAAGGAATTTCTACTACAGCTTTATCGTTTTGGACTTCGCATAAAATATCATCTTCTGCTACTTCGTCTCCTACTTTGACAAACCATTTAACGATTTCGCCTTCATGTATACCTTCACCGATATCCGGTAATCGAAATTCAAATGCCACAGTATTCACCCTTTCTTTTAAATGCTATTTATTAAAACGTTAAGACTTTTTTAGCTGTTTCTACTATATCCTTTACTCCAGGTAACCAAACTGTTTCTGCTTGAGAAAATGGAAATACTGTATCAGGAGCAGCAACTCTTAGCACAGGCGCTTCTAAGCTTAAAATAGCTCTTTCTGTGATTTCAGCTACTACGTTTGCAGCGATACCAGCTTGTCTTTGAGCTTCTTGAACGACTATTGCACGTCCTGTTTTTTCAATAGAAGCAATAATTGTTTCAATATCAAGAGGTTGAACTGTACGTAAATCTACAACTTCTACAGAGTGACCTTCTTTTTCTAGCTCTTCCGCAGCTTTAATACTTTCATGTACCATTGCTCCATAAGTGATGATAGATAAATCTGTACCTTCACGTTTAACATCCGCTTTACCTAGTGGAATTGTATATTCTTCTTCTGGAACCTCACCACGGAATGAGCGGTACAATTTCATATGCTCTAGATAAATAACAGGGTCATTATCTCGAATAGCCGAAATCAATAATCCTTTTGCATCATAAGGTGTAGAAGGAATAACTACTTTTACCCCTGGAGTAGATGTCATTAATAGTTCTAAGCTATCTGCATGCATTTCTGGTGTGTGCACACCTCCACCAAATGGTGAACGAATTGTAACAGGGGCATTAAAAGATCCTCCTGTACGGAAACGCATACGAGATAGTTGTCCACTAATAGAATCCATTACTTCATAAACGAATCCAAAGAATTGAATTTCAGGAACAGGTCTGAAACCTTGAAGTGCTAGACCAACTGCAAGACCACCGATCCCAGACTCTGCTAGAGGTGTATCAAATACTCGATCTTCTCCAAACTCTTTTTGTAGACCTTCAGTTGCACGGAATACTCCTCCGTTAACGCCTACGTCTTCACCGAAGACTAGAACGTTTTCATCATTTTTAAGCTCAGTACGGAGTGCGTCCGTAATTGCTTGAATCATCGTCAATTGTGCCATCGGTTACTTCGACTCCTTCTCTGTATAGTAAGCTAATTGCTCATCTAAGTTATATGGGTTTTCTTCATACATAATATTAATTAAATCAGTAACTTTTTGTTTTGGTGCACTGTCTGCTTTTTTAATAGCTTCTTTAATTTCCTCTTTAGCTTTTTCGATTACTTCTGCTTCTTTTTCTTCATTCCATAGTCCTTTTCCTTCTAAGAATGTACGGAAACGAACAAGTGGATCTTTCTTTTCCCAAGCAGAATCTGTTTCAGACGTACGGTAACGAGTTGGATCATCTCCAGCCATAGTGTGTGGACCGTAACGGTAACAAAGTGTTTCAATTAGAGTTGGACCTTCTCCTCTAATCGCACGTTCTCTAGCATCTTTTGTCGCTACATAAACAGCTAAAGGATCCATTCCATCTACTAACACACTTGGAATACCTGCGGCAATACCTTTTTGTGCAATAGTTTTTGCTGCTGTTTGTAATTCACGTGGAGTAGAAATAGCATATTGGTTATTTTGAACAATAAATACTGCCGGTGAGCGAAAAGCTCCTGCAAAGTTAATTCCTTCATAGAAATCACCTTGTGAAGATCCACCGTCACCTGTATAAGTAATGGCAATCGCTTTTTTACCACGTTTTTGCATTCCAAGTGCTACCCCAGCAGCTTGGATAAATTGCGCACCAATAATAATTTGTGGTGGGAAAACGTTTACACCTTCTGGTATTTGATTTCCCATGAAGTGTCCACGAGAGAACAAGAAAGCTTGCCATAATGGTAAACCATGCCATACGATTTGTGGCACATCTCGGTACCCAGGTAAGATAAAATCTTCTTTTTCAAGTGCAAATTGGGAAGCTAGTTGGGAAGCTTCTTGCCCTGCAGTTGGAGCATAAAATCCTAAACGTCCTTGACGGTTTAAAGAGATGGATCGTTGATCTAGAATTCTCGTATACACCATACGGCTCATTAACTCTACTAATTCTTCATCGGATAGGTTAGGGTTTGCTTCTTCGTTAACGATTGTCCCTTCTTCGTTTAAAATCTGGAACAATTCAAACTTTTCTTCAATCTCTTGAAGCGTTTTCTTTGGATCTAACTGCGGTAATTTTTTTGCAGCCATAATAGCAACTCTCCTTTTCTTCTGTATTAAAATTTCTTATAAGACATAGTGATACAACAATATTTCATTTTTAGTATACTCAAGTTTAAATCTACGGTCAATCATATAAAACTAGGGTTTGTTTTTGCAAGAAAATTTAAAACCTTTCAAACTGTATCACTAACTATTTTTGTCTGTATTATATCAGTTTACTAATGTAACAGTTATATATAATACAAAAGGCTATCCTAATGTTTCCCATTAGAATAGCCTACTGTTTACTTTTTTTCTTCTTGCAAGGAAGTAAATATATCTTCCTTCACTTTGTTTAACTGTGTAGTAAGCTCATTAAACTTCTCTACCGCTTTCTTGACCACTTCATTCTGTTTATTCACTTCTGCAACTTTGTTTTGAATTGTTTTTACTTCTGCTTCTTCAGTAATTAGTAAGTTATATAATTCTTCTTGCAAGCTAGCAAGAGAATTATACTCTTCAGTTAAAGCATCATAGGCTGCATATCTATTTTTTAATGCTTCTTCCATTTTTTCTAAATTTGCTTTTTCAGATTCATCTTTTGTTTCGGATATTAGTGTTTGTAATTGTTTCAATTTTTCAGATGCTTTAGTAATGGAAGCTGCTTCTTTTTCTACTAAAACTAACCGTTCTTCCAAAAGTTTAGAAGTTTCACCTACTTGTTTTGTAAGCTCTTCTTTTTGGTCTTTAGTTAATTCCATCATACTTTGAAAATTAGCTTGCTCTTTTTTTTCGATTGCTATTAACTCTGATTGTACAGCTCTATAATCAGATTCAGATTCATATAATTCAGTTAAGATGTTAGATAACTTTTCTTCTGTTTGTTGACCAAAAGAGCATGCAGACAGAAATAAGATAGAGCATAGAATAACTAGATATTTCATTTTTTTCATAAAGCAACCTCCTATATTCTTAACACTATAATTGTTCTTACCTTTAAATTCAACAGACCAATCGGCTCTTTTTGTTTAGTTAATGACCTTTTTTCGATATAATAGCTATATGAATATGGAAAGGACGATTCAAATGATACTTATGAACGACATTATAAGAGATGGTCATCCCACTCTTCGTAAAAAAACTTCTGAAATGACTTTCCCTTTATCAGCAGAAGATCAAAAACTTGCAGCAGACTTATTAGAATATGTTATAAACAGCCAAGATGAAGAAATGGTTGAAAAATATAAGCTAAGACCAGGAATAGGCATAGCTGCACCACAAGTGAATGCTGAAAAAAGAATGTTTGCATTACACTTAACAGATGAAGAAGACAATATTGTTAGCTTTGTTGCCGTAAATCCAAAAATTATTAGTCATTCAGTTGAAAAAACCTATATTTCTGCAGGCGAGGGCTGCTTGTCAGTAGATGAAGTAATTGAAGGTTATGTTCCTAGATATGCAAGAATTACAGCAACTGGTTTTTATCCAGATGGTAAACCGTTTAAAAAACGTTTAAAAGGATTACCGGCAATTGCTTTCCAACATGAGTTAGATCATTTAAATGGAATTATGTTTTATGATCATATTAATAAAATGAACCCTTATGCAGAAATACCCGATTCTACACCTTATGATCGTGGATAATAAAATAAGCGCCTCCTTGGCACCTCTCTAGCTGTTGAAAAACTCAAAAAAGAGTTGTTACAGTTACGCTGAGGGCACTGAAAAAGTATATAGAATTTGACTTTACTAAATAATGTCGTCCTATAAATAAGAAAATTGTTGAAACGGCTCCCTTTCCGCGGGCGTTGCCTTAGCCTCCTTGGCCAACACGATGTTGGTCATGCAATCGTTGCCGCAGGAGTGACGCCTTTTTCAACGATTTTCTATAAATACTAATTGAAAAAATTTAAGTGATATAAACTTACTCTATTAATAGCGTGATGGCTTTTTAATTGAAAAGCGGATAATAGTTGATTGGAGTGGAAGGTGGAGACTCCAGCCGGGATAGCAAATGTTTTTTCTGCACCGAAAGCGAAGCGGCAGGTGCATGAGCTGAAGACCCTGGACTGAGCGTCGCGAGGGAAGCGGCTGAAGCCATGCCGGCGGAACGCGTCCGCCTGGAACGGAAATCAACGGGTCCGAAATAAAAATCTAGTATGTGAAAAACCTGTCTTTCAACTACTGTCTCTTCTGCCTCTCTTTCCCGCAGGAGTCGAGTGGACGCTTCTCCAAAATAACAAAACGCTATATTTTTCAATTTGTCTTTAATCTAAGAGGCGCCTAAAAAGGCACCTCTTTTATTTTATTGTTAACTTAATTCTTCTATTCTCGGCATTGCCGATAATGCGCCAAATTTTGTCGCACAAATTGCACCTAGCTTGTTGCCGAATGATACATATTCCTTCCATACATTTATAGTAGTAGGGGCTCCATAAAGATGAATCTGTCTTAATATCCCTGCCATAAATGCATCACCAGCACCGGTTGTATCTACAGGGTCGACTTTGAGAACTGGAATGTGAATTATCTGTTCATTCATCACAATATAAGCTCCCTCTTCTCCCATTGTAATAAGAATTGTTGGTATGGAGTAATACTGCAACTTTTCAATACCCGCTTCGAGCGTATCTGTTCCTGTTAAGAAAAAAAGCTCTTCTTCTGTTAATTTTAATAAATTTACATCTGTGAAAAAAGAAATAATTGTATCTCTACATTTTTCTTCATTTTCCCATCTTAATGGTCTAATATTGGCATCAAATGATAAGAAAGTTCCTGTCTCTTTCAATGTAGCTACTATTTCTTTTGTAGTATTAAAGGCAACGGGGTGAAATAAAGTTCCCGAACAAAAATGAAAAAGAGAAGCATTTTGAAAAGCTGATTGTTCTAACGTACAGTATTCTACTTGAACATTTGGCGTTTCATCTACATACTTATAAAAAATTCGGTCATTGTCAGTGGTCAAATGAACATATACTCCACTCACTCTTTTTTCTGGAATGATTTTTGCGTAAGTAAGATCTACACCTTCTCCCGCTAGTTCAGTTCTAACAAACTCTGATGTTTCATCTTCGCCAGTCACCGTTATAAAAGACGCTGGAGCTCCTAATCTAGAGATGCCAGCTGCGACATTTACAGTAGCCCCCCCTAAAAACTTCGTGAATTGTGTATTGCTTGAATCATTTGCAATATAATCGACAAATGCATCCCCGTATATTAGTACATGTTTATTTTGCATGTTTTTCATGTATATCTCCTTATTACTATTGTATAAGTTCTAACTTCTTCATAGCATTTATTAAACCATTTTCAGAAACATGCTCAGTGACAATTGTCGCACGATCCTTTAATGCATCTACAGAATTTCCCATTGCAACGCCTATCCCAACAAAATCGAGCATTTCTATATCATTGAATCCATCTCCGAAAGCAATACTATCATCTGGAGATTTCCCTATATGTTTAAGCAATAATTCAATACCTTTAGCTTTTGAAACTCCTTTTGGTAGAACATCACAAGATACTCGATGCCAACGAACAAATTTTAAGTTTGGAAATGCATTTTCATATTCCTTTTGTTCTTCTAAGCTACAAAATATTAAAGCTTGATGGATGTCATTTGTTAAAAAGAAGTTTTCTTCTGTTCGAGGTAGCGCCATTTTTAAAGATGAAATACTTTCAAATACATCTTCATGGTCAGGTATATTCGATACAAATTCCTTACTATCCATATAAACTACCGGTTGCTCCCTATTTTGAGCAAAATCTGTTAACTGTTGCAACTCTTCTTTTTCTAGTACTCCTTTATAGATCGTTTCGCCTTTATACTGCACGATTTGGCCATTATAGCAAACAAAGGAGTCTAGGTTTAACTGGTCTAAAACAAATTTAGCTGTAAATGGAGCTCTTCCTGTAGCAATTATAATTTCATGCCCGTTCGATTTTGCTTCATTAATAGCTTCTATTACACCTGTGGGGATATTTTTATCACCATCTAGAATCGTTCCATCAATATCAAAAAATAAAATTTTATTTTTCATAAAAATAATCCTCTTTTCATTATGCAAATAGTTTGACTTTTCTGCGAAAATCCTTTACAATTTTTCCATTCTTGTATATAATGTAGTACAAGGAGTGGGTGGCCATGTTGAAACGCCTGAAAAGGAAACTGTTGAGACGGCTCGGTGGAATGCTCAGAGAAAAAACGATAGCATAGATTTTTATGCCCTTCAAATTTTGGAGGGCTTTTCTTTATTTTAAATAAGCGTCATGATAATATAAAGAGAATTGATTTATTTTGAACGTGAAAAAGGAGAGTATAAAATGATTTATAAAGTTTATTATCAAGAAAATGCACTAGAAGTACCAGTTCGCGAAAACACTAAGAGCCTATATGTAGAAGCAGAATCAGAACGTGAGGTTCGTTCTCTTCTGAAAGATCGAAAGTATAATATTGAATTAATTCAATTGCTTGAAGGTAGTCATTTAGAATACGAACAAGCAAGTACGAATTTCAATGTTGAGAAGATATAATCTATGAAATTTGTAAAGAATGATCAAACTGCGGTTTTCGCCCTCGGCGGACTAGGCGAAATCGGCAAAAATACTTATGGCGTTCAATTTCAAGATGAAATAATTTTGATTGATGCTGGAATCAAGTTTCCAGAAGATGATTTATTAGGAATTGACTATGTTATTCCTGACTACACGTATTTAGTAAAAAATGTGGATAAAATTAAAGGCCTTTTTATCACACATGGTCATGAGGATCACATCGGTGGAATTCCTTATTTATTGAAGCAACTCAACGTTCCTGTTTATGGCGGAAAGTTAGCCCTCGGCCTACTACGCAATAAATTAGAAGAACATGGTTTACTTCGTCAAACTAAAATGAATGTTATTGAAGAAAACGATGTCATTAAGTTTAGAAAAACTGCAGTTAGTTTTTTTAGAACAACACATAGTATTCCAGATGCGTTCGGTATTGTAGTAAAAACCCCTCCAGGTAATATCGTTCACACGGGAGATTTTAAATTTGATTTCACACCTGTTGGTGAACCAGCAAACTTAACGAAAATGGCTGAAATCGGTAGTGACGGAGTGTTGTGTTTACTTTCCGATAGTACAAATGCAGAAGTCCCTAACTTTACAATGTCTGAACGTAAAGTAGGCGAAAGTATGGATTCTATCTTTAGAAAAGTAAATGGTCGTATTATATTTGCTACTTTTGCATCTAATATTCATAGACTTCAGCAAGTAACAGATGCTGCTGTACATCATAATCGTAAAATCGCTGTATTTGGTAGAAGTATGGACAATGCAATCACGATTGGGCGTGAGCTTGGATATATCACTGCTCCTAAGGAAACTTTTGTTGACGTTAGTACATTAAATCGATTACCAGCAAATGAAGTACTTATTTTATGTACGGGTAGCCAAGGTGAACCAATGGCAGCTCTTTCACGAATAGCAAATGGCACTCATCGTCAAATTCAAATCCAGCCTGGAGATACTGTAGTATTTTCTTCCTCTCCTATTCCTGGAAATAGATCAAGTGTAAATCGCACGATTAACTTACTTTATCGTGCAGGAGCAGAAGTAATTCATGGATCTTTAAATAATATTCATACGTCTGGTCATGGTTCACAAGAAGAGCAAAAGCTTATGCTACGCCTGATGAAACCAAAATTCTTCATGCCAATACACGGTGAGTATCGTATGTTAAAAATCCATTCGGAACTTGCTATCGATTGTGATGTACTTCAAGAAAATACATTTATCATGGAAAATGGAGATGTACTTGCATTGAGTGCAAACGAAGCACATGTAGCTGGTAGAATTCCTTCTGGTGATGTATACATCGATGGTAGTGGGATAGGTGACATTGGCAATATCGTACTTAGAGATCGTCGTATTTTATCTGAAGAGGGATTAGTTATTGTCGTTGTCAGCGCAGATATGGAAAAGAAAAAAATTGTTTCTGGACCAGATATTATTTCACGAGGATTCGTTTATATGCGTGAATCGGGGACGATGATTAACGAGGCTCAACAAATGTTAAACAAGCACTTACGATTAACAATTCAGGACAAGCCTGCTGAATGGTCTGAATTAAAAAATGAGATTACAGACGTTCTAAGTCCTTATTTATATGAAAAAACAAAAAGACGACCAATGATTTTACCAATTATCATGGAAGTTTAGTATGTATGCTTAAACCTCAGATTTCTATAATCTGAGGTTTTTTATTGAATAATTTTGTTTGCATTTAGTTGTACAAGACACTCCAAATGAATAAGATACAAGATATCTATTTCGATGGAGGACATACAATGAATTCAATTTTCACTTACATCTTGTTAGGAATTTCTTTAGCGGCACCAGTTGGACCTGTTAATGCGGCACAATTAGATACAGGAATCAAAAATGGTTTTTTTCATGCATTCATTTTTGGTTTTGGTGCATTAACAGCGGACATCCTCTATATGATTATGGTTTATTTTGGGGTTGGGCAATTCATAGATTCACCTTACATAAAAATATTTTTATGGACTTTCGGGTGTTTCGTTCTAACTTATACAGGCATAGAAAATTTACTAACCCTAAACAAAATTAAAATTAACATGTCATCTGGAAAGCGCATTCGTCTTAGGCAGGCATTACTGTCCGGATTCCTAATTTCCCTGTTGAATCCTCTAACGATTCTTTTTTGGTTGGGAATATACGGTTCTATCCTTGCGCAAACATCCGTCTCTCTCCAGGACGATCAATTAATTATTTTTAGCTTAGCAATTATAGTTGGAGTAATTTTGTGGGATACGATTATAGCTTTTCTTTCAAGTGGTGCAAGAAAGTACCTATCAACTAGGTTTCTTATTCTTATCTCCTTACTCTCTTCCCTATCGATGATTGCATTTGGTATATATTTTGGCATTCAAGCTTATCACACACTCTTTTGAGACTCTTCCTTTTCCCAGCGCTTACGTAACACTAAAATGACTAGTGCAATTACAGATATGAACACTAAACTGATAAAAAAACCTGGTCGACTTGTAGAATGAACAAGTGATCCGCTTACTGCAGCGACTACAAGAATTATGCCGATAGTTCTTTTTACTTTATCCGCATTAGTCAGCTCAATCAATTTGTGATAAAACATTAACATAAATAACCAGTTATAAAGCAACATTAATGCTGCAGCAGTCGTTATATATTCATACACTTTATTAGGTAACACTAAAGAAGTTACAATAGATATTACAAGTCCTAAGGAAGTTAATGCAATAGCAGGTAAAGGCATTTTGAATTTTTTTTTCGTTTGTTTACTGAATATTGCTGGAGCATCTCCCTCTTCCGATAGCGTCGTAAGGATTGTGGTGACCGAAAATAAGGAAGCAGACATTGTTGAAAACCCAGCAATAATAATAGCCGCAGTAAAAACGTGGGGAAAAAAATCTAAATTAAAATCCGCTAAAGCAGTAACAAAGGGACTTTTCTTATCTTTAAATTCTGTATAGGGAACGAGCAATAGCGCCAAAGTAAGTGAAATTACATAAATTAAGCCAAGAAGAGCTAACATTACTTTCCCTGATTTTGGTGCATCTTCTTTCTTTTTTAGATGAATAGCCATAACACCCATTACTTCTATTCCACCATGAGCGAAAAAGGCAAATAAAAGTGCACTCCAAAATCCAAAGACTCCTTTTGGAAATAATTCACCCATGGTTTTTGGAATATCTCCTTTTGGATTTCCATCAATAACACCTGTTAGAGCTAAGATAGCAATAACAATAAACATAAAGATTGCTGCAATTTTCATAATAGCAAATATACTTTCTACTTTTCCAAATGCTTTTGCTCCTATAAAAAGCACGATAAGTCCACAAATGGCGTATATTAAAGCAAAAATCCACAAACGAACACCTGGGAACCAAAGCTTTGTCAAAAGTGAAATTGCAGTCAACTGACTACCTATTATTAATATTTCAGAACACCAATAAACCCATCCACTACTAAATCCTGCCCAACGACCATATGCTTTTTTTGCGTATGTTCGAAATGTCCCCTTTTGTGGATCTTTAGCAGACATTTTCGCAAGAGCTTCAAACACAATGTATGTCGCAGTGGCTGCCAATATAAAAGCAAAAATAACGGATGGTCCGGTCATTTGAATGGCAATACTTGATGCCAAGAAAAAACCTGTCCCAATTATACAACCAACCCCGATTAAGGATAGTTGCCACCAAGAAAGATGCCCCTCACTATTATTTTTTTCAGACGTTTGTTTTGCCACAATTTCCACCTCCTTGTAATAGTCTTTCACAAGGAATTGTAATTATGATGTTTTTGTTTTTGTAAAAAAATGGTTCTGGAATGTATGAAAAAGATTGAAATATTTTATCTCTTTATAAGAAAGCTCTTGTGGGAGATTATTTAGAGGTTCCGTGCGCAAATAAAAAAGCCCACATTTGGGCTTATATTTTGGTATTTACAGCTTTTCATTAAGATAAAACTTTTTTCTCAAAACGATTAATATCGACATCTGCTCCAATAATGATGAGTACATCATTTAATTGAAGCTGCTCATCTGGAGGTGGTGAAACAAAAATATCATTTCCCCTTTTGACAGCAACAATATTTATTCCGTATTTTGCACGAATATCTAAATCGATAATAGAATGACCTGCTATTTTTTCATTTACCTTTATTTCCATAATTGAATGTTTGTCAGATAGTTCAAGATAATCGAGAACATTACTAGATATTATATTATTTGCAATTCTAATACCCATGTCTCGCTCTGGATGAACAACTTGATCTGCCCCTATTTTGCGAAGTACTTTTTCATGGTAATCATTTTGTGCTTTTACAGTAATTTTTTTGACACCTATCTCTTTAAGCATTAGTGTTGTAAGAATACTGGATTGAATATCATCTCCAATAGCAACAATTACATGTTCAAAATTCCGAATACCAAGAGATTTTAAAGCTGCTTCGTCTGTGGTATCTGCTACAACGGCTTGTGTTGCAATTGCTGCAAATTCATCTACACGCTCTGGTACTATATCGATTGCCATTACATCTGCACCTTGAGTAATCAGTTCTCGTACAATACTTCCTCCAAAACGACCTAATCCTATAACTACGAATTCCTTTTGCACGCCAATACCTCCCTACCATTCGACTGCACTTAGTTTACCATATGGAATCAAATAGTAGATAGATTTATCGTCCTATTTTTCTTTCATTAAAAGAGTCAATCGTTTTTCAAGCATATGCATCCCGTTCTCACCAGATTGGACATGTCTTAACAAACCATTTTTATCAAATAAATAAAAGGAAGGAACAATTCTATTTTGAAATGCTTTGGTAACAATTAATTGATGGTCTAAGCAAACGGGATGGCTCATGTTCCATTTCTTAGTAAGAACTTGAATTAACTGTTCATCTATATCCTCTTGTTTTCTTGGCATATGCACACTAACGATTTTAAATTTTCCATTGTATAACACTTTCCATTTATTGATTTTTTCCACTGAGGTCTTACATAAATTACAGCTTACTGACCAAAAATGGACAAGAAGGGGTACTTCACCTATCAATTGCTCCTTTGTCTGTTTGCCATTCATCCACTTTAAATCCCGAGATAAATCAGGTAACTCCTCTCTTAGCTTCAATTACTTCTCTCCTTTTTTGTATAAGTCCAAAGCTATTGTATGCAAATGAAAGTAAATTGACTGTTCCTTTTATAGGAGTACTAACAATTTTTTGATATTAATAAAATAAGTTGTTAAAGTAAACTTTAAGTTGTGTTAAAATAAACTTTGTTTAAAATAGGAATTCATTTTCGCTTAAGAAGGAGTTTCTTTATATGCAAATAGGGAAAAAAATAAAGAGGTTGCGTTTAAAAAAAGGACTAACACAAGAAGAACTTGGAGAAAGAACAGACCTTAGTAAAGGTTTTATATCTCAATTAGAAAGAGATATAAATTCGCCGTCTATTGAGACCCTTTTTTCCATATTAAGTGTGTTAGGAACAAAACCGAAAGATTTTTTTGACGATGAATACGCAAGGACAAAGGTGGTTTTCACGCAAGATGAACAGACTATTTATGAAGATGAAGATAAGAACTATGAACTAAGATGGCTTATTTCTGAATCCAATGATAATGAAATGGAGCCTGTTTATCTTAAGTTTGGAGTTGACGGTCAATTTAAACAATTTGAGCCTTCACTTTCTGAGACTTTTATTTATGTATTACAAGGAAGAGTTAAACTTACTTTAGGAAAGCAACAATACATAGCTTCAAAAGGAGAATCTATTTACTTTGAAGCGTCTGATCATCATCTGCTTGAAAATAATTCTACTGAAGAAGCACACGTTATTTACGTAGTTACAAATTCATATTTATAGAAGTTATGGAGGGATTTTATGTCGGAAACAACAATCATTCGTTTCGAGAATGTTACAAAATTCTACGATTCAGACACTACAGTACTTGATAATATTAACTTGGAATTAGAACGTGGAAAGTTTTATACTCTTCTAGGACCATCTGGTTGTGGGAAAACAACAATATTGAGATTAATAGCAGGATTTATGCAGCCTTCCAGTGGAAACATTTATTTCAATGGGAAACTAATTAATAACGTTCCTGCAAATGAACGTCAAGTAAATACCGTATTCCAAGACTATGCATTGTTTCCACATTTAAATGTGTTTGAAAATGTTGCATTTGGTCTTCGTATTAAAAAGTTAGGAAAAAAAGAAATAGAACAAAAAGTATTTGAGGCACTTAAATTTGTTAATTTGACAGGATATGAAAATAGAGAAATCGTTGAAATGTCTGGTGGGCAAAGACAGCGTGTTGCAATAGCTCGTGCAATCGTCAATGATCCTGAAATAATTTTACTAGACGAGCCTCTATCAGCTCTTGACTTGAAACTTCGCTCTGAAATGCAATACGAGCTTCGTGAATTACAACAACGGTTAGGAAAAACTTTTATTTTTGTGACACATGACCAAGAAGAAGCACTTGCAATGTCTGATGAAATTTTCGTATTAAATGCAGGTCACATTGAACAAAGCGGTACTCCTATGGACATTTATGATGAACCAATTAATCGCTACGTAGCTGATTTTATTGGGGAATCTAATATTGTATCTGGAACGATGGTTGCGGATTTTCAAGTTCGAATTGGTGGAAAAGTATTTGAGTGTGTCGATCAGGGGTTAAATACAAACGAAAAAGTTGATATTGTAATCCGTCCAGAAGATTTAGAAATCACAGAAGTTGAAAAAGGAAAAATGAAAGTAAAAGTAGATACTCAGCTATTTAGAGGGGTTCACTATGAACTTTCAACTTACGATGATGAGGGAAATGAATGGCTTGTTCACTCAACCAAAAAAGCAGAAGTCGGTGAATTTATCGGTTTAGATTTTGATCCAGAATCTATTCATGTAATGCGTCTCAATGAAACAGAAGAAGAATTCGACAAACGTTTAGAATCTTACGGAGAAGAACAGTATGCAAACTAAAAATACGAAAACTTTATATTTAGTACCGTATTTTGCTTGGATTCTATTATTTGTAATAGCTCCAATAGCATTGATTGCTTATTATTCTTTCTTTGACTTAAACGGTAACTTTACGCTTACAAATTATCAAAATTTCTTTACTTCTGTTTATTTAAAATTGACCATTAGCTCTTTCTGGTATGCTTTTTTAATTACATTGTTTTCTTTACTAATTGCTTACCCTACAGCTTATTTTTTAACAAAAACAAAACATAAACAATTATGGCTATTATTAATCATTATTCCGTCTTGGATAAACTTACTTCTAAAAACATATGCTTTCATTGGAATTTTTGGTTTATATGGACCTATAAATGCATTTTTAAATGTATTTGGAATCGGAGAGCAGCAAATATTATTTACTGATTTTAGTTTTATTTTTGTCTCAGTCTATATTTTTATTCCTTTTATGATTCTACCTATCTTTAATGCATTGGATAAGTTAAATCCATCCTTAGTTGATGCTGGTAGAGATTTAGGTGCATCAAGTTGGACGACCTTTACAAAAGTGATTTTCCCATTAACGACGAATGGTGTGAAAGCTGGTATTCAAGCAGTATTTATCCCTTCCCTTTCCCTCTTCATGATTACACGTTTAATCGCTGGGAACAAGGTAATTACACTAGGTACAGCTATTGAACAACAATTTTTAGTTACACAAAACTGGGGAATGGGTGCAACAATTGCAGTATTCCTAATTATATTCATGGTAATAATAATGATAATTACAGGCCAAAGAGATAAGGGGGCTAATTTACATGGAAAAAACAAGTAAGTCAGCAAAGCTATATTTAGCCCTCGTATTTATTGTTTTATACGCACCGATTTTTTATCTAATCTTTTATTCTTTTAATAGTGGCGGTACGATGAATTCTTTTGAGTCATTTACATGGGAACATTATGGAGCTGTCTTTTCTGACACTCGACTGATTATGATACTTATTAATACTATAATTGTTGCATTACTTTCTGCATTAATAGCAACGATTATTGGTGTGTTTGGTTCCCTTGGTATTGTCTATATGAGAAATAAATCTATCCGTAATTCCATTTTATCTTTAAATAATGTATTAATTGTAAGTCCAGATGTTGTTATTGGTGCTTCCTTCTTAATCTTGTTTACAATGGTCGGTGTTAAATTGGGATTTGCTTCTGTGTTAATTTCTCATATCGCATTTAGTATTCCTATTGTTGTACTTATGGTTCTTCCAAAGCTACAAGAGATGAACAGCTCTTTAATCGATGCTGCAGCTGACCTTGGAGCGACGAACAAAGATATATTATCTCGAGTGATTATTCCATTTATCAAACCGGGAATATTTGCGGGATTTTTTATGGCATTAACCTATTCACTAGATGATTTTGCAGTGACTTTTTTCGTTACAGGGAATGGTTTCAGTACGCTTTCTGTTGAAATTTACTCCATGGCACGTGCTGGTATAACCTTAACGATTAATGCGCTATCTGGTATCATTTTTGTAGTTACTTTGTTCCTAGTAGTTGGTTATTACTTTATTAGTCAACGTGGTAAAAACCCTGTTGGAATGGGGGTAAGAAAATGAAGAATATTATAAGAGCTACAGTAGCAATAATCGTTGTATGTATTTTATTATTTCTTGTTAATGACTATTTAAATAAAAGCTCAGGAAAAGCTGGGAATGATACCGTTACTATTTATAACTGGGGAGAATATATTGACCCAGAGTTAATCGCACAATTTGAGGAAGAATCCGGATATCGGGTCGTATATGAAACGTTCGATTCGAATGAAGCTATGATGACTAAAATTGAGCAAGGTGGGACTTCCTACGATATTGCTGTCCCCTCTGAATATGCAATAGAAAAAATGAAAGAAAATAATTTACTATTACCAATTGACCATTCCAAAATACCGAATTTAAAAAATATTGATCCATATTTTTTAGACTTGTCCTTTGATCCTAAAAATGAATTTTCTATTCCTTATTTTTGGGGAACTGTAGGAATCGTTTATAATCCGAGCTTGCTCGATGGACAAACCTTTGAAAGTTGGGAAGCACTCTGGGATCCATCTTTAAAAGGAGAAATTCTATTAGTAGACGGTGCCAGAGAAGTTATTGGAATGGGCTTGAATAGTTTAGGCTATTCTTTAAACTCAACAAACGAAAACGAGTTGCAAGAAGCTACAGATAAGTTGAAAAAACTTACACCTAATGTAAAAGCTATTATTGGAGATGAAGTAACTCAACTAATGGTTAATGAGGAAGCTGCTGTGGCACTTACTTGGTCAGGACAAGCTGCTGATATGATGTGGGAAAATGAAGAACTTGACTATGCAGTTCCACAAGAAGGATCCAATTTATGGTTCGATAATATGGTTATACCGAAAACTGCTGCTAATGTGGAAGGAGCCCATGCATTTATTAACTTTATGTTAGATGCTGAAATTTCTGCTCAAAACGCAGATTATGTAGGTTACTCTACACCAAACGTTGCAGCAGTTTCCTTAATGGATGAAGAAGTTACCTCGGATGAACGTTTCTATCCTCCAGAGGAACAACGAGACAATTTAGAAGTTTATAATAATCTCGGTCTTGAATTACTCGGTAAGTACAATGAATTATTTTTAGAGTTTAAAATGAGTACAAACTAAAAACCTAGAACCGTCTATTAATAGACGGTTCTAGGTTTTTAATTATCTAAATATAAAATTAACAATAATTCGTGTTGCGAAAGTTTTTATTATGATAAGAATGTGATAGAATCGATAGACGTATATAAGTATTTTTAGAAAGTAGGAAACGTATGAAAAAGAAATCAAATCAATATGCCCTTTACATATTAATGTTTAATATGTTTATAGCGATGGCAGGAATCGGTTTAGTTATTCCAGTTATGCCTCAATATCTTGAAACATTTGGTGTAGCAGGACAAGCACTCGGATTTATTATTGCTTCCTTTGCATTAGGTCAGTTTTTATTTTCTCCTTTAGCTGGAGATTTATCTGATTCACTGGGACGCAAGAAACTAATCATAGTTGGCCTAGTTATCTTTTCTGCTTCACAATTATGGTTCGGAATGGCTACTCATGAGTGGATGCTTTATTGTGCACGTTTTGTTAGTGGGATTGGAGGAGCCTTTTTAATTCCTGCAACGATGGCATTTGTTGCAGATATCACCTCTCTTGAAGAACGAGGAAAAGGAATGGGACTCCTTGGTGCTTCTATGTCTCTTGGATTTATGATTGGTCCAGCAATAGGAGGATTTTTAGCTAACGTTAGCTTAACTTTCCCATTCTATATGGCTGCCCTAGCAGCAATCCTATCTGCCATTGTATCTTTTTTCATTTTGCCGGATATTAAAAATGCTGTTTCGGCAAATCCTCCTGAAGAGAAAAAACGACAAGATATTTTTGTTCAAATGAAGAACTCTGTTAAAACACCTTATTTTATGATGCTTATCATCATCTTTGTTTTCTCATTTGGTATTGCCAATTTCCAAACGACCTTCTCATTATACGTAGATCATAAATACAATTATACTCCACAAGACATAGCAGTCGTATTAACAGTTGGTGGATTTATAGGTGTAATTGTTCAAACAGTCGTTGTCGATAAGTTGTTCAAGCGTTTCGGAGAAATAAATGTTATCTTAATCAATTTAGTAGTAGCTGCCTCTGCTTTATTACTATTCTTCCTAGTAGATGCTTTCTGGCTTGTATTAACAGTGGCTTCTATATTTTCTACTGCAACTACTCTTATTCGACCAGCGGTCAATACGGTTGTTTCAAAATTGGCCGGGCATGAACAAGGATTTGCTGCAGGAATGAATAATGCTTATATGAGTTTAGGAAATATGATAGGTCCAGCACTAGCGGGAATCTTTTTTGATATAAATATCAATTTTCCATTTGTCATAGGTTCAGTCATATTATTATTTTCATGGGGTTTAACTCTAGTTTGGATTAAGAAAAGGAATCCCGTAATATAACACAAAAGCTGCCAGTGAATTTCTTATCACTAGCAGCTTTTTTTATCGTTTCTTTTTCTCTTTTACAAGTTTTTCAACATTACTTGTCGAAGTCACGTTCGGTATTTTTTCTTTTCTTTTCAATTTATAGAATGGAGCTATAAGTTGTCTAAAACCAAACCTTCTAATCGTAATATCTATAAAAAACAAAATAATCGCAGCAAGTACAAGCATTTGTTGAATCGATTGTTTTTCAGAGCTTTTTATCTCTATAGGTCGAAATACATCAGATGCTTCTGTAAGCAGCTTGCCCCCTGTTTGACTTGCAATCTGCTCCAGCAAATTTGAATTTGCCTTCTGCACCTTATATTCTGCACTATATGGTATCGATATGCCTGCTTGGTATAAGGCATCTTGTTCATTTGAAACACGGAAAAATACAAGACCAGGATCACTTTCAACTGTCACTCTTGATTTTCCAGGTGCTATCGGTTCTGACGTAACAGGTAGTTCTTCTCCTTTTTCATTGACTGCAGTTACTTCAATAAACGAAGACTTCCCAGTAGGATCCGCTACAGAATAACTACCATCACTTGATTTTTGAATCGTGAAAGGTACCTCACTATATGCAGGTAAAAGTCGAGAAACTGCTGTGTTCCAAAAATCACCCCAATTATTCCAATTTGCGAAATCACCACTCCACTCTCCTATGGAATCAGATGTAAAAGCAATTGTTCTTCCTAACCCATACATCCATTCTGCTAGAACAGGATCTTCTTTTTCACTTTCCGCAATAATAGATGCTGTTTGTTTAGGAGTAGTCGCGATATACGCGTTCATTTGTGGTACACCATCGGCAAATAAACTCGTCCATGCTGCATCTCCATAAATGGTGGGATAAAACGGATTATCTTCAATATACGTGCGGGAGATCATGGCCGTTTCGGTAGACATTATGGCTGGAATAGTAGATTCATCTGCCACATCATAAAAAGATCCACCACCGATTTCAGCAATATTTTCCAATAATGCTCTGTCTGCATCCTGCCCAACTGCAACAGTAGACACTGTTATTAAATCCTGCGATCCTTCCTCAATTAATGCCTCGTAATCGTTTGAAGTAGCTGACTGTCCATCTGTTAATAAAATGATATGCTTTCTTTGCAGTTTTAAAGGAGATAGGCGTTCATAAGCTAAAGCTAAACTCGAATATATTTCTGTGCCCCCGCCTACCCCTACAGATAAAATAGTGTCTAAGGCTTCTTCTTTATTCTCTAAAGATGCTGTCTCTATAATTTCCCAAGGACGATCATCGAATGCTATGAATCCAAGCGTATCTCCTTCACGTAACATTTCTACTGAACGGGCTGCTGCTTCTTTCGCATATTCGAATTTTGAGCCACTCATACTTCCAGAACGATCCATAACAATTACTAATCCAAGAGAAGGCAATTGATGCTTACCTTTAATCTCCATCTCCACTGGAAGTAACTTTTCAATAGGAGTTTTAAAGTATCCACCTAAGCCAAAGCTATTTTTGCCGCCAACCATCATAAACCCTACACCGAAATTCTTCACTGCCTGTTCGATGACGGTCATTTTTTGCTCTCCCACAACATGCCCAGGAACACTATCAAAAATAATTGCATCATACGCCAAATAATTGGATAGATCGAACGGAAGCTCGGTAGAATCAATCACGTCCGTCTTGATAGCAGCTTGATCGATAACTGATGCAATATTAGAGTTATTTCTTTCATGTGTCACGATTAGTAGTTGTGGTGAACTTTCAACATTCGTGACACTTGTCAGTTTATTATTTTCAATTAAACCATCCCCCGCAATGACTACTTGAACCTCATACTTTAAAAGGCCCTCCCCAGCAGATGAATTTCGAAAAGTATACGTATTTGTACCTTGTTCAAGCGTTAAATGCTGATTTGATATTAACTCATCATTTTGATAAAGAAGTATTTCTCCTTTTGTATTAGTAGTGGATTCTAATTCGACGTTTAACTGTTGTTGCTCTCCTTCAAACGCAACGGGTGGCGTCTCAAAAGAGGTTATTGCAACATCTTCTGTAGCTATCCTATTCAGTTGAACTACGTCAATCGTTACATTTCCTCCAGTAATTTTAACTAACTCATCTGTAACAGAACCAGTAGTTTCGATACCGTCTGTGAAAAGAACAATACGTGTAGCTTTGTTGGGCTCCACAATACCCGTAGATAGTTGTAATGCTCTTGCTATATCTGTATCACCTGGATCTTTCATTGGCGCAAAAACAGGTAAATTTACTTCTCCACTCGTCAATGCGACTTCTGATTGAAAGTCTTCTGCAAATGTATAAACGCCTACAAGATGAGAATCCTTTCGGGTAGACATGCTTTTTTCAATCCATTCTGCCACTTGTTGATCAGTTCCTTGAACAGAAGCCGAACGATCGACTAAAAACAAAACTTGTTCTTCTTTAATAGGTAATAATAGATATGGATTTGTTAACCCTAGGATTAAACAGAAGATAGCAAGTAGACGTATAAAAAATACTACTTTTGCTTCTTTTCGAAAACTATTTTTATCTCTTCTCCATGTCCAAATTAAGTAAATCAAAATTGGAATAAATAATAGTAGCCATAGTGGTTGATCAACTCGTAAATCCACGTCGTCTTTGCACCTCCCACTCTAGGACAAATAGTAACAATAAAACAATTAATAGGTAAGGAACAAATGAATGTTGACTAAAGTTTTCCTTCGATTCTATTTGTTGTCCACTTAATGTATAAGTCTCTCCTTTTTGAATTTCTTTTTCTTTTTGAGATAGAGCAACTGAAATATTTTTTTCTTTTTCATCTGAACGGAGTACATATAAACCTGGTTTCTTAGGTGCTATAAATGCACCCCCGTTTTCAATGGAATATTCATACTCATCAGCCATCGTATAAAGCTCCCACTCATTGCTTGCACTTCCAAGCGACAAGGCTTTGCGTTCATTCGGTGAAAAAGTCCCTAAATAAGTATTACCGGCAGATAGCTGCTCTTTCACACTCCACATAAACAGAGGAAACGATGGACTCAGAGGCCAATCAGTCATTTGAATATCAGAAAGAACAACAATATCTCCTCTTGGAGAAACTTGAATGAATGGTTCTTCTCCCACTGTTGCAATTGTCGTATATCCTTCTATAGGTGGATATACACTATTCACATATATATCTGTTAGATTAGCAAAAGAAAAAAGAGGATGTTCCAATGTTTCTACAACACCATTAACTTCTATTGGTGTAACATCATTTCTACCAATAAAAAAAGATGGAAGCTCTAACTGTTCCATTAATCCGAATTGATTTGTTACGACAATACCTTCTTCTTTTAACAAACCTACTTGTTCAGGAGGTATGCTGCTTACTTCTATATCTAACGATTGAAAAGCAGTTCTAACGAGGGAATGCAAAGAACTATCAATAAATACTTTTGATAATTGGTCTTGCATAAAGACAGTCATGGAATCATCAAGAGAATAATGATCCTTTATATTTAGGTTTGCTTTTAATAAGGACGATTCTTTAAGGTCATTAAATGATAAAGTAACTGTTTCATTTGGAGGTATGGTAATCTTTTCTTTTACCATTTCTGTCTGTTCATTTGACAGTGTCAATTCAGTTACTTCTTCTTTATTTGACTGGTTTTCAACCTGAATTAAAGCGGAGATTCCAGTATTCGTTTTGGTAGCGCCAAATCTCTTCAAAGATACATTTCTTACATCCTTTGTTTGTCCAACTACATTCCAACTTACTTGCTCATATTGTAAAGGCAACGATTGCTTGTCAAGTTGATCGGTAAATATGTAAACAGAGGTCGCTTTGTTATGAAAAAATGATTGAGCAAAGTCTAATGATTTCGACATACTTTCTTCTTCATAGCTTACTTCTATATCGTTTATAATATTTTTAATTTCATTCAAGTTCGTTTCTTGGCGAGCGATAACTTCCGGTTGATTGCCAGTAGTTATTATTGTTAATGGTTTACCTGAAAGCTGTTCCAAAAGTGTTAACATATCCTTTTTATGTTGCTCAAAAAGAGATGTACCATTTGTATTCACTTCCATCGTTGCAGATGTGTCTACAATAAACAAAGCTTGTTCTCCAGCCAATGATTTTGTTTTCCAAAAAGGTTGTAGTAAGGCAATAACCAATAAAATCATTGCGAGCATCTGCAAATAAAATAAAGCATTTCGTTGTAAATGCTTCAAATAAGGAGATGCCTTTGTTTCCTTCATAGCTTCATTCCAAAAGAGAGTGGACGAAACATTCTGTTTCGCATATTTTTTACGAAAGAAATAATAAAGTAAAACCGCTAACGGAAAAATTACTGTCCATAAAAACCCTAACTGATTAAAACCCAAATAATTTCACCTCACTGTACCCAGTTTGCACGTAATAGTTGATGAAACATAGTTTGTGAAATACCATCTTCTGCATTAACCTGAAGCAGTTTTACCCCGAATTTTCTACATAACAATTCTAAAGCTTGCTGATGTAATTTTCTTTCTCGCTCATATGCTTCCAATACGCTGGTAGACATAGATATATTTAATTGATGAGTAGTTTCCACATCTTCTAATTGCACATCACCTGTATAAGTTGGCTTTAGCTCGTCTTCCGTTACTACTTGTAAAATACGTATGTCACCTGCGAATTTCGGTAATTTTTGAAGTAATTTTTCCCAAGATTCTATGGTTTCTAAGCAATCTGAAATAATAAAAAGAACAGTACTGTCCTTTGGTAGAAAAGAAATGACATTGTCAGTGAACGACTTTGTTATCATAGGTTCTTTTAAATCAGAAATTATTTGAGTAAATGCCTTTCGATATGTTGCCCCTTTTCGTCTAAATGGTGGTTTCTTATCATCTGTTACTGCAGTGAAAGATAAACGATCATCACGCTGCAAAACGAGAATTCCAATGGATATAGCTAGTTGTTTTGCAAACGTCCATTTCATTTTATCCCCCATAGATTTGGTGGAATCAAGTATTATATGTACTCGCATTTCTTGTTCATCTAGAAATCGTTTAATAAAATACTTTTCTGTTCGAGCGTATACATTCCAATCTATTTGGCGTACATCATCTCCAGGGCTATACTCTCGAAAATCTGAAAAATCGAGAGAAGCTCCAAATCGTTGGGAGCGATGGGAACCTTTATGTTGACCACGCAGTTTGGATTTGGTTGCTAAAGAAAGTCTACTCAGTTTACCAGCCCAATCTTTTGGTACTAATGGCTCTGTACTCATATTGTTTGCCCTTGTTTAATAGTTTGTAAGATTAATTCCACCATTTCGTCAGCAGTTTTACCTTCTGCTTCTCCTTCATAATTCAATAACAAACGATGTCTTAGAACAGGTCTTGCCACTGACTTTATATCCGCAATGGACACATGATATCGGCCGGCTACTAACGCACGTGCTTTTGCAAGCTTTATAAGGCTTTGTAAACCACGTGGTCCACTTCCGTATTGTACGTATTGTGCAATTTCAGGGACAATTGCCGCTTCTGGATGCGTAGCTGCAATAATATCAACGGCATATTCCAGCATATCATCTGCGATTAAAACTTCTTTCACCATTTGTTGTGCATATACAATATCTTTTGCATTCATTATTTTATTTAGTTCAATGGAATTACCACCTGTTGTCCGTTTTGTAATTTCGATTAGTTCTTCTTTTGTTGGATACGAAACAAGAATTTTACAAAGAAAACGATCCATTTGTGCCTCTGGTAAAGGATATGTCCCTTCCATTTCGATTGGATTTTGTGTAGCTAATACAAAGAAAGGTCGATCCATCTGTTTCGTATCTCCGAGTATTGTCACGGTTTTTTCTCCCATTGCTTCTAAAAGTGCACTTTGCGTTTTTGGTGTAGCACGGTTAATTTCATCTGCTAACACCATTTGACTAAATATTGGGCCTTTTTGAAAGGTGAATTGCTGTTTTCCATTTTCTAAACGTTCAATCATACTTGTTCCTGTAATATCTGAGGGCATTAAATCTGGTGTAAATTGAATTCGAGAGAAAGACAAATCGAGTACTTCAGAAATTGTTCTAATAAGCATTGTTTTACCGAGACCAGGTAGCCCTTCTAAAAGAGCATGACCATCAGCTAAAACACAATAAATTGCAAACTCAACTGCCTCTTTTTGACCCACAATAAATTGACCTATTTCTGTCTTAACTTCTTCTAAACGTTTACTCATATTCAAATAATCTTCTGTAGTAAAAGTCATAAGTATCCTCCATTAATCACTATTTTCAACTGTAGAGAAATAATCTTGAACAATTCGTTGTAAATCAGATGGTAATTGCATTCTCTCCGAGCTTTTTAAGTAAGAGTCAGCGTATTCATTTACCACTTCTTCATATGGTTTAACGGATCCCCGAGTTACAGGTACCTCACCAGATTGTTCACTTGCTGCTTCCCCCTCACCAAGTTTTCCACTATCGACGCTAGTTTCGCCATTTCCACCAATTCTTGATGGGATAGAAAGGAGGTCTCTTCCTCCGGAACCTTTACCTGCACCAGACCCTTGACCTTGACCTTGACCTTGACCTTGGCCCTGTCCTTGACCCTGTCCTTGGCCCTGTCCCTGTCCTTGGCCCTGACCTTGACCTTGGCCCTGTCCTTGACCTTGGCCCTGTCCTTGGCCTTGGCCTTGGCCCTGTCCTTGTCCTTGGCCCTGTCCCTGTCCTTGGCCTTGGCCCTTTTGTTCTGTTCCTTTATTTTCACTTGCACCTTCTTGTTCCTCGTTGCCATTCCCTGATTTTCCGGAAGTATTCGTGCTATTGTTATTTGAACTCGAGTTTCCTTGAGCTATTTCATTTGTGCTAAAGGGGAATGTCTTACCCATTTTACTTAAAGCTGTTTGAGAGGATGCCGCACTTTTTGCTAGAGTATCATTTACATCTTCCAAAGAGGCAAGCTCTTTTTGTTCTTCCGCTGATAGAGATGTTTCGGTTGTTTCCCCATTTTCCGAGAGCTCTTTCTTCTTCTCTAGCTTTTGTTCTTTCAAGGCCAATTCTTTTTGTTTTTTTACTACTTCGCGCAATGCTTCTTCCGCTGTATCTACTTCTTTCAATTTTTCCTTTAATTCCTTCAAATCTTTTTTCACAGACTTTACCATTTCTTTTTTCTCTAATTTATTTACTTCTTTCTTCATTTCATTTACAACTTGATTTTCCTTTTCTATATCCTTCGCTTCTAGCTGTGTTGCAGAAGGAAATGCAAATAGGACTAATGCAAATGCAAGCGCTAGAACGAATCCTGTTATCCATTTAGGTTGAATATAAGATTTTTTTCGTTTCTTAAATGCCTCTAAAGCTTCTTTACTATCACTTTCTGCTTTATTGACAAGCCCTGTAATAAGTTCGGTTTTCTGTTGAAGAAAGGATAAAGCAGTAATCAAAATATTGTCTGGGAAGAAAGAATCTAACCTTTCTAATGCCTCCTGTTTTGTAGGTCTTTTCCAAAAAGCATATAAAAAAACTATTAGGAAAGTAAGAAATCCAATAATTATAGAAGAGCGTAAATAATACGGAAAGACAAATAAGCGAGAAACAAATAGAACAGACGAGGCACATGTAAATCCATAAAATAAGGCTGCTTGGAAATATCTCGTATAATGCTCTAATGAAAGGCTTCGTCTAGCTTTTTGAACTAGACGAATAAGCTTTTGTTGGCTCATCAAAGGGTCCTCCCTATTTTGATCGTTTCATATTTACACGTAATTTCTTCACTGCGATAAAAAGAGATAATATCGTGATTACCACATAAAAAATGGTATAACCTGCCCATATTGGGAACTCGATCTTTGTTGTTTCCGTAATAAAGCTATCCGATCCAGGTGAAATAAGTGTAAGCATTAGCACTACAGGGTTAATACTTGCAAAAAAGTGACCGATAGGCGATGAAGTCAACGAACCGGTTGCCATACTATTCATTCCTGTAATGACAAGATAAATAAAACCAGTAACAGCTGTTAAAAAAATCATCGTTCCATACGTCGCAATCATCGCTACAATTGTTTTTCGAATAATTGTAGAGAACATGATTCCTATTCCACCTATTGTAATCATCGTAAGAAAATAAAATAAGAAAATAATTCCTAATTGACCTGGAGAAACTCCTCCAAAGAGAAATACTAAGCTATAAATTGGTAACCCTGCCAATACCATTAAGAGAAGAAATGCAATGGACGATGTTAGCTTCCCAAATATAATTTGTAAGGATGTCTGTGAAGTTGTTAATAATATATTCAGCGTTTGTTTCTCTCGCTCTGTACTAATAGCACCTGCTGTCAGTCCTGGTGTTATAAATAGAATTAGCCCTAACTGGATATAAGTTAGCATGGAAAAAAGGAAGAAGCTTTCCTCCGGACGAAAGTATCCTGTTCCTGTAAAAGAAGTGGTAAGCATTATAAAACCAAATACAAAAATACACATCGCAATTAAATAAAAAAGTATTCCCATAAAGCTTTTAAGAGAACGAAAGCGTAATTTAATCTCTTTTACTAACACTGGATTATATAAAGCCTGTTTCACTTATTTCACCCCTTTCGTGATTTCCATAAAGACATCCTCAAGATCTGTTTCGGTTTCTGAGAACGAAATAATACGTAAATTATTATCCAACGCTTTTTTCAACAAAGTAATTTGATCGTCCTCTGTACCTCTATAATGGAACGTTAAACTATTTTTCTCCAAATGCTGTTCTACTTTGAAAGCGAAAGGATCCTCTTCAAAAAAGGAAGCTGCATTGTCAAGTAAACCTTTTACTTTTACAGTAATCTGCCTTTCTCCAGCAAGTTGTGCCTGTATTTCAGCTACCGATCCGTGAGCAATCAGTTTTCCACCATCAATGACCCCAATTTCATCACACATTTCCGCTAGCTCTGGCAAAATATGCGAGGATATCAATATTGTCTTTCCCATCCCTTTTAGCTGTCTTAGTATATCTCGCATTTCTACGCGTGCACGTGGGTCTAACCCGGATGCCGGCTCATCCAAGATCAAAACTTTAGGGTCATGAATGAGTGCTCTTGCTAAACATAAACGTTGTTTCATCCCACGTGATAACAAATCCACATATTCATAGCGCTTATGTGATAAGTTAACTAGTTCAAGTAATTGTGGAATTAATGTTTTTCTATCATCATCTGATAATCCGTAGCTAGCACCATAAAAATCTAAATATTCATTTGCTTTTAACTGATCATAAACTCCAAAAAAGTCAGGCATATATCCGATTTGCTTTCTTACTTCATGTGCTTCCGTCTTAACACTTTTCCCATTAACAAATGCATCCCCAGCAGTCGGTTGTAACAGCGTTGCCAAAATAGAAAAAGTAGTAGATTTACCTGCACCATTCGCACCTACAAACCCAAATACTGTACCTTCATCCAATGTAAGATTTAAGTCATTTAATGCATAAAAAGAGCCATATTTTTTCGTTAATCCTTTAATCTCAATCATTGCTTAACCTCCCCTTTTAAACGAACTTCTGGAAGTCTTGAATAGGTATCCCCTTGAATCGCTTTTTTGGTAAGTTTATAATGCACTTCGCCATTTTTATTAATATAACTTTGTATATTATCAGTTACTGTGTATCTACTTTCATCTATAGCTTCATAAGCTTGAGTGTCATTATTCCATATTTCTATATTTTGCGAATTTCGATCAGTATTAGCTATTTGGAGTTGTGTCCACAATACTTTATCTGTTGGGATAGTATCTGGTGCTTTCCAATAAACATTATATTCTCCATCTTGTAAGTGCCACTCTAAATTACTATTTTCAACCGGTTCCATATACTTACCATATTGCTCTGTGTTGACGTTCACGGTGAAAGTATTAGCTGGTAATACAAATTCTCCTGCGAAGATTGTTTCTGCTTTAAATGGTTGAATGATAAGATGTAGTGCGGACATTTCCACCTTTTTATCTTTTAATTCAATTGGTATTAAATTATCTTCTGAAAAAGCTGTTATTGCTGGACTGGTGCCTAGTTGGCTAAACATTTGGCTGGTAGAAAATAACGATTGCTTTCTTTGCTCTAATAAATTGTCATTATTCCTAGAAGGCATACCAAAATTCCTATTAAAATATGGATTAGAAGTCGGAGTTAACATGACAGTACCTAATTCTTTGTTTACGTCCATTCTTTCTCCTGGTTGAAGATCTCCCAATGAAATTAATTTACTTCCAGACCAAACCGACACTTCTTTAAGTGCAAAAGGAAAATTATTTTGTACAGTCCCTATTAATTTACTTGACTCTACTCGTAAATCTACTCCAAAATTACCTACTTCTTGTAATTGTGTATTTCCGAGAAAAGTAGAAACTGACCAATATCCTACATCGCGAAATGTCAGCTCACTATTTGTCGCATGTTTTTCTAAAATGACTTCTTCATGTACGTTAGGAGACTGCCCAGTAAACGCATTCATACTTCTTTGAGCAATCATAGTTGTTGTGGAAGGGGCAGAGAATGCAAATTCTCCACTCTTATTACTTAATAAAGATTCGGAATAATATCCATTCAAACTATTATCTTCATTAACATATAAAAAAGAAGATTGTTGAACTTGTGGACGAGCTATTCTATCTCTCGCACCATATCCAAATATGGCCGCTGAAGCAATAATAGCAGTAAGAGGAATTATTCCCCATGCATACTCTCTTTTATCTTTTCTTTTCAATAAAATATATAAAAGCGGTCCGACTAAAATCATGTAAAAGACAACAATCCCAATCATTAACGGAGTTGAAACTTTAAAGGAGCTAAACAAGGAATTCGTACTACCTAATTCATAAACAAGTTGATCCTTACTGTTATATCCATACATATTCGAATTCTTCTTGACTTTTACTGACTGCATAACAGTAGTCAGTAAGTCGCTATATGCTGGATCCTTTGCTAACGGTTCATCGCCAAGGGAAAATGTCGTTTGAATGATGGATCCACTACCTAAAGTTTTTTTGGCTGCAATGGTAGTTCCATCCAAATTTAATAACTCAATAGCTCCCTCATTTAAAGAGGCCTCATAAACTTTTAAATCATTTGATAGTTTATTGTTTGCTGTTAACGCACTTACTTTGTCTGCTGACAAAGTAACTGTACTTGCTTGGAGATTCAAAGGCAAATTGCTTCCTAGCTTCCCAAGTTCAGCAGCTGTATTGTCTGATGCACCTACAATTACATTTCCACCAACATTCACATAGTCTACTATTGCTTGTTGTTGCTTTTCCTCTAGATCCGCAAGAACAAATTCATCAATGACAATATAATCTGCCATTTCCCAAGCTGCTGCTTCTGTTGGGAATGTAAAGTTACTTAATTGGGCAACATGTACTACTTCTCCACTTAATTGTCCCTGTTGCTTTATTTGACTAAGTACTTTTAGACGATCTGCACTATTTGTTAATGTAAGATAAAAATTACTTGCTGGATCTGTGAAGCTCGCTCTTAAATTTTTGGTTCCTTTAAAATCAATCGACTTACCTTTTTCCCATCCGCCTTCAAAGAAATGTATCAATTGTGCATTAGACCCTTGATACATATAGTCCTCTGTTAATCCCGATGCTGCTATTTGAATGGTCTTTGTCTCACCAGCTCCAATTTCAAATGGAACTGCCTGCGCATTTCCTAGATTATATGATTCAACAATATCTAGAACTATATCACCTGAAAATGCATCCCCTTTGTTCTCGACGGTAATGGTAATAGGCAATCCTTCCCCATACTTTGCTTTACCATTAAAGCCTGCTGTTGCTTTAACTTGTAAGTTAGGAGCCGCCAAGGCATCAATCGTCGGAAATAATGTTAAGTATATAAAAAGTGCTGATATAACCAACGCAAACTTTCGGATAAGCATACTTTGTCCCCCTTTTTCTTTATATGTATTAGTACGTTAATTACAGACAGAGGTTCCTTCAAAAAAATGAAAAGGAAGTTCTTCTCAATTATTGAAACTCTCCGCATGTTTGTATACAATCTCCACAAAAGCTTCTACTTGTGGAAGTTCAAAAGAGGCATCATAGCCGATCAGCCATGTATCTCGAGTCAATTCAAATTGTTCTTCTTGGTTTGTTAAAGGGATTTTATGTACATCTTCTTGTCCATTTAGCGTAATGGATGGAAGAATAGCATAACCTATCCCATTTACAGCCATTTGCTTGCAAGTTTCAATTTGATCTACAATAATTTGTCTTTTCGGATTGGTAGAAAAGTGTTTTTGCCACCATAATTGTATTTCTTGATAATAATTTGAATCACTTTTAAATTGAATAAATGGTTTCTCTGTCGTTAAAACATCGTCTATGGATGTCATCTCTTTATCCACTAAATAAAGTGTATCTCGGAACAAATGTGTCTTCTTCCCTTTCCAATCAGATTGACCACGAACTATACCAATATGTGCTTCACCGTCATAAATTGACTTAACAATCTCCGAACTCCATCCTGTGAGTAGGGAAATTTTAGCTTCTGGGTATGTTTGAACAAAATCTTTTAATACTTTCGGTAGCCAATTCTGTCCTACTATAGAGGCACATGCTATTTTTAATGTTCCATGCACTTTAGAGGATAAGGACTGAATACTTTCCATTACTTCTTCTCTTTGTTGAATCGTGTTATTGGCAAACTCTATTACTAATTCTCCTTCTGGTGTAGGAGTCAGACCTTTTTGAGAGCGTAAAAACAGTTTTGCATTCCAATCTTTTTCTATCGTTTGTAAACGTAAAGAAAGTGCCGGCTGTGACAAAAAAAGGCGCTCAGCAGCTTTACGCATATTTAATTCTTCCGCCAATACTTTAATAATTTGAAAATCAGAAGTCATAATTTATACCCCTTTCTTTTTTGGTATTCCAAATACCAGGATGAAACTAATAATCGCAATAATAAATGATGCTATAAACACAGCATGTAACGCATTATCTAGACCTGCTTGCAAAAAGGACAATTCCTCTACTGAAAAAACGTTTCTTTCTTCTGCATCTAGCAATTGATCTATAATACTCAAATCTTCAGTAGACCCATTATGTTTTAAGTATTTACCTAATGTTACATTAACAATTGTACCCAAGAGCGCAGCACCTACCGTGTTGCCAAAGTTACGCATAAATAGATTGCTTGCTGTTGCCACACCTCTCAATTCTTGTCCAACAGCACCCTGAATAGTAACGATAAAAGAAGTGCTAGTTAGTCCCATACCTATACCTACTAAGAAACTACAACAAGCAATAACAATAGGGTTAAGAGTTGGATTAATAAAAATAAACGAAAAGGTACCAATCATTAAAAATAATGTACCTACAAATGACAGTTTAGAAGCTCCGTGTTTCGTTAATAATCGACCAGCTATGGTTGATGCTATTGGCCATCCAATTGAAACTGCTGTTAGTGTAAATCCAGCAACAATAGTCTTTTGTTCCATTACCCCAGTAACATACATCGGTATATAACTAGATAAACCAATTAATATAACCCCTGTGAAAAAAGAAATTAGATTGGCAAATAATATCGTTTTATTTCTCCATATAGAAAATGGCATAAAAGGATCACTTGCTCTTTTTTCCACTTTTATAAAGAAGTAAAGTCCGACAATAACTACTAGTATCAAGCTTAAACTAGTAAGTGATTTCCATGGGAACGATTGACCACCCTCCACTAGCCAAAATAATAAGGACGAAAGGAGAGCAGTTAATAAGATAGCTCCTTTATAATCCACAGTCGTATCTTTTCTTGGACTTGTTTCATGTAAAAACAATCCAATGCCTATCATGGCAATTAGACCTAAAGGTATATTCACCCAGAACACAAATTGCCAGCCAATTGTTTCAACCAATATACCCCCTATAGCAGGTCCGGACACAGCAGATATACCCCAAACGCTTGACAAGTAGCCTTGAATCTTCGCCCGTTCCTCTCCTTGATACACATCTCCAATAATAATAGTTGCAATTGGTTGGACAGCACCAGCACCTAAACCCTGAATTAGTCGGTAAATAATAAGCTGCTCCATAGTAGTTGCGAATCCACATAACAATGATCCACTTAAAAATAAACTAACTCCAATAAAAAAGACTACTTTTCGTCCAAAAATATCAGCAAGCTTGCCATATATTAAAACAGTAATTGTACTCATTAATAAATAGGCCGAAAACACCCAACTATACCTAGAAAACCCACCTAAATCAGAAGTAATGCTCGGCATTGCAGTTGCTACAATAGTTGCTTCCACGGCTCCCATAAACATTGCTAACATTACGGATATCAGAACAAAAGGCCGTTTGGTCACTTTAGATTTCATCATAAACCCCTCACTTCAAAAAAAAGAAGACCTTCATAAAAGGCCTTCACTAATCGTAAAACAATTATACTTCAGATTCTTGCGTTTGGTATAAATACTTTTTCATTTGCTTCAATATCACTCTTCTAGTTAAGATTCCCAAAAACGTACGCTCATCATCGACCACACAAACATATGGATTATTTACAAGTAAGTCTAACCCTTTTTGAAATTTTTCTTTAATATGAATGACTGGTAAATCTGTCTTCATTATATCGTCCACTTTTAAGGAAGGTAGTCTTTCGTATTCAATATGTTCTAACCCTAAAATTTCATCTGTAATTTGCTGTGTGCTTATTAATCCTTGTAGTCTGTATTTCACATCCAATACGGGGATTGAAGAATATCCTGTTTTTGTTAAGACTAACAGCGCATGCTCTGCATTATTTCCTAATTGAACATGTGCTACTTTTTCTGCTGAAATAATATATCCCTCAATTGGAATTTGTAAAAAGTCTTTACTGCTCACCGTAATCATCGCCTTCTACTCCTTTGTTTGTTTTCATCATTTGAAAACATAACCTATAAAACTATGATAGCATATGCGAGGAATAAAAAACTATGAAATCGCTTTCAATCAAGTATAATTTTTTCTTTTCCATTGTTACTCAAAAATCATGGGTTAGTCAGCTTAATAGAATATTTATTAGCAAATTAGAGCAGAGAAAACCGATGTGCTCCTGCCTCCGATACATATGAGCCTTCATAGGATGAGTCGCTCTCCTGCGGTCTGAAAAGGTGCACATCCTTAATACAACTTACATAAAAGAATCGTTTTCTTTCATATTTTTATATATAAAAAAAGTAAAACACGGATGCTCGCTTGCCGCACGCTACGCATGAGACTCCGCAGGATGAGTCGCTCCTTTGTAGCTCCCACATCCTTTACGGGATCTTATTCTTCGCTCTCCTGCGGCTTTTAAGGCGCTCATGCTGGAAACACCCACTGTAATACAGTATAGTTTCCATAATATATTGTATTTAGTATTACATGAGACAACAAATAGTTATTACGACTTGGTATACATGGTGTATAGTGACGTGCGACTAGCGTGAATGCCTATAGTTTAGTGTGATAATTTGGAATCAAAATGGATGCTGATTTAACCATTGTCCGCCATCTAAAGTTACGATTTCTCCGTTCATATAAGAAGCCTTCTCTGACATAATGAACGCAGCAAGCTCCGCTATTTCTTCAGGCTGGCCTAGTCTTCGTAAAGGAACAGACTGAAGTGTTCTTTTCGCTGCCTCTTCAGATTCCCAAAGCTTACCCGCTCCCCCTGTACGTTCTATTGGACCTGGTGCAATTCCATTCACTCGAATCCCATACTTCGTGCCCCATTCAACAGCCAACGTACGAGTTAGAGACATTACACCGGCTTTTGCAGCAGCTGAATGAGCTACTCCAGCACCGGCACCCCAAGCATATGTCGCAAGCATATTTAATATTGAACCTTTTCTACCTTTTTCAATCCAATAGTTTCCTACTGCACTCGAACAATAGAAAGTTCCATTCAATACAATATCAATTACAGCTTTCCATCCATTTGGAGAAAGCTTCTCTGTTTCTACAATAAAATTTCCTGCAGCATTATTTACTAATCCATCAATTTGTCCATACGTATTATCTGTAAAAGATACCATTGCACCAACATGTTCCGGGTTACGGACATCCATCTGAAATATAGAAATCGTACTTCCGATAGATTCAATTTCTTCTTTTGCTTTTTCCAGTTTTTCTAAATCACGTCCAGTAATAACAACATTTGCTCCTTCTGAAACAAACTTCTTTGCCATATACTTTCCCATACCATTTGATCCACCTGTAACAATTATCGTTTTACCATTCAACATAAAAAACACCCCTTTTTGGAATTGAATGAACATTCACTCATATTTTATCATAATAATATAGAAAAAGCGTAAATCTCTAAAAAGAAATTTACGCTTTTTCTATTTTCATATAGGACTCATTAATCGCTTCAATCGGTACTGGTCGACTAAAAAAATATCCTTGTGCTTTTTGACATTTTGCAGCTTTTAATATTTCTACTTGTTTGTCCTTTTCCACACCTTCTGCCACAACTTCCATGCCTAGGCTATGCGCTAACTGGATAATAGTATTGGCAATAGCTGCATTTTTATCATCAGTTTCCATGTCCTTAATAAAAGATTGATCTATCTTAATAATATCAATTGGGTATTTTTTAAGGTAACTCAAGGATGAATAACCTGTACCAAAATCATCAATTGAAATGACAATACCAATCTCCTTCAATTCTTTTAACATTATTAACGTATCTTGTAAATGAGTCATGGCACTTTCAGTAATTTCTACTTCTAATGATGAAGGAGTAATTTGATATTTATTTATTTTTTCCCTAATTTTTATCGCAAAATTTTCTTGCTTGAACTGCTTTGGTGAAATATTTACCGCAATTCGAACTGGACGATATCCTTTTTCCTGCCAATATTTCAACTGTTTACAGGCTTCTTCTAATACCCAATCGCCTATTTGCATAATCATACCGGATTCCTCAGCAAGAGGAATAAATTGCATAGGTGACACGTATCCAAATTTTCTATTATTCCACCGTAGTAACGCTTCGAAAGAATTTATTTCCCCAGTGACTAAATTCACTTGAGGCTGAAAATGAATCGTAAGTTCATCTTTTTCAATAGCTCTTCTTAAATGTGATTCCATGAGAGCCTCATTTGGAAAAGATAAGTTCATTTGATCTTGGAAAAAACGATAATGTGCTCTTCCTCTATCTTTTGCAACGTATAATGCTTGGTCTGCTTTGATAAGTAATTCGTCTAAATTTTTTCCATCAAACGGATACATAGATATACCAATTGATGCAGTAACAAAATACTCTTGATGATCTAAGTATATAGGTTTTGATAACTCTGCTAAAATAGTTTCTGCAAAAACACTTGTTTGGTCCCTAGTTTTCCCTTTTAAGATATAAACAAACTCATCGCCACTTTGTCTATATAAATTATTTTTTTTATCAATATACAAACCAAGCCGATCAGCAATTTTCTTTAACAATTCATCCCCTGAATTATATCCCAGTGATTCATTTATCAACTTAAATCTATCTAAGTCTATACGAATAATTGAAATTTGACTTTCATTTTTTTCAGCTTGTTCTAAATTCTCTCGTAAATGCTCTTTTAATGCCCGACGGTTCCATAAGCCCGTTAAATGATCATGGTATGCTAAATAAAATAATTGGTCCTTTTCATCTACTGCAGCTGTCATATCTCGTATGAAAAGATGAAAACCGTGTATTTCTCCTAGTATTTCGTTAGGAATAGCCTTTAAATATACAGTTATGTAATGACCTTTTTCATGCAGTATTAAACAGTTATGCATTTCAGTAGGGTAACCACTTAACGTTTGTTTCATCATTAATTGAAAATTCCTTAAAGAATTTTCTTCGATAAAATGCTCCACTGGTTTATTTTTTACAAATTCTGTTTCATATCCTAGTTCTTTTAATGCAATAGAATTTGAATACGTTATTGTTCCATTTTCATTGACAAAGAAAACAGAATCCAAATTATTACTTACTAAAGATAAATATTTTTCCTTCGCTTCTATTAAAGCCCTTTTTTCAACTTCTTCATTCGATTTATTGTGCATAGTTAATCCAAATATTTTTTTCTTTTCATCAATTTGTTTTATGGAAATATCAAAAATGTATTCTACCTTTTCGAATACAATGGATTGTTGAAGGAACAGTTTTTCGTTTGTGTCCGAAACCAAATTAAAAAGACTTTGCATTTGTTTAGAAATAACCTCAGAAAGGAATTCATTTTTAGATTGTAATGTATGGGTAAAAAAACTTGCTCCAGAGTTATTTGTATATATGAGTGAGAAATTCTCACGTTCATCCATTCTTATTATGAAAGTAAATATTAAAGAATTTTCATTTATTATATCTACTATATAATTTTTTACAGCAAGTGCTATTTCTGCTGAATTATTCATTTAATCCTCCAATATATACATCAAAAATTTATATGCCCTCTGTATTTTAAAGTACTTTACTATATTTTATCGACCAATTTTTATTTATGTTTAATTTACCAATCGATATATTTTCATATGATATATTCATTGATTTTTGTATACAATTAAGCTGGAAATTGGTATGATTAAAGTATCTATATGAATAAGCGGAGGAGGGATGTTATGACTAATACAACCGATGATAAACGTATCGCTACAGCTATTTATACTGTTAATCGACATGCTAAAACCGCAATTGACAACAAGCCGCTATACGAATTAAAGAAGTTAGCACTCCATAAAATGTTAACCGAAAACAAGGCAAAAAAAATTGGACTACACTTTGTTCGAAACCCTAGATTCAGTCAGCAACAATCCTCAGTATTAATACAATGTGCAGACTATTATTTTCATGTAATTCCAGTAAAAGAGGATTTTAAGAACTTGCCACACCTCGGCCATCTTGATGAAACCTATAGAAATCCAATACGTAAAATGAATTTACGGTTAGCAAAACAATTACTAACGGAATATATAGGACCTCAGTCTATAAAAGACATAAAAAAAACCTCTAATCGAATTCCTTTATATCCTAACAAATATGCAAATACTTTTAAGAAACCATCAAAATCTTATTTAGATCAATAATAATGAAATCTTGCAATTATACATAATAAGCTAGCATGGTAAACATGCTAGCTTTTTTGTGGCAATAGGTATTTATTGTTGTATTTAATTTAAGGCACTATTACACTTACAAAATGGATATAAGCTGCAGCACCTGATGGAAAGCAATTAGATATGTATAATCTACTTATCCTTTTTATAATATAAATTGATCTATTTTTAGAACTAATTCTGCTATTTCCGGTTTACTAATTTGATCTTCAGCACCTACTTGGTCCCCTTTATGGCGGAGATCATCGGTAATTAAACTAGAGAATATTAAAACAGGAAGCTTACCTAAATTACTGTTTTCTTTAATTTTTCTTGTTAAGGTATGTCCATCCATTTGGGGCATTTCTATATCCGTGACAACTAATTGAACATGCTCCGATACATCTGGTGATACTTTTTCCAAGCTTTCTAAATAAGCAAGCGTGTCTATTCCATTTTCAAAAAATTCAATGTTTACGTAACCTGCTTCACTTAATGTGTCATTCAATAACTTTCTTAGAAGCGGTGAATCTTCTGCAACTACAATTTTCTTATTAGAACGTTCACGATTTCCAAGTTTTTTTACTGATTCTACATTAATTCCTGATTCTGGATTAATATCTACGATGATTCGTTCAAAATCAAGCAATAGAATCATTTCCTCATTTCGCTTAATTACCCCAATCACATGAGAAGCGCTACCTTGATATATATCCGAAGGTTTTTCTATTTGGTTCCAAGATATACGATGAATCTGTGTCACATTATCGACATGAAAAACAACTCTTTGTTTGTTAAACTCCGCCACTATATATTTTTCCTGTTCATTTTTAGGTCCTACAGGCAATGCTAGAACCTTTGCCATACTTACAACTGGAAGAACCTCTCCTCGTAATTGCACAATGCCCTCCACATGTGGGTGTGCATGAGGTATAAAAGTAACTTGGATTGGCTGAATAATTTCCTTAACTTTAATAACGTTTATACCAAACTTATTTGAACCAACTTGAAACTCAACGATTTCTAATTCATTCGTTCCACTTTCAAGTAAAATACCTTTTTGCTCATTCATATGACTCGTCCCTTCATCTACAAATCTTTAAATAGATTGTACCATAGAGTAGTTAATAGTTCCTATACCATTTGTATTATTTTAATTCTCTATATGAAGAAGAAGTTTGGCCTTATTAAAAATTTGATATCAAACGTACGCTTTCATTAAAGTATGAGTACCATTATTTTCATAGCCTTGTTCGACTAGTTCTTCATACATAGACTTCGCAAGTTGCAATCCAGGAAGCTGTAGATTCATTTTTTCTGCTTCATCTAATGCAATCTTCATATCTTTTACAAAATGTTTAATATAGAATCCAGGTTCAAAATTCTCCGCAATCATTCTTGGCGCTAAATTGCTTAATGACCACGATCCTGCTGCTCCCGTTGAAATGGATCGTAAAACTTCTTCTAAATCCAAACCAGCTTTTTTACCATAAGCGAGTGCTTCACAAACCCCAATCATGCCTGTAGCGATTGTAATTTGATTACACATTTTTGTATGCTGACCAGCACCAGAAGGGCCTTGGTATATTACTGTTTCCCCAAATAAGCTTAAAACAGGTAGTACTTTTTCGAACGTAGCTCTTTCCCCACCGCACATAATAGAAAGCTTACCTAATTGCGCTCCTACATCTCCTCCAGAAACAGGAGCATCTAATGAGTGCATTCCTTTTTCTTTCGCCTCTTTTTCTATTTTTTGTGCTAGTGTTGGTGTTGAAGTTGTCATATCGATCATAATAAGTCCCTTGTTATCTGCTCTTAATATCCCTTGTTCACCTAAGTATACTTCCTCTACATCATATGGGTATCCAACCATTGTAAAAACAATTTGTGAAGTGCTAGCTATTTCCCATGGAGTGCTTGCCCAAGTTGATCCTAACTCAATCAGTTCTTCTGCTTTTTCTCTTGTTCTCGTATAAATATTTACTTCATGACCAGCCTTTAATAAATGCTTTACTAGACTTTTCCCCATTACACCTGTTCCAATAAAACCAATTTTCAGTTTATTATCCACTTTGATTCCCCCAGTAATATTTAATAAGTATAGTGTACCAAAAAAAGAGGACCATCCAAATAATTTGGATGGTCCTTAAAAAGGGGGAAATGAGAATGTTGCTGTGTTCTTTATTACTATGCCCCGTATTTCATAGTTTTAAACATCTTTATAAATAAAAAATTTATTTTTTATTTCATTTAATGTTTTAATAAATACTTCTGCTTTTGGTGTAGCAATTGTATGCCCACCGTACCTTACTTCCTCATAAATTTGAAAAAATTCATCATTAACTTTCCAACCCATTTTATTAAACCACTCTCTTACTGTCTCATCCCGTTTTCTACCTAAGTCAAATGAATTCGATTCAACTTCAAACTGTAAATATCTTTCTCGTAATAGAGACGTTTCAACTTTGTAAATGGTTTTTAATTGGCTCTTTTTCTTTTCTTGTTCATCATTCATTTCTTCATTCTCATATTGGATATAAACTTGCTCCAATTCTAACTTCTCGGGTTTATTTTTTAATAAATATCGAACTAATAATATACATGCAATAGTTACTATGCCAAATAGAATCCATTCAAATGGGAAATTCGTAATCATTTCTTCCTTTATAGGTTCTCTTAGCTTGTTTTCGCTTTGCTCCCCAACCTGTAAGCGTTCGCTCTCTTCTATTTCTTTAATCTGTAATCCACCTATGAAATTTTCTAGATATTCTATTAGAGGTCTAAATGGTATTATTAAAATACTAAAAATAAATACTAACAGGATATCTATCCCTTTTCTAATGATCGGGGCAATAAAATAAAAACAAACAGATAGACCAGCTAAACAAACGATACTAACTAGATAGAAAACAAAAATTTTTGCTTTCGAAATGGAATTAGACTTGTCTGTATTCACTAAGATAGAGAATACTCTTATGCCCATGAACAGTGCTATTCCGGTTAAAAACACAGTATAAAGAAGATACTGATAGTTTTCATGCCCCAAAATAAAACTAACAAAATGGACTAAGAGAAAAGTTGCAAAAAATATAAGCATAAAGCTGCTATCTAAATGGTACCCATTTTGAGATGTATTAAATCTTGCGTGAAGTCTCCATATTGAAATCAATACTCCTATCAAAAATAACCAAAAAGGAGATCCGAAAAGGAAAAGCAACAACAAGATCAATGAAGGGAGAATAAAAGGTACAACCATACTTGGACCCGTTTTTCTAAACACTAATAGGGAAACGACTGAAATGATTACTTGTAGACCAATCCAAATAATAGGTAACGATATAGCCGTTTGATTTTGTATCAATACAAAAATCAAAGCAACGATCCATATATCTCTCAAATAGTTTCCAAACGACTGAACTTGAATATTGATCATTCGGGTAGACTTATACATGAGAAGCCTCCCTTTGAATTATATCCGTTACGTACAAAACGTTTGACCGTTGTTCCCATTGACTTAAAAATGGTAAAAACTGTTCTAGATTATGTGTCATAATATAAACAGCAACTGGAAGTTCTTCCTTCATATTTATGTACGCAATCATCTTATCAAATGGAACTAGACTGTCGCTCCAAGATAATACGGATAGTAGTTCTAAAGCTCGTATCCTATGCGTATCCCCACTTCCTATTGGTAAATATACAAAAGGGAATTTCCCATATGTTCGTATATTTATTGCAAAAGAGAAAGGTATATCTTCTTTATAACAAGCGTCTATATAGGAAGCTAACCACTCAATTTTTTCTTCAAAATCTGCCACTACCCCATGCTTGTTCTTTATATTTAAGACAAAAAGGATAGATACATTCGCTACCTTAGTAAATACTTTCGTTTGTAATTCTTGCATTTTAGCACTAGCTTTCCAATGTATATGATGAAATTGGTCTCCAGGTTCATATTGTCTTGTTCCAACTGGAAAATAAGGATCATCATATAAAGAAGAATTCAATTGTAAGTGACCTTGTTTTACATTAGATGGATGTAGCTTCTCATTGATGGGATATATTTTGGGGAATACAATTGCATCTATTAATATAAATGGCTTAAAATCAAGCAAAACTGATCCGTCGATTAAAGGATGTGGAACTTGAATTTCGATTTGGTTTATCCTAGCAAGCCCTCTATGGTCACCTGTTATGGGGATTTTTATCGTTACTCGCTTGTTAAAACCTATAGAGAAAGGAGCTTTCACTTCGTGTAAACCTGCAATAGTTCTATTGGTGATACCATATGGGGTTATAGAATCTTGAAAAGATATTAATAGAGTTCCGTTCCAAATTGGTAACCCTTTGTTTTGAAAAGTTAATACCAGATTAGAAGTCGATCCTATTAATAAACGAACTCTCTTTTTTTCATTAATTAGAACTAATTTCTCTCCGACCTTTTTAAAATAAATCATTTGCAAAAAAACTATAAATAGCATTAAAGTTAAAACAACTAATAATAGATATTGTTTGAGGAGAAGAGTGATCATACATATAACGATGAGAAAATCTAAGAATAATTTTGTATTTCTCATACCAAAATCCTGACGTATCCAATTCATCGAGAAATAGCCTCAACCGGAACTTCAATTTCACTGACTAGTTCTCTCATTATGTCTGCTAGATTATGAATTAGCATTCCTTGAGGAGAAAGTTTCATGCGATGAAGGCAGACGGGGTCAATCACTTTTTTTACATCATCTGGAGTAACATACATTCTACCTTTAATAAAAGCATGAGCTTTAGCTGCTTGAAGTAATGCAAGAGAAGCACGACTACTTAACCCTAATTCAATAAATTGGTGATTTCTAGTACCATTTACAATTTGGACTATGTAAGTCATGATGTCGTCATGCACAGCTACTTCCTTTACTTGCTCAGCCCATAGTTCAATTTGTTCTAATGTCACTACTTTTTTTGATCTTACTTCCCCTGGTAAACGTCCAAATGTTTGTAATATAACTTTTTCTTGTTCCATAGATGGATAGTCAATCGTTAGTTTAAATAGAAAACGATCTAATTGTGCAGCAGGAAGTGGAAAAGTACCCTGCTGAGACTCTACTGGATTTTGAGTTGCGATAACCATAAAAGGGGATAACAAATTAATTGTTTCTCCATCAATTGTTACTTGTTTCTCTTCCATGGCCTCCAGTAAACTTGATTGAGTTCTCGGTGTTGCACGGTTTATCTCGTCTGCGAGTAGGATATTACTCATCACGGGTCCTATTCTTAGAATAAATTCTTGCTTTTGAGGATGAAAAAAACTAATTCCAGTTATATCTGAAGGTAATACATCTGGTGTAAACTGTATTCTTTTAAATTCTCCATGAATAGCTTCGGCAAAAGACTTAGCCATCATAGTTTTTCCAGAACCTGGTACACTTTCTAAAAGCACATGCCCCCCACATAGTAATCCCATCAGCATCAATTCAATTTCTCTTTCCCGTCCAATTATAGATTGGTTTAGTTCCTTTTGTAGTACTAAGATACTATTCATGAACAATTTCTCCCTTAAATAACTAATCTATTTTTTATATTGTATATTTTGGCTTTCTTCATATTGAAATATATTTAATAGCAAATCAAGCTCTTTACTTAATCGAATAGTATCTTGATCTTGCATTCCCTTTTCTATAGCTGTTTGGATCATCTTTTCCCTTGTAAATTCCACTTGTTTCAAAATAGATTCTACCATTTAGAACAACCCCTTTTACAAAATATATATTTTCATTTCAATATACCTTTTGCTTTAAGTGTTTAAACAAAAACATTTCGACAATTCACGACAATCAACTTCTTGGTGTTAGTAAATACGTATAAATGACATGACCACCTTGTTTAGCTTTTCCTGAAAAATGTTTAAAATCTTCTCTTTTTAATAATACTTCTCGAAATGGAAGAAATTCCTCTTTTGTTATTTCTAATGTATTTATAGTACCATTTTTTAGCATATTTAGCTTCTCTTCAAAAGATTCCATATAGCTCGTTCCTTTCTTTTTATTAATCGATGTATATTTTGCCGCTTTCGGATTAAAATACTTTACGAATACCTTTTTTTAGGGCAAACTGTAATGTATTAAGTTCTAAAAGGGGAGGGACAATCTGTGAAAGTTGCAGAAGTTGGTAATATAATAGAATTTAGAGATGGTCTCCAAGGTATTGTTGAAAAAGTCAATGAGAACTCTGTAATCGTTGATTTAACATATATGGAGAACTTTAATGAACTTGAAATGGAAGAAAAAACCGTAGTCAACCACAAGCGTTATAAAATATTATATAGTAATGAAGACTAAACGTCATGCCGTTCCTCGATTAGAAGAACGGTATTTTAAATAATTTTTAGGATGTGCTTTTATTGAACAGAAAAATACCCTTATTGGGTTTAATCATAACCTTACTTTTAGCTTATACCTTTACATGGATCACATTTTCTAATGAAAAGGTATTTTGGTACTTTTACACTTTTACGGTCCTTTTTCTCATGTCGATTGCATTTTTTTACGCTAAGATAGATGATAAGATCAAAACAATTGAATATATTCTTTATGGTGTAGGATTTGGATTTTTGATGTATGCAATAATTGCAGGAGGATATAAATTACTTGAGTGGATTCCAGGTATATCGACCACAAGTGTCAACCAATTTTTTGGGAACTTTGCGCCTACTTCCATTTGGCATTTTCTATTGCTTTTGTTCATTATAGCACCTGGTGAAGAATTTTTTTGGAGAGGGTATATACAGCAACAATTGAAGCGGTGGATGACTCCTTCAAAAGCTATTATTGCTAGTTCAGTACTATCTAGCCTTTCTTTTATATTTAGCGGTTTTTGGCTAGGTATGTTAGGCGCTTTCATTTGTGGTCTCATTCTGGGAATTTTATATGAATGGAAAAAAAGTATGCCCCTTATTATTTTAGCCCATATCATTTTGTTAGTCTTGTTATTTTTAGTGTTCCCTATTGTCTGAAACAATTATTAATCAGTTACGTCTAATAATATGTATAAATAAAGAAGTATAACTTATTTTTTTAAAGGAGCTGGAAAATCATGAAAAAGTTTTATTCTTTATTGTCTGTTATGCTACTTACAGTTTTAATTTCTGCTTGTGGTACAACAACTAATGAATCTGAAAACACTAACGATCTACCTACTACTGAAGCAACTGAAAATGGACAATCACAAAATAATTCAACTAGTTCCACTGAGCCGCAACAAGTACTTGAAGGTACTACTACAGAAAGCGAAAGCCAAAACTACTCCATCACAGTTGCAGAAGGTTTTGAACTGACTGGAGAAGAACCGAACAAGGATTTACTTTTCAATAAAGAAAATGATTTACAGTCGATGAGAATTGAAACCTTTAATAAGGAAGAAGTCAATTTAGAAGAAACTACAAACAATTTAATGGAAACACTAAAGGCTTCCAATGAGGAAGGAACATTAGAAGAAATTACAGATGAAAATCAACTGCCTGCTAGTGATACTATTCAGCAAGCAAAAGGTTTCCAAATAGATACTCCAGATGGAAAAGTTACGGGATATACTTTTGAAACAGACGGATTGATAGTAAAACTTACTATATTTGATACAGCTGATACTCCTACATTAGAAACTTTCATACAAATGGCAGGAACAATAAAAAGTAAATAAAAAAAAGCTTCTGATTAGTAGTTAATCAGAAGCTTTTTTTATTAATACGACAAATTTTTAATGGATAAACCAAGTTTTTTTACAAGGTCGATAACTTCTAGTTTTTCTTCCTCTGAAAGAGCTCCCATTAATTCAACCAGTTGTTTCTCGTGTCTTGGGAAAAGTTCGTCCATGAATGCATTTCCTTCATTTGTAATTTCTGCAAAAGTCACTCGACGATCAGAATCACAAGAAACACGACTAATATAACCTCTTTTTTCTAACTTGTCTACTACATATGTAATAGAGCCACTTGCCAAAAGGATTTTGTTCCCAATTTGCTGAAGTGGTTGTCTCCCCTTATGATATAAGAGTTCCAATACTGCAAATTCAGTCGGGTTTAAACCATTTTCTTGAAAGAAATGATTCGTACTTTCATGAATTACTTTATGAGCACGTGACAACACAATAAATAACTTTAATGCACTGTTCGATTGTTCATTTGTCATTCTCGTCATCCTCACCTAAATAAAATACACTAAACACTATTATATAGGTCAGGTGATTAGATTGTCAAAATATGTTTGTTCTCATTATGAAGAGGAAGCAGAAATGTAAAAGTAGTTCCTTTTCCTACTGTACTACTTACTTCAATATTTCCTCCATGTTCACCAATTACTTTGTTAATATGTGCCAACCCTAAACCTGTCCCATAAGTTTTAGTTGTATAAAAAGGATCAAAAATCTTTTCTAGAACTTTTTCTTCTATACCATGTCCTTGATCTTCAATGGAAACACACACATAGGGTTTATCACCCATGTCCGAAATATTTATATATATATTTCCTCCATTTGACATTGCCTCTATTGCATTTTTTATCGTATTTATAAATACTTGCTTTAATAAATTTCGATCACCTAATATTTTTCGAGTATGGTCAATCTCAAAATTGATAGTAGCATTTATGTTTTGCATCAATGCTTGAGGAGCCATAAAATTAACTACTTCAAGAATTAGATTCTTTATCTCAAAGTTTGTAAATATAGGAGTAGTAGGCTTAGAAACTTCTAAGAATTCCGTTAAAATCTCTTCCATTCTATTAATTTCATCATTAATAACGGATAAATACCTTTTTCCATCATCATTTGCAGTAGAATACAATAATTGGGTAAATCCTTTTAATGACGTCATTGGATTGCGTATTTCATGTGCAATACTTGCTGCCAATTGCCCCAGAGTGCTAAGAGATTCTGTGTGGTCTAATCTCTTTTTCATTCTCATTTTTTCGGATTCATCATGAACTTCCGTTAAGTAAAGGTCTGCATCCTTTTGTTTTGAAACTCTAATTCTTATATATTTTAATTCACCCCTGAAGGTTTGTATTTCACAAAAAAACTCCGCCTGCCCTTTATGGTGAAGTTCTTGTATAAACTCTTTTTTATTTTCAAGGTTAGCTTTTAGCATTTTCAAAATATGAAATGCATTCATCCCACTTAACTCATTTCTATCGGTTTGTAGAATATTCTCTACTTTTGAATTTACTTCTAGAATTATTCCTTCTTGATTAATGAAAATAAGCCCTCCAGAATAAAGCTGAAAAACATGTTCAAATCTTTGCTTATATTTAGCTTCAACTACCACAAACGTCACCCATCCTCTCCTAACGATTAAAAAATCATCCCAAAAAGGGGTATTTACAGTATGTAAAAAAGAAGCATTTAAAATATTTGTTAATTCTGATTATTCCACAAATTTTTTTATAATGAAATGATTCCTTTTACCTATATTGTCGACAACAACAATCATTGTTGTTACAATAGAAATAAGTAAAAAGGAGTTATTAACAATGAATATAATCTTAACAACACTAAATGCAAAATACATTCATACTAATTTGGCACTTCGCTGCTTAAAATCCTATGCAGAACCAGAATATTCCCCCCTTATCACTGAATACACCATTAAAGACCCCACATTTAACATTGTCGCGGATTTATATCAGAAAAAACCCGATATTGTAGGTTTTAGCTGCTATATTTGGAATATCGAAGAAACGTTAAAAGTTATTAAAATTCTCAAGACTGTGGATCCAAAAATTACTATTGTTTTAGGTGGTCCGGAAGTTTCTTACGACACAAATATTTGGTTACGACAAGTAAAAGAAATAGATTATATTGTCGTTGGTGAAGGAGAAATTTCTTTTAAGGAACTGTTAAATTTCCTACACGGTAAACAGTCTCTTGAAAACATACCTGGTGTAGCATATGTACAAGACGACAAATTTATTCTAAATCCGCTACCAAAAAAATTAGATTTAAGAGAATCTCCTTCACCATTTCGCTTTGAAGAAGATTTACCCACTCTGTCTAAGCGAATAGTTTATATTGAAACAAGTCGTGGTTGTCCTTTCTCCTGTCAATTTTGTTTATCTTCAATTGAGGTAGGTGTTAGATACTTCAATAGAGATAAAGTGAAGGAAGATATTCGCTTTTTAATGGCAAATGGAGCGAAAACAATAAAGTTTGTGGATCGAACTTTTAATATAAGTAGAAGCTACGCAATGGAAATGTTCCAATTTTTAATAGATGAACATTTACCTGGAGTAGTCTTTCAGTTTGAAATAACTGCTGATATTATGAGGCCAGAAGTAATTCAATTTTTAAATGATAATGCACCAGCAGGGCTTTTCCGATTTGAAATTGGCGTCCAATCAACAAATGATTTAACGAACGAACTTGTCAAACGTAGACAAAACTTTGAGAAGTTAAAACGTACAGTTACAATGGTTAAGAGTGGAGGCAAAATTGATCAGCATTTGGATCTAATTGCCGGTCTGCCAGAAGAAGATTATGATTCCTTTAGAAATACTTTCAATGAAGTATTTGAAATGCGCCCAGAGGAATTACAGTTAGGATTTTTAAAGTTGCTACGTGGGACTGGATTACGTGTGGAAGCAAAAAAATACGGTTATGTTTATGTAGATCAAGCGCCGTATGAAATCTTTTCTAATAATGTGTTAACTTTTGACGATATCCTTCGCATAAAACAAGTGGAAGATGTTTTAGAGAAATATTGGAATGCGCATAGGATGGATCGAACACTTGAATACTTGTTCGATCAAATTTTTGATACTCCATTTGATTTCTTCCAACAATTTGGTACCTTTTGGGAGGAAAGAAATTGGTCGAAAATTGGTCATCAATTAGAGGATTTATTCATTAGATTGAATACCTTTTTAATGGGAATTGAAAACTTATCGTTACCAGTTGTTCAAAGTGTTATGAAACTAGATTATTTATCTAAACAAAAATTCCAACCACGCAAACCTTGGTGGTCAAACGACATTGCTAAAGAAGAACAATCCTATCTATATAAACAACTTCTGTTAAATCCATCTATTGCAGGGGATGAATTTGCATCACTTCAGATGAACGAACGTGAATTATATAAACAAACTTTTATAACACCAATCTCTATTTGTGTTGACTCATATTTGCAGGGAATAATAAAAGAAAGAGAAGGATACTTACTTACTACTTTTGGAAAAGGTCCAACCCCACATTTCTTTTTTATCGAACAAAAACAACAAAGCCAATTAATCCTTTAACGGATTAATTGGCTTTTCTATTATCCGATAATCACTCGCTCTTTCGGGTAATGATATTTACTTTTATTACTCTTTCCACCTAATGTATATAAAAATGAGATCAGACCAACTCGTCCAATAAACATTAATATCATAATTGTTACCTTCCCAATAATTGATAGATCTCCAGTAATACCAAGCGACATTCCACAAGTACCGAAAGCAGAGGTTATTTCAAATAGTAAAGATGTAATTGGAATATCCGGTTCAGTTATAGAAAGTAGAATAGTTGCGGCAAACACCATACCTAGAGCTAAAATTATTACTGCATATGCTCGAAAAATATCAATTAAATGAATTTCACGATGAAAAATTTGAATATTGTCTTTACCTCTTGAAAAATTGATTAAAAATAATAGTGCAATGGCAAAAGTTGTCGTACGTATCCCGCCACCTACTGAGCTTGGGGATGCACCAATGAACATCAAAACACTAATTAAAAAATTTGTACCTTCTTGGAATAATGTAATATCTACTGTTGTTAAACCTGCTGAACGAGATGAAACAGAATGGAAGAAAGCTGTAAAAAACTTTTCATGCCAAGCCATTCCTTTCATTGAATTAAACATTTCAAGTAAAAGAATCATTAGTGTACCAAACATCAGAAGAATTGCATATGTGATTGTTGTCAGCTTTGTAAATAATGAAAAACGAAAATTTTTATTTTTGTTTGAAAGAAATTCTTTTACTTCAATTAAAACTGGGAACCCAATTGCTCCAAAAACAATTAACATGCTAGTAATTATTTGAACAAAGTAATCATGATGATACGGTATTAAAGATTCACCTGTTATATCGAACCCTGCATTGGTTGTGGCCGAAACAGACGTAAAGATCCCATGTACCATCGCTTCCTTGAATGTATCATAATATTGTGTGAAATATAAAGTTAATATAACTGCTCCTATAAGTTGAATTAACAATAAAATTTTAACAATTTCTTTTATTAAGTTCACTACACCTGATAATTTAGGCTGATTATGATCAACCATTATTAACTGTCTTTCGCGAAGCCCAATTTTTTTTCCCGAAACTAACCAAATAAATGTCCCTAACGACATAATTCCAATTCCACCTAATTGGAGAATCAGTAATAACATAAAGTATCCAAATACACTATATGTTTCAAGAATATTAATCGCTGTTAAACCAGTGACACTAACTGCACTTACTGCGGTAAATAAACTATCAATAAAATCCACATGAACCCCTGGCCTATGAACACCTGGTAAATTTAGAAGAATTACTGATACAGCAATAGCAATAAAATAATACGTTACGATTACTTGAGCTGGAGTAAATTTAAACTTTTGTTTAACTTGAAATGTTCTCATAAATAGTTTCCTTTCAATAAGCACATGCCTGTTTTCTCATTGTAAGAAAAAAAAGCATAAAAAGATAGCACTAACCACTATCTTTTCATACTTTTACAATTTATTACTACGCATCTTCTTTTTTGTTTTTAACTACTCCGAATATATATCCTAATAGAGCTATACCCAGCAAGACTGTCCAGAAAGTAATTTCCCATGGTGCAGAGTGTGGGAAATCATGAGGTAGAATTCCAACTTTGTCATGAGACATTGTCAATACTGCTAATTTTACCCCTACCCAACCAACAATTAAAAATGCTGCTGTTTCAAGTGAAGGGTACTTTTCAAGTAATTGAACAAATTTGTGCGCTGCAAATCGCATAATGATTAGACCAATGACACCACCTGCGAACATAACGGAGAATTGACCAGCATTTATACCACCTATATCAAAGTCGCCTACGTACGGTAAAGTAACTGCAATTGCTACTGCTGCAAGCATAGAGTCTATTGCAAAAGCAATATCTGCAAGCTCAACTTTTAATACTGTCATCCAAAATCCAGAACCTTTTTTTGGTTCCATTCCTTCTACATCGATATGTGGACCTGGTTTTTTGCGTTGATCATAAATATGTTTTATCGAAATGAATAGTAAGTAAGCTGCTCCTATTGCTTGAACTTGCCAAATATTCACTAAGAATGTAATCATGAATAATGCTAAAAATCTAAAGACAAAAGCACCTAATAACCCGTAAAATAACGCTTTTTTCTGTTGTTCTTTTGGTAAGTGTTTTACCATTACAGCCATCACGACTGCATTATCAGCTGCAAGTAAACCTTCTAGACCTACTAAAACTAGCAAGACCCATGCATACTCTAAAAAAACTGTTTCCATAAATATCCTCCTTTTTTGCAAATAAAAAGACCCATGCCTATTAAAAGGCAAAGGTCTTGCTAAGCAATTTTAAAAATTACTATCATAACCGATGGCTTACGCCATGTAATGACGATTATGAAATAGGTTTCCCTATAGCTACTCCCCTTTGACATATGTCAAAAGTATATCCATTTATGTTATTCATTATAACGATTACAAATTAATTTGTAAAGGTAAATCTACTTTATTTGAATGTGATACAATTTGTCGTCTTTATGTCCGTTATAAAATCCAATCATAGATGGGATAGATTCGATAAAATCTGGGCATGTAATGTTTCCTTTTTTTAATATACTATCAGCTACAGTAGTATCAAAGGAAGCATCCCATGTTAAATAATCTAATGTTTCCTTTTCTACTTGTAATAGCTTTCTAACTAGATATAAAGAAACAGATGCTTTTGCAAGAAATAATGGTATTCTCCCTTTTGGATATTTCCCTGTTATTTCTTTTACAAATGCACGATACACTTCTTCAACTGGATATGGTTTTGGATCAGTCAAATGCAACGTTTTTGAAAGGGCATCCTCACTAAAACAGCTATATATGGAAGCTTTTGTTATATAATCACTAGGTACAACATTAATAAAAGAATGTGACTTTCCTAAGTAAGGTAACACGGGCAACCATTTTAGATTAGTAATCATATTAATAAAGAAATATGGCCCATCAAATTTAATTGTTTCCCCCGTCACAGAATTGCCCCTTACAATTCCAGGTCTGATTATAGTGACAGGAACGGACTCTTTTAGTTGTTCTACTAGCAATTCCGCCTCATATTTTGTTTCTTCATAATAATTTTTAAAACCATCTGGTCTAATAAGCTCTGTTTCTAATAGTTTCCCTTCTCTTTTACCTGCAACATAGGCTGTACTAAAGTATATATATCTCTTTAGATTAGGAAATTGCACAACTACTTTATTAAACATGTCTGTTCCATGAACATTCACTTTCCAAGCGATATCTTTTGGAACTGCTAAATCATAAATTGCTGCTAAATGCCAGATATACTCTACTTTTTCTCGTAGCATGTTTAATGTTTCATTTTTCAATCCGGCATTAGGTTCTGTAATATCTCCTTCCACAATAATGATCTGTTGATTTGGTATTTCATCTTTATAGATTTCTGCTATCATTTCTTTCGCTTTATCTACTTGAACTGGAAGAACGAGTACGTAAATAGATGAAAAAGCTTTTTGAAGGCGAAGCTCTTTTATAATATTTTTAGCTAAAAAACCAGGAAAACCGGTTATTAGTGCGTTCGACATTTAGACCCACCCCTTGTATAAATATTAAAAAATGAGCCATCGAGAAGACCCTTCGTTTCTTAGAGAAGACACGAACACGGATGTGCGCTCGCCACACGCTACGCATGAGCCTCTGCAGGATGAGTCGCTCCTTTGCCGCCTCCCTCATCCTTTACGGGGTCTCATTCTTCGCGCTTCTGCGGCGTGTAAGGCGCACATCCTGGAATCATCGGATGAACTAAAAACAATTTAATGAAAGTTAAGCCTACATCCTGTTTTCAAGATTATTGATTAACACTTCATTTGAGTACTTTATTCCTTATCAAGCAGAATACACTGGCATTCGCCCTTGTCAGCCGCATGACGTGCAGTATGAGACAGCGAAGTTTACTTTGCGACGAGCTTTGCGCAGGAGCACAAATGCGCTTGAGCATACAGCGGCTCATGCGGACGTGCGGCCAGCGCGAATGTCTATAGTTAGAGATGTATCCTTCCGAGACTATGCATAAGTAGTACTTTAATTTGGCCTAATCTTGAGTTGTCGCACGTTTTCTTGTTTCTTTATCAAACAAACTATAAATTACCGGAACAACATATAAAGTTAAAAAAGTAGAACTAATTAATCCTCCAATTACTGTAATGCCCATTGGTTGATTGATTTCTGTTCCTTCCCCAATACCTAGCGCAAGTGGTACTAACCCTAAGATGGTCGTTAACGCAGTCATGAGAATAGGTCTTACACGATCTCGTACCGAGGTTGTTATAGCTTCGTATGATGCCATCCCCTCTGCTTTTCGCTGATTAATATATTCTACCAATACAATTCCGTTATTAACTACAATTCCTACTAAGATAAGAATCCCTATTACTGCTGAAATACTTATTGGTGTATTTGTTGTAAATAATCCAAAGAATATTCCAATGACAATTAGGGGTACTGTAAACATAATAACAAATGGATACTTGTATGATTCAAACTGGGCAGCCATTACAATGAATACTAAAACAACTGCCAATAAAACCGCCAAGATCATATCGTTTGTTGCATTATCTAATAATTCCCGATCTCCACCAAATGAAATAGAAACATTGTTTGGCAATTGTGCTCTTTCAATTGCAGCATCTACTGAATCAGACATTTCCCCTAATGAAATATTAGAATCATATTTAACAGTAAATGCAACTGCCCCCGCTTGATTCACTCTTCGGATTGTTAAAGGTCCCTCTGCAACCTCTATATGTGCTACATCCTGTAAGGAAATATATAGACCAGATGGTGTTCTAAATTTTAATTGCTTTAGTTGGTCTACGCTATTTCGATAATCTTCATCATAATTAACATATACACCATACACTTCTTCTTGCTCTGAAATAATCTGTGTTGCTATAACTCCTCTTGTTATATTATTGACGGTTTGGGCTATTTGAGCTGGAGCAAGGCCATATTCAGTAGCTGCATCTCTCTTCACCGTCATTTGGACTTCATCAATTGTCTCCGTTAAATCATTTCTTATTTTTGTTATTCCATTTATCTTTTCTATTTCTTTTGTCACTTTATTTACCGCATTATTTAACTGTTCTTTATTTGCTGAAGTTATTGTAAAAGATAGTGAGTTTGGTGCTGATCCAGCAGCCGTTTGTAGATTAAAGTTTACTTCTACATTTTCTCCAACTGCTTCTATCACCTTAGGTTGAACTTCATCTACAAAAGTAAAAATGGAACGCTCTCTTTGATCTAATGGTATTAGCTTAACGGATATTTCCGCCAAATTAGATCGGGAAGTCCCTCTTGACTGTCCCTCTTGATTGCCGCCTACAAAGCTTACATATACTTCTACATCTTTTTCCTTTTGTAATTGTTCCTCAATTTTTTTTACTACTTCGTCTGTTGCAGCTATTGAAGAACCATTTTCTAACCTAACGGCGATCGTAACAAACCCTTCATCTGTTGCAGGTAAAAATTCTGTTCCCGTACGGAATAAACCAACAGTTGATATTACTAACAAGATTACCGTAATGGAAAGGATAATCGCTCGATGAGACAATGCCCATCCTACAGAACGCTCAAAGTTGTTGTATGCTTTCGACCGTCTTCTTTTTGCCTCCAGATTTCCCTTTGGCTTCTTCAGCATTCTACTTGCCATCATGGGAATAACTGTTATCGCAACTACTAAGGAAGCAAATAAACTAAAGGATATAGTGAGAGCAAACTCTGTAAAAATTTGACCTATTAATCCAGAAAGAAAGACAACAGGCACAAACACGGCGACAGTTGTTAGTGTGGAAGCAGTAATTGCTCCTATGACTTCTTTTGTTCCAACATAAGTGGCTTCCTTAGGATCTTTACCTAACCCTAAATGCCTTTCAATATTCTCTATTACTACAATGGAATTATCGACGAGCATACCAATACCAAGCGCTAACGCACCTAGCGTCATAATGTTTAAGGAGAAGCCTGCAAAATACATTAAAACAAATGTCACTATGACAGAATAAGGAATTGCAACACCGACAATAATTGGGCTTCTTATACCTTTTAAAAAGACAAATAATATTAACATTGCGAGAATACCGCCACTTATAAGAGTGGTGCCAATATTATCGATTGCAACCTGTATGTAATCTCCTTGGTCGAATAATAGATTTGCTTTAACTCCGTTAAATTCTTTTTTCGATAGCTGCTCCTCTAATGCTTGCTGAAAAGCTTTGGATACATTAGCCGTATTTGCACTTGATTCTTGGAAAACAGATAGTAAAACTGCTGGTTCATTATTCGCTCTTGTTTCAGTGTTTAAATCCTGTTCGGTCAACTCTACAGTAGCAACATCTGCAATAGTTACTTTTTTCCCATCAAGTGGATTAACTGTAATCACTAAATTTTTGATATCGTCTATACTCGTTAATGTACTAACTATTCTAGTTGTAAGTGTTTTTTTATCATTTGTTTCCACTGGATTTCCAGGAAAAGAAATATTATTTGCTTGTATAAGTTGAACAATATCGTTTTGTGTTAGTCCTTTTTCTTCTAATGCAATTGGATTTAATAATATTTGTACTTCTTCCACGAGTGAGCCAGATATATTAACATTAGCTACTCCATCAGTACTGATCAATTCTTTTTCTAATTTTTCTGCGATTAAGCGAATATCGCCGTCAGCATTTGTCCCACTTAGTGACAACTGAATGATCGGAAATTGTGCAGGGTCAAACTTTAAAAACTGTGGTTTTAATGCGCCTTCCGGCATGGTAGTTAAATCAATACGTTGCAAAATATCTAATTCAATATCATCCATATCCGTAGACCATTCAAACTCTAATAAAATGAAATTTGCGCCTTCTTGAGATGTGCTCTTTACTGACTTGATTCCGGGTAAAGTACTTAACGAGTCCTCTAATGGTTTCGTAATCTTTTCATTTACTTCTACCGAGCTTGCCCCTGGATAACTTGTTACTACTACAGCAACTGGAGGATTTAAGTCGGGAATTAAAGTTACTGGAATTTTAAAGAATGAAACTCCTCCAAGTATAATAATAAGAAACATGATAACTGTGGTAAATACTGGTCTTTTTATGGAGAAATCACTTATTTTCATTTTTTAGGGACCACCTTCTATTTTGCTAATACTATCATATGCCCTACAAAGGCAGAGTTCAAATTTATAATAAACAAAATCTTTACGGAAAATGCGTTTGTTGTCTAGTTTTGGAATATGGAGGGAGGGTTGTGCGATTTAGAATATATATATTGCTTTTCAATGAAATTATATCGTGATTATACAAGTTACCGTGGTATATTTTCTTGAAGGATTATTCGTGACTTCCGTCGCTTTCCTGCGATTATTCGAGATATAACTTTTAGAGAATAGTAGAGAATAGATTCTTTCATATCCATCAAAAAAAGAGGTCACTTTAGTTAAAAAGTGCCTCCCTCTACGATATTAAAGAAGATTATACAATTTAATATGTTCGTATTTATCTTGGAACCATCTAGTAGCGAACTCGTTTTCAAATAAGAAAACATAGTTGTCATAGCGATCTCTCACAAGCATACTTCTAGGACCTGTCATGGATTCTTTTACATCTTCTTCATTTTCAATCCAACGTGCTACTTTAGATCCAATTGGTTCCATCCGAACTTCCACATTGTATTCATTTCTCATACGGTGCTCAAACACTTCAAATTGGAGCTGTCCAACTGCTCCTAAAATGACTTCTTCTGTATGAAGCGTTTTATAGTATTGAATTGCTCCCTCTTGTACAAGTTGGAGGATTCCTTTATGAAAATGCTTGGATTTCAACACGTTTTTAGCTGTTACTTTTACAAATAGTTCCGGGGTAAATTGAGGAAGTTTTTCATAATTAAATCCTTTTTTCCCTCCGACTACTGTATCACCTATTTGATAGTTTCCTACATCGTAAAGTCCAATAATATCACCAGCTACTGCTGTTTCAACAGTTTCTCGGTCATCAGCTAAAAATTGTGTGGACTGCGTCACTTTGAAGTTTTTACCAGTACGAGCTAGTGTTACATTCATACCTCTCTCAAACTTTCCAGATACGATTCGGACGAATGCGATACGATCTCGGTGAGCAGGATTCATATTAGCTTGAATTTTAAAGATGAAACCAGAGAAATCTTCGTTAATAGGATTAACCTCTTCCCCGTTATCCGTTTTACGCGGCTGTGGAGTAGGGGCAAATTGTAAGTAAGTCTCTAAAAATGTTTGTACACCAAAATTGGTTAATGCACTACCGAAGAATACAGGAGTTAAATCTCCTGAAAGGACTTTTTCTTTGTCGAAGTCATTTCCTGCTTCATCTAACAACATGATGTCTTCCATGGCCTGTGTATAATAAGAAGTTTGTTTCATCGAATGATCAACAGCAAGCTCCCCATCGTCATCTAATGGAAGGTATCGTTGGTCATCTTCCACCCGGAATTGTTCAATGCGTTTGTTATATCGATCGTAAATTCCTAAAAATTCTTTTCCCATGCCTATCGGCCAGTTCATTGCGTAAGATTGGATTCCTAAAACTTCCTCTAATTCTTCCATAAGCTCTAGAGGCTCTTTCCCTTGTCGGTCAAGCTTATTTATAAAAGTGAAAATCGGAATTCCTCTCATTCGACAAACTTTAAATAGTTTTAAAGTTTGTGCTTCAATCCCTTTTGCTGCATCGACAATCATAACCGCACTGTCAACAGCCATTAGCGTTCGATACGTATCTTCACTGAAATCCTGATGTCCTGGTGTATCGAGAATATTAATACGACAATTATTAAAGTCAAATTGCATGACAGAAGATGTAACTGAAATACCACGTTGTTTTTCGATTTCCATCCAGTCAGATGTTGCAAATTTTCCAGATTTCTTCCCTTTTACAGTTCCCGCGTCACGTATAGCTCCACCGAAATATAAAAGCTTTTCGGTAATAGTCGTTTTACCAGCATCCGGATGGGAAATAATCGCAAAGGTTCTTCGTTTTAATATTTCATCTTTTAATTGTAAGTCCATATATTTTGTATCTCCTTCTTATTTACTTTTTTATCATATGGATTTGAGCGTGAAAATACAAGTAAAAAAGAACCAGTCAACGGTTTTTCTGCATATTTTATCGCAGAATTAGTTGCTGATTCTAATCATTTTAAGAAACAGGTATTTAATTTATCTCTAAATAATTCTTACAATAGTTTTGAGTTTACATATGCAAATAAAAGTTTAGCAGTTTGTTCTAATGATTCCACATGCGTACGCTCATAGGCATGTGATGCCTCAATACCTGGTCCGAATAATGCATGCTTTACGTCAAATCCAGCTCGGATGGCAGCAGAAGCATCAGAGCCATAGTGTGGATAAATATCTAATTTATAATCAATATTTTCATGTTTAGCTAGATCTACTAGTTGTCTCGTTAACTCATAATGGTATGGACCAGAAGAGTCTTTCGCACAAATAGAAACAGTATATTCATCTGAAGCTTGCCCATCACCTATTGCTCCCATGTCAACTGCAATATATTCAGTAACTTGTTCTGGTATATTCGAGTTTCCTCCATAACCAATTTCCTCATTATTTGAGATATAAAAGTGAGTAGTGTTAGGGAGTGTCACTTTATTTTCTTGAATGTATTTAATCAATTGAAGTAACAACGCTGTGCTCGCTTTATCATCTAAATGGCGTGATTTTATAAACCCGGATTCTGTTTCTTCAAAACGAGGATCAAAAGAAACAAAATCACCAACTTCAATACCTAACTTACGTGTTTCTTTCGCATTTGTCACTTTTTCATCTATACGAACTTCTATATTATTTTCATCTCGTGGTAATCCACTAGCATTCTTATATACATGAACAGTAGTTTGGTGCATAAGAATCGTTCCACGTATTCTTTTACCATCCGCAGTATGAATTGTACAATACTCACCTTCTACAGCATTCCAATTGAAGCCACCTACCATTGCAAGTTTTAATCTTCCACTCGACTTAACTTCTTTCACCATAGCTCCAAGTGTATCGGTGTGCGCAGTAAGCAAACGATGCTTGTAGTCATCTTCTCCAGTTATAGTAGCAATTAAAGCACCTTTATTTGTTCGTTGGTAAGTAACTTGTAAATCCGCTAATATTTTCTCCATAAAATCCATTATCTCTTTTGTATAACCGGATGGACTTGGTATTTCGACTAATTGCTTTAACAATGCAATAGTTTCTTCTTTCTCAAATATAAATGACATATATATCCTCCTTATTCACTCATTTATTTTAACAAAATTAATTATTTTCTTACACGACCAATTAAACACCTATTTTTGTTGTATGTACGTTCTATTTTATCGCACCATTTTGAGGAATTTTGTATTCTTACATTCAGTATACCATTTTAGATATTATTAAGTGTAAAGCATTACAAAGGAAGAGGAATCTATCCACTTCATAGATTATTAACTTAAAAGACTGCTTTGTTGATTCACTGTTGGCGGACGCTTTTCGCTGTCGGTCCGTTAACCAACTAAATTTTTCCCTGAGCTTACAACGAAGTGCTAGCAAAATCTTTTGTTTGCGACGTGCTTTCCGAAGATGCAACGATGAATGCTATCGTTCGTCAAGAGTTTGAAAGGACTGCTAATGAAGCAGTCCTCTTAGTTGAAAGTTTGGAATTTCCTCTGAATGTAACGGTTTAGAATAATAAAACCCTTGAACTGTATGGCAATCATGTAATTTAAGAAAATCAATTACCTCTTTTGTTTCTACTCCCTCCGCAACAACCTCTAATCCCAAGCTATGACCAATGCGGATAATGGATTCAACAATAACTTCGTCTCTATTTTCAACAATTCGATTCATAAACATACGGTCGATTTTCAGTGTATGAATCGGTAAATTACTTAGATATCGAAAATTTGAAAAACCAGAACCAAAATCATCCATCGCAATTTTAATACCAAGATCTTTCAAATCAATTAATAGTTTTGTTAAACGTTCAATATTTTTCATTAATACATTTTCCGTAACTTCAAGTTCTAGATAATGTGCTGGTAATCCTGTTTCTTTCAATATTAATTGGATATTTTGAAAAAAATCATTTTGTTCCAGTTCAGCAGGGCTTATATTTACCGATAAGGTATGAAACGATATCCCCATTTTTATCCATTCTACCGCTTGCTTACAGGCTTCTCTCAGCACATATTTACCAATAGGAATTATTAGTCCTGTTTCTTCTGCAAAAGGTATAAAATCATTAGGAGGAATCATTTCTTTTCCTTTTTTATTCCATCTAATCAACGCTTCAAAACCATGAACCGTCTCTGTTTTTAAATTGATTTTCGGTTGATAAACTAATATAAACTCTTTTTTCTCAAGACCTGTTCGTATGTCGCTTTCTAATTGAACTTTATTCACAAAACCTTCTACATGTGCTTGATCAAATACTACTACATTTCTCTTTCCACTTTCTTTTGAAACATTTAATGCTAAGTCTGCAGATCGATGTAATGTTTGATAGGATGTACCGTGGTTTGGATAAAAGGAAATTCCTACTGAACAAGATATATATACTTCCATTTCATCAATTAAGAATGGTTGCTCCATTTCTTGTATTAGTAATTCTGCACAACGAAATGGTGTATCTATTAGTTGATCATCGTCTAAAAGAAGAACAAATTCATCTCCGCCAATTCGATATAAAAGTCCTTCTCCTTTTTTCTGAATATATTTCTTTATTCTCGTAGTAACTTTTTTCAATAATTTATCCCCTGTGACGTGTCCTAGGGAATCATTAATATTTTTAAATCGATCTAAATCCATATATAAAAAGCTGAAAGGCTTATTTTCATTAATCTTTTTAATTACATCTCTTTCCAAAGCTGCCGCATTAAAGGTATTGGTTAAATGGTCAAAATAAGCAATTTCTGCTAATTTTTTTCTAGTATACTCTAACTCGGTAATATCGTTACCAAAACCTACTACAGCTGTAACTTTTCCTTTACGTTCGTAAGGTGAAAGTGTTATATAGATGCATTTTTCATCAAACCATTCTTTATACGATACCTCTTCTCCTTTAAACACATATTGGAGGTGACCTACTAATCTTTCGGTCATTTCTTCGGAAAAATATGCATCAATAGGTGTAGATAGTAATAAATTCTTTTCCAAAAATGTATCTCTTGAGGGTTGAACAGGCTCTAATCCTCGTTTAGATAAATATTCATGGGCTATTTTTCCGCTCAATAAAGAAAAACCATAATTTCCGAAAGCATCGAGTTTTACTTGGAACACTAAGTTATTTACATAATTCGCTACAGTTGCAAAGGAAGATACTAAAGAAGATTGTAACAATTTTTCCTTCTCTTTTTCTGATGTTATATCAGTTCGGATACTCAAGAAATAAGATTCTTTTTCATTTAATTCAACAGGTAGAATATATGTTTTTACCCAATATAATTCACCATTTTTTCTTCGATTACATATTTCGCCTTCCCAAACTTCACCACTTAAGATTGTATTCCATATTTTTCGAAAGAAAGAAGCAGGGTGTACGTTGGAGTTCACAACTTTATGCGTTTTTCCAACTAATTCTGATTTTGCATAACCAGATATCTCTACAAATCGATCATTCACATATAGAATTTGACCAGATCTATTTGTCACTGCTACTATCATTGTTTCGTTTAGGGCATAATCCATTAGTTCCATCTTAAAGAAAGCATCTTCTAGTTGCTCCTGAAGGATCATATCTTCAGCTAAAGACTCATTAAAAATCGCCTTTTTAACTGTATATAGCAGTTCATCTGATTTTGTATCGAAAATAGATCCCATAATTTCCTCTTTCTCCTTCTGATGAATTAGTTATATTGTCTCTGATAATTTACTATCGTTAGATATTTATGTTTAGTTCATCATAAGGAATAAGTAATGGTTTTCTTTTAATTTAACACATATCATCCTAAAAAACTCTATAAATTTTAATATACACTTGCTTCTTTTATTAAAAAGTCCAAAATTTCAAAAAAACATCCACAGATTTGTAACAATCGTGGATGTTTTTATTATTTTAAAAGACTTCTGACAAGCTTCACTTTATTTTTATAAGGAGGAAATACTAGGTCAATTGGTAATTTCGTATTCTTTTTAATAATAGACTTTTGATGTGTAAACAAAGTAAAACTTGCCTTGCCATGGTATGCATGTACTCCTGAGTTACCTACCCCACCAAAAGGTAAAAAAGCATTTCCAGCATGGGTAATTGTATCATTAATACAACCTCCGCCAAATGAAAACTCCTCTAAAAAATAATTTTGAGCCCGCTCATGCTCACTAAACATATATGCTGCAAGAGGCTTAGGCAATGTACGTATTTGTCGAATTATCGCTGGTAAATTGTTGTAGGAAATGATAGGTAAAATGGGACCAAATATTTCATCTTCCATAGAAGGACTTGAAAAACTAACGCCATCTAATAAAGTTGGTTCTATATATAAATCATCTTTATCGGTACTTCCACCAAAAATAATATGATTCTTTTCTTCATCTAGTATTTTTTTCAAGCGATCAAATTGAGTTGCATTTATAATTCGCCCTAAATCGACACTATTTTGGATATTTTCTCCGTAAAATTGATGAATAGATTGTTTTAAAAGTTCAACAAACTTTTCTTTTACACTTTCTTCTACCAAAACATAATCAGGAGCAATACATGTTTGACCTAAATTAACTAATTTTCCCCATATTATCCTCTTTGCTGCCACTTCCAGATTTGCAGTATGATCTACTATTACTGGGCTTTTACCGCCAAGCTCAAGAGCTATAGGCGTTAAACGTTCTGAAGCAGCCTTCATGACAATTTTGCCCACTTTAACACTACCCGTGAAAAAAATGAAATCGAATGGAGCGTGGATTAATAATGAAGTTTCTTCTTTTTCCCCTTCTAAAACTCGTATATAGCCAGGATCAAATGTCTCTTCTATAATCTTCTTAATGACTTCAGCAGTATAGGGTGTGGATTCAGAGGGTTTGATAATTGCACAATTTCCCCCACAAATGGCTCCCAAAAGTGGTTCCATCACTAATTGAAATGGATAGTTAAATGGAGCAATAATCAGGACAGTTCCATAAGGGTCATTTACTATAAAGCTTTTTGATGGCATTAATGCTAATGGGGTTTTTACTTGCATCGGTTCCATCCATTTTTCCAAGTTTTTTTTCATATAAGATATATTGTCATATACAAGTCCTATTTCAGTTGTATATGCTTCAAATTCACTTTTACGTAAATCATTATATAAAGCTTTAATAACTTCCTTCTCATATTTTTTTATTGAGTTTTTAAGCTTGTCAAGTTGTTCTAACCTAAAATTAGCTGATCTTGTTTTACGAGAATAAAAAAAATTTTGATGTTCCTCTAAAATATTTTCCAATTGCTGGGCAGTAAAATTCATCATAACATCTCCTTTTTTCATTCAAAACCATATATACTAAACGTTCTATATTAGAATCATACAATTATTTTCTAGTCTAGGAAAGAATATCACATATAAGTTTTTTTCTGATATACATGATTCTTATCAAAGGTGGAAATACTCTTTTATGTAGAGAAAATTCTTTCCTTACACTTTCCACTCCATTAGTCTATAAGTCTTGCTTTGGTTGTGTGATATTTGATTCATTTTCTAATTAAAAAGTTTGTTAACCAAACTTTTTAGGGTATGTATTGGTCAAATGGACAAACAGAAAATTAAAGGAGGAAATAGAAATGACAATAACAGAAACTTGGTGGGAAACCATTTTTACTGGAGCAATTGCAATGGGGATTAATAAGGAACGTATAGATGAATTGGATGAGGAATCGTTTTTATACTTCAAGGAAGTACAAGACGAACTGGAGAGCAATAATTGAATATTGTATTCACATAGAATCAGCTTCCTTCTTATTATATAAAGGAAGCTGATTTTTTATTCAATATTTCTCCATAAGTATAAAGAAGCATAGCTTAAATAAGGTGACCAAGATTCAAAATGAATAATAATTTCTTCTTTCGAAGGCTTTTTCTCCATATTCCACATTTGTTTTAATGAGTTTTGAAGTCCTATATCTCCTACTGGAAAAAGATTCTCTCTACCAAGGCCAAAAAGCAAAAAACTTTCTGCTGTCCAAGGACCTATCCCTCGATAGGAAGTCAATTTTTTCATAATCGTCTCATCAGTCTCATTAACGAAGGTATTCAATTTTAACTCCTCTGTTGCAATTGCTTTCGAAATACCAATTATATATTCCGCTTTTCTTGTACTAAATTGCATACCTCTTAGTGTGTCCACTTCTAGTTTTGCTATTTTATCAGCAGTAGGGTAGATCCATACACCATCTATCTGTTCACCAAATGTTTGCACAAATCTAGTTGTTAATGTTCTTGCAAAAGAAAGATTTAATTGTTGATGAATAATGCTTTTTATTATATTTTCGTATAAAGAAAAATCCGTAATGATAGGAGTACCTTCAAATTTTAAGAATAAATCCTTCAGATTTGTTTTTATAAAATGTGCATGAACTGCATCTAGACTGCGATCAAAATGAAAAATGGACAATATACGTTGAAGCTGTTCATCCGATTCTATTCCGGTTAGTATAAACTTCGGCTCTCGATGTGATCCAATACTTTTTACAGTAATAATGGAATGATCTAATGGAACTCTAACTATTTGATTGGCTAAATCTACAGAATTTAGAGGGTCTAATGATAATCTGCTGATTGCTTCATCAAAACGATAAGCAAATGGTAACTCTATTATATGTGTCAACAGTATCTCTCCTTTATTTATATGCTAAACTAATGACGGTGATAAAATGAAAAAGTTATTATTATTAATAATTATTTCTTTGCTTTTTGGTTGTGAGGAAATTCCATCTAACGGTATTACTAAAACAAGTGGCTCTATTGATCAAATTCCAGTTGAATTACTTGAAGTAATTGACGGAGATACAATTAAAGTAAATTATAAGGGAAATACCGAAACAATTCGATATTTACTTATTGACACACCTGAAATAAATCATAAACAACTTGGAAAACAGCCTTTTAGTGAAGAAGCAAAGAATCGTAACAAAGAAATACTAAGCAACGGAAATTTAACAATTGAATTCGACGTAGGAAATCGATTGGATAATTACGGTCGCATGCTTGCCTATATTTACATAGATGGAGTAAGTGTTCAAGAAACTCTTTTAGAAGAAGGTTTAGCACGTGTTGCTTACGTATTTCCGCCAAATACAAGGTATTTAGACGACTTTGAAAAAGCATCTAATATTGCGGAGAAAGGGAAAGTTGGAGTATGGGAAACCCCCAACTATGTTACTTCACGTGGTTTTGATTCTTCTGTGTTAGTCGAAGATACGGATTCTTCCAGAGAGCCAATTGGTAAATGTTTGATTAAAGGAAACATTAGCAAAGAAGGCAAGAAAATTTTTCATGTTCCTAGTGGAAATAATTATGATGTAACTAAACCGGAAGAATGGTTTTGCACAGAAGAGGAAGCAATTAAAGCAGGCTTTAGTAAAGCTAGAGAATATTAAAGCGCTTATATTATAAGTTAGTTGTGTGTTTTTACAGATAATAGGAGAAGCACAAAGTCGCGTCCGAAGATACAATTCGGACGCGACTCTGTTATTTTATTTGTTATTGTTGATAATGACCCTGGCAGCTTTGTTGTTCAAATTTTGCATTTTTAAAAGACTTTATAGAAACGAATGGTACTGTATCTCTGATATTTTTCAGGGTGTGCACCTTACACCTGCAGGCAGCACGAAGGGCACCTGCAATTACTTAAATTTAGAGGTTCAGACAAAAAACGAGTATGTGAATGAAATGACGTTCACATACTCGCTAAAAAAATATCTTGATTAGTTTTTCAGTGCCCTCAGTAGCACGAAGAAAGTCCCCAATTCAGTAGCGACTCCTCCGCGGAGGCACATGCTTAGAGAGCGACAAGCGGAAGTTCGGTCAGCACTAATGCCTATCGATTAGTACAGTGCCCTTTCATTCTTTAAATATCTATAATGGACTATTTAAGTTCGAGATCCTTTAACCTTTGTTTCTGGTGCAGTTTCTTCTGGAGGGATATCCTCAAATGTTTCGTTTGCCTCTGCTAAATCACGTGTTCGATGTGCTAAACGAGAAGCCGCGCTTGCAGCAATGCTGGCAACTATATCATCTAAAAATGTATGGATAGTGCCTGTCTCTGCTTTTGTGTCCAATTTTGAAATAATACCGATTTTATTTTTATCTAAATGACCAAAAGTTGTCACTGCAATACTTCCATACGTATACACTGCTCCCAGAGCAATCGTTTCATCTATACCAAATAACCCTTCGTCTGCTTCTACAATCTGTTGCAATGGCTCCGATAATAACTTTTTCTCAGCTAGTTCATCTAGTTCAATCCCTACTAAAATGGCATGCTGCATTTCTCTTTTCTTTAAAACACTTTTAATCGACTCGATACAATGCTCAATTGTTAGACCTTTATTGTATGGAAATTGCATTTCATAAACGATTTTAGCAATCTCTTCGATTGTCACACCTCTACGAAGTAATGCATCATTTGCAGCTTTCTCAACAGTCCGTGAATGTACTTTTGATGTCTGTCTGTCCAATTTAATTAACCCCTTTATTTATCTGATTTATTTTGAACTCAGCGCTGTCCCATATTCATAACCATCGAAATAATAATCTTTCAAATTTTCTAGTTGTTGTTCATTATACCTCTCTTCATGTATATGTTACAATTTCTATACAACATGATTATTGTAGGAGGTTCTTTATGAATAAAGGAGTTGTAAAAGATCTAACACTTTTTAGTGAATCTTTACAAGAAGAAATGCAGTTACTTATATACTTACCACCAAATTATTCGCCATTATATAAATACAGTGTACTTATTGCAAATGACGGTAAAGACTATTTTCAATTGGGAAGAATTTCTCGAGTGGCTGACGAACTGTATGAAGAAAATGAAATTGAAAACCTTATTATTGTTGGTATTCCATATAAAAATGTGAAAGATCGTAGAGCAAAATATCATCCAGACGGAGAAAAGCATAAAGCGTACATACGTTTTTTAGCGCATGAACTCGTTCCTTATATTGATGCCAATTATCCTACCTATCAAATGGGTTTAGGCAGAGCACTAATCGGTGATTCACTTGCTGCTACAGTATCCTTACTTACGGCTTTACAATATCCTAATACATTTGGCAAAGTTATTTTACATTCTCCTCTAGTAAATGAGTATGTATTGAATCAAGTTGAAAAACATAAAGAAATACATGCATTTTCACTTTATCATATCATTGGCTTGGAAGAGACAGATGTTAAAACAGGAGATGGACTAATCACAGACTTTGTCACACCAAATAGATCTTTGCATAATTTATTCATAAAAAAAGGATTTACGACATTTTATGACGAATTAGATGGAAACCACACTTGGAAGCTTTGGCAACCAGATATAAGGCGTTCACTAAAAAACAATTTCGGCTTGTAAATATTTTTTTGTTATAATGATAAGGTGATCTGTTACAAAAATTCGAGGAGGTAATGAAAAATGAAATACGGAATAGTTGCTTTCCCATCAAAAAAAGTGCAAGATTTTGCTAATTCTTATAGGAAACGTTATGACCCGCACTACGCACTTATAACACCACATATGACGATTAAAGGTGTATTTGAAGCAGACGAAAAGGAAATTAAAACAGTGGCTGAACAAGTAGCTCAAGTGGTTAGTAAGCATAAGCCATTTACATTAAAGACTTCTAAAGTGAGTTCTTTTGCTCCTGTAACAAATGCTATTTACTTTAAAGTAGAGCCTACAAATGAGCTATTAGCACTTCATGAGGATTTAAATGCTATTGAATATAACGATGAAGCAAATTATACGTTTGTACCTCACATTACTATTGCTCAAAAAATGAATTCTAGTGAACATGACGACATTTATCCGCAGTTAAAAATGATTGGTGCGGAATTTGAAGAAGAAATTGATCGACTTCATTTACTTTATCAATTAGAAGACGGTTCTTGGACTGTTTATGAAACATTTAGATTGTCTGGAGCTGAATAATCCTTGGTTTATGCAAAATTAGTTGAAACAGAAAAAGAATATCAAGATGCCATACTCATTAGAAGAAAAGTTTTTGTAGAAGAACAAGATGTGCCGCTTCACATGGAATTAGATGAATATGATCAAACCGCTACTCACTTTGTGGCATATGATGGAGAAACACCTTTTGGTGCAGGAAGAATTCGTACAGTTGAATCTTCTATTGGAAAAGTAGAACGTGTCTGTATACTCCCTAAATACCGAGGAAAAAATTATGGTAACTTGATGATGCAATGTATGGAAGAATACGCGCAATCGAAAGAATACGATAAACTAAAACTAAATGCACAAAGTCATGCTGTACCATTTTATGAGAAAAGAAATTACATGATTACATCTCCAGAATTTTTAGAAGCAGGAATTCCTCATCGTGCAATGGAGAAGAAACTAATTAAAAACAATTAATTTTAAAGCGGGATGATTATTCATCCTGCTTTTTTATGGATTTGATTACAATAATCAGTAGCATTTTCACCTAGTTTCACATATACATATTAAGAACGATTAAACAATAAAACTGTGTATTTAAATTGATGCTCATTGAAAGTATATATAAATTCCACTGCTTTTTCTTGAATCTTTGGGCTTTGCTATAATACAAATTCTGATTGATCGAATGCCTTAACTACAAATTTAATATTCACTCATATAGATTCTTTTTAAACGCATCTAATCAATGTTTTGAAAGGATCTTTTTTCATTGAACAAAGAGATTAGCAGGAAACTTTTTTAGAATTTCCTGCTTTTCTACTTTATATTGCCCCTCCGATAACGTGTTCTTTTAGAGTTAATCCCTAGGATTAAAATAAAATTATTAGTAAATACAGTCTCCAACCTTCCAATTTAAGATTTTAATTAGAAAATATCATTTGTACCCAGAAAAATAAAAGAGCAAGCGTTACAATAGTCGTTATTGGTATAACGATAATCGTTACGCTTAGATAATCTTTCCAAGTAACTTTAATTTTATTTTTTCTTAAAATATGCATCCAAATAAGGGAAGCGAGTGTACCGATAGGTAATAATAACGATCCCATATCACTACCAATGATATTGGCAAGATAAATTGTCTTAAGGGTGATTGCATCCAGTCCCATTTCTGTTAATGAAATTGTTCCAATCATTAAAGCTGGGTGGTTATTAAACAAGTTCGAAAGCACTGATACAAGGCCCCCCATGATAAAACTTGCTTGAAATAATCCTTGATTTACAATTGGTTCAAACCACTGAACTAACAATGCTGTTAACCCTACATTATTCAAGCCATATATTATCACATACATGGAAAAAGCAAAAATTAGAATATGCCAAGGAGTCTTTTTCAAAATATCTACTGGGTTCGTACGTAAATGATACCATCTCCAAATAAGTAGTATTACAGAGCCGAGAACTGCAACGACTTCAATTGGTACGTTTATATAAGATGCAACGAATAGTAGACAACGCATGATAAACACAAATAGTAATAACTTTAACATAAATTTAGTGCGCTTGCGCTTTGTTTCTACAGGGATTTTCGTTTTTAAAGGATGAAAATTCTCTGTAAAAAATGTTTCTTCTATATCTATAGCGGAATCTGGTAATCTTCTCGGCAAATTTTTTCTCACTACTAAATACATCAAGTAAGACATAAATAATAAACCTAATGTAGCGGGCACAAACATCATCGCTGTATGCATCCAAAGTGTCATATGAACTATCTCTAGAGCGATCAAATTAACGATATTGCTTACACCTATTGGGGCACTAGAAGCTGTTGCGATAAGTGCTCCACTTAATAAATAAGGAATCTGTTGTGATGGTTTTAGTCGTAAATTTTTCAAGAGCAATATTAGAATTGGGGTGGTTATTAAAATACTTCCATCGTTATTAAATAATAAAGTCATTAAAAAACAAAGCAACTGAATATACCAGTATAAACGGTGACCAGAACCCCTTGCTAAATTCGCCAGTCTTGCAGCTGTCCAGTTAAAAAATCCAAAACTTTCTAATATTACTGCCATAACTATTGTTGCTATTATAGTAATGGATGCGCCGCCAATTTTATTGAGAATGTCCATAATGTCCGCATGAGAAACGATACCTACAACTAATATAATCGCTGCTCCTATAGATGCTGGCCATGCCTCATTCAGTCCTTTAGGTCTCCAAAAAATGACTAGCATAGTAGTTAGGAACACCAAACTGGCGACTCCAACATGAAAACTCATACATATCCCATTTCCTCTCGTTGTTTGTTTGTCCGTTCCTTGTATGTATATTCACCTCGTCCTACTAAGATAGAGGTGTATGTCCTTATTGAAAAAAAACTAATTTTTTGTCTAATAAAAATAAAAAAATTGTCTATCCATAATTGGTTAGACAATTTTTTATGTATACGGAGCATATATTTTTTTCAAGAAGCATGAAACATTTCATGCTTCTATAGTTTTTGTATTTCTTTATTGTTCTCTTCATAAATCAAGTACTTTAGTCTATCCATCGTTTACACCTGGTGAAGAGTTTTAATATGATCCAGGTTTAGATAGATAGGAACTATTCTAGCAGTTTTCATCTCAATAATCTGTTTTTCCACATTGTTTATTTTACCAACATGACTATGTTTACCTCCAATGTTTAGGACGACAATCGAACTTTTCAACTTTTCAACTTGAGCTTCAAACGTGTTCTCTAAAGAATCTTTGTCCGTTTGCAAGTTGCCTTCTTCTTTAATCTGGCCATAAGGGTTTTCATTTTTAACATAGGGTATTAACCACTTCAGATGATTAATAGCAATGTACATCTTTTTATAAATAGGTGAATAAAATTCAAAATAGTCATTTTTAATATGTGTAATATAACCATGTAGAGACTGATCATCTGTTATATAAATCTCCACATATTTTCCTTTTGCTTGTAATAGTACCTCATTATAAGATAACTCATCTTCAGTTTCTCCAGAGAATATGCTAGGAGAAACTGTCGGGGGCTGTATTTCGTATTCCTCATTACTACCAATATCTAAACTCTGGATATGATGTAAAGGGATGTACATAAAATCTGCTCCATTAAAAAGAACCACTATGTCGCTGCCTAAATCAATCAAAGTACCATTAATTTGCTTCTTCCCCGAAACTTCGATTTGAACAACTTCATTGATTAGACTTTGAATAATTTTATTCAAGGTCACATCTCCTTTTATTTTATTATAATAACTATAGATAAAGATTGAACAAACAAACGATTATGTCTATTGGAAAAACATGAAATGATATTTTAGCCAGCAACACATATAGTTTTAATGCATCTTGGTTTACTAATACTCAAAATATCGCCAATTAAGTTCTTAGACATATTTTTTTCGCCGTTCATAAATTAATATTCTTAATCAAAAATCTCTTATTTGACGATACATCTTTGCAGCATGCCTCATCAATGAATAAAATTGATTTTCTAACACTGCTTTTTCTTCTTTTAGACTTTCCGATACATAAGAATTCTTTAATTCTTCAAACTCTGGTTTATTGTTTAAATGATAATCTAAAGTTGGGTACCGTACAGAACGATATTCCTGGTTAGCTGAATTATTCTCTGCATGTTTCATTAATGCATAGTATTGTTTAAGCAACATCGCTTTTTTTTCTATGGGACTTATTGGATCTGCAGTAAAAAATACTTCAGAATGCTCTGGTGCAATAACCAATTTACCATGCTCCTCTGTTGTATTATTTTCATGCATCTCTTCAACAAATGATTTTTCATGGTCTGAAGCTAAATCTACAACAACTGAACTTGTTTTATGAGTAGGAGATTCGCTTTCTACATTTTTTTTGGGGGGAATAGTAATTGAATTTTGGTCTAGATTCATTTTACTCCATGCAGTTAAAAGTATTCTTTTTTCCTTGTTTTGAATCTCAGGTTCTTTAGAAATAATTTGTTCTTCATTAATAACGCTACTCCTTGAATTGTAAGGATCTAAATAATCTGCTTCTAGGTCTTCTCTATTCGGAAGATTTTGCGTTTCTTCTTGATTTAATGAAATCTTCAGTTTATCTATTAATTCCATTGTTTCTTGAACCTCAACTTCTTGACTTGTATCCACATGGTTCTCATTTTCGTTATACATATTTAATAATTCATCATCTTGCACAGATAACACTTGATTGGTTTTTATTTCTAGTACATCATTATTGGAGTCAATATTATCAACTAAATGAGATACCGATTTTAACAGTTCTGAATTGTTTTCTTTCATCGTTGAATTGAAGCCTAAAGCTGAGTAATGTAATTCAGAAATTAAATTTCTTAGATTTTTCGCTTCGTTTTGGTCATCGTTATTGGATTTGATACTCCATTCTTTTGTTAAAGGAATATCTTCTACACTATGCAAACTTAGAACATCTGGAACTTCATTAATAGCTTTATTTTTCTCTTCCTTCTGCTCTTCCATAATAGGCACTTTAACAAATTCTTCATAATTATTGTATGTTTTAAAACGTTCAGCGAGAATTTGTTCCTGATGCTCATCTTTTTGCTGCTTTTCATTCATTGCGACGTTTGTAAATTGTATTAGTTCAGCATTTACACTAGAAACGGTGTCTTGAATAACTAATTCATTACTGATTCCTGTGGATTGCTCATTAATTTTATTTATCTCCATCTTGGATATACCTTTATGAATACTTGATATATAAGATTTTGGGATATAGTATAGATCCTGATTATTTATTAAAATGATATGATCTTCCACAATGCTCGTTAGTACTCCAACTAGCGCCTGATTACTCAAACTATTAATGGTAACCCAGTTGTATTTCAATACTTTCAAAACATCTGTTAAATCATTGCTTTCTGGATAGGAATCAGTTTTGGGGTAGACGCTATAGTCCTTAGCATTCTTAGATATAGCTCCAATATGTTCAAATGCGAAATAGAATACGTTTCCATTGACATCAACAGCAAGGTGATCTTGTTTGACTTCTAATAAAATACCTTCTACAAATTTACTGTTTCGTAAATACAAACCAATCTTCATATTAATAAGGGCGCATAAAACTTTTTTAATATTATCCTCTTGCAAGATAGAGCGCCTCCTTCATAGAATATTCGTCGCTTCGGATCAACAGAAGCGACGAAAACATCATTTATTTATTCACTATCTTTTTTTGATTCATTTTTATTTTCTGCTTCATCTTCTTTTGGAAGTTTTACTCCGTAGCTAATGTTTCGGATATGGAATAAAGAAATCCGGATTATTTCTTCGTTTGAGACAATCGTTATATAATCATCATCGACATAGTCCATTACTCCTTCTAACGTTTCAGGTCCACCACGATTAATTTTTACCCATCGAAGTGTTAAATTTCTTAAAACGCCTTTGAAGTCATCCGCTTGTATGAATTCAAAATCCTCTGGTACTTCAATATTAACTTGATCCTGATTTTTCGTATTAATTGTTAAGCTTTTAATATGTTGTGTATTGTAATAAATGATTCCATCGTTATCTGTAAGTAGAGTTAAGTGATCATCTTGAACTGCAAGTAGTTTTCCTATACGAGATTCCGGACCACCTCTATCTACTTTTACTACTCTATCTACTAGTGAAAGTATCATCTTCTTATTCATATTTTCTAACCTCCTTTTATAGTATCCTAATATTTATATGTATCTTGGGTCAGCTAAGCATTGGCCAAACGCCCATTTTATTTTAATTGTACAAACTATCAGTAAAAATAATTATTCAACCTAATAATCCATTTTTTATATAGATTAGTGCAGAAAAAAAATGCCGATTTTAAATCGGCATTTAAATTTAATCACTTTATACATTTAATTATTTATTTATTTATTTATTAATTTATTAAATATACAAATTAATTGAATTTCCCTTACCACTTATTTGTGCAATTTTTGGAGATAAATTTACTGGATTGGGTTGGATAAAAGATTTAAATAAAGGCGGATTAGTTGGATACTTATCAAACGATGATGATTTCTCATCATTATCTTCATTTTCTTTAAGTACCTGTTCCTGGTCCTCAAGATGTTCATCAAAAGTTGATTTCATCTTTACTCCATTAATATTGCTTACATAAGCAAAATTATAATCATCCATCGACATACGATTAGCATAAATTTGCGACTGAATTGGTTGAACTGGTATGATGTATCCCATTTCCTCCACCTCCGATTTATTTATCACTCTATACCCTATGTCTCCAAGTATTAAACCTATTACTCTTAAAATCTTTTCTTACTATTACAACAACTTTTCGATATCAGATAAACTTAACGAATTTCCACTTTTTAAAATGGAATTCGTCAGTTCATCTTCTAGCTGTTGAGAAACTGGTTTATTTGCTAGCTTGCCAACTTTGCGTACAATTTTACGAACTTGTTTTTCATCCGTAAAATCAGCATGCGAGATGGCATTGGCAAGCGTAAAAAGATCTTCCATCGAAACACCAGTTTTATTTTCTATTGCTTTAAAAAATGAATTTTGCACTAATTTTCCTCCTCACATTAATTATTTATGATTAATGGAGAAAGCTTGCTCCTACAATTATTAATAAGATAAATAAAACAACGATCAATACAAAAGTTGAGCTTTTATTTCCGCCATAGCCTCCGCCATAACCGCCGCCGTAACCAGGGTATCCTCCACCACAGTAGCCGTACATAATCTTTCCCTCCTCTCCTCTTCAACATATAGTATGCAAAGGCAAGAAAAAGAAAAAGGGCTAATCAACTAGTAGTGAGTTTTCTGTTTTTGAAAAATAAACGCTCCAATAATTCCAAATAAAATAGCAGAACTAATCCCTGAGCTTGTAACCTCAAACATCCCTGTAACTACTCCTATTAGTCCGTGCTTTTCTGCTTCTGCTAAAGCACCGTGTGTTAGTGAATTACCGAAAGATGTTATTGGAACAGTAGCACCTGCTCCTGCAAAATCAATTAACGGCTCATATAATCCAAATCCATCTAAAATAGAGCCACTAACTACAAGGGTACATAACGTATGTGCTGGGGTAAGCTTAAAAACATCCATTAATATTTGTCCAACTACACAAATTAGACCTCCGACAATAAATGAAACTAATAATGATGAAATCATTTTTATCCTCTTTTCTCCATACGACATTCAATGGCATGAGCAATACAAGGGATTGTTTCACCTTGTTGAAAAGTTAATGGCGATAATAATGCGCCAGTTGCGACTAGTAATACCCGTTTGTATACACCGCTTTTTAATTGATTAAATACATAACTGAAATAAACAGCAGCAGAGCATCCTGCACCACTTGCTCCTGCCTTAAAAAATTCATCTTCACCATAAAATTGTGCACCAGCGTCTTGTAGGATTACTCCACTATTTTCATCTTGAAACATTTCCTTTAATATAGACAAACCTATTTTCCCTAAATCACCGGTCATAATTACGTCATAATCTGCCATCCTACTATTTGTATTCGTTAAATGCCTTTCAATTGTATCTCTTGCGGCTGGTGCCATTGCAGCTCCCATAAAAAGTGGGTTCTTTTGTCCACCATCCACTACTCTTCCAATGGTGGCGTGCGTAATAATAGGGGCATTTTTTGCATGCTTTTGTAGTAGTGCAAAACCTGCTGCAGTGACAGTCCATTGAGATGTTCCAGGTCTTTGTGCTCCATATTCAAGAGGATATCTAAACTGTCTCTCCACGCTCGGATGATGGCTAGAGGCACCAGCAAGTACAGATTTTGCATTTCCTGATTCCAGTAGAAGACTTCCCAAAATAACTGATTCTACAGAACTTGCGCATGCGGAAAAAACACCTAAAAATGGAATCGCTAACTCGCGAGCAGCAAAATTAGTAGGGGAAAGTTGATTTACTAGGTCTCCTCCAATAAATACATCTACATTTTCAAGCTTTTCATGCCCTTTTCTCAAAGTTTCTTTACAAGCTTTTTCGATAAAATGGGTATGAGCTTGTTCAAATGTTTCACCTTTTTCATTCTCTAAAAGAAGAACTTCATCAAATGATTCAGCAAAAGTACTCTTCTTTTCCGTAGGACCTACCACAACACCCGTACTTGCTATACTTGGATTTTCTTTAAATTGTATTGTCCCAGACTTTATTACCATGAGAGCACTCCCATTTTAACTAAAATTGTTTTAATCAAGGCTACTATAAAAGCGGAAAGTACACCAAAAACAATAACAGAGCCGGCTAGTTTAAACATATTTCCACCGACACCTAATACGTACCCTTCTGTTTTGTGTTCTAAAGAAGCAGATATTACAGCATTTCCAAAGCCAGTTACTGGAACAGCCGATCCCGCTCCACCTATTTGAGCAATCTTTTTATATAGTCCTGTACCCGTTAGGATCATTGCAATAAAAACCAAAGTTGCTACAGTTGGGTTTCCTGCTGTTTTTTCTGTAAATGGAAAAAAACGAATATAAAAAAAAGTAATAAGCTGTCCAATAGCACAAATAATGCCCCCAACTAAAAACGCTTTTAACATATTCATAAAAAGTGGTGTTTTCGGTGTTTGATTATCTACTATTTTTTCGAATTGTTTTTGATCCATTATGTCTCTTCCTTTGATAAAGATTTTATTTCTTCAATTGATTTGGTTAGCTTTTCGGATTTTAATTTCTGGTCAATTATTTTTTCAATTTCCCATTTTACTTTTAAATCACCTGTGACTAGCACTTCTTTCTCCGGAAATTTTTTCTCTAATTCTTTTGTTATTTTTTTTTCTATTTTTTCTTTATTAAACCTACTCATTGTTTTTATGTCGATTGCCACTAACACATTATTATTGTCAGTAACACTCTGAAATCCTTTGACCGAATCATGGTGTTTTATTTCTTCCTCTATCTCAGGTGAAGTATTAGAAGGATAAACGATGTGCACAGATTCATCAGAACATGCACTTAAGAGAAAAAACAGCAGAAGGACAGTAATAATTTTATGCATAGGATTCATGGCCCCTTTTCGAGTAGTATGAGCATGAGAAAAAGAAATATACGAAGAGCATTTGAGATATTTGCCCTAACCTTTATGAAGAAGCTACATAAGTTAGATAGAGAAGAGGAGGTGAAATCAATGGGTTGTGGAAGAGTTGAAGATATTGCAGATGTAAGAAGAAATGAAGGCTGTGTTTGTGACGTTGTTCGTGCAATCAAAGATATTCAAGATCAAGCAACACGTGACGATTGTCCAGGATGTCCAACAAGTTGTTTCTTAGAACCACTAGGTGGTATCGTTAGTCCAGCACGTAACCAAGCGGACACACGTGTATTTATGCTTTTGAATAAAGACGGTACTCCATTCAAAGCATTTTTCCGAGATAGAGATAGATGCGATAATGATTGTTTCTCCGTATTTTTCCGAGTGGAAGATATTTTTGATACATGCTGCGCAACATTACGCGTATTAGAACCGCTAGATAGAGAAAGAAATGAAGTTGATTTGTTAAATGAAGATGGTACAAAAATCGACTTAAGACAAATTTGTAAAGTTCGTAATTGGAGATTGACTGGTAGCTGTGTAACAGTCGATTTAAATTGTTTCTGTGCAATCGAATGTATAGCGGACGTATTTTTAGATGTATGTGACTGATTAGTTTCCTCCTCGCAATGTCTACTCCGTTCGGGATATCCCGAACGGTTTTATCGTTTATACAGAAAAAAAAACTACCCTTCATAGGATAGTTTTTTTGTTCATTTCATTTCTACGCCACGCCACACTATTTTTTCTACTTTATTTACAGGGTAAGTAACAATTTCACCTTCTCCAATTATTAAAGTCACTACATCATCATCTACATCTGCTACCTCACCTTGAAGGTATATACCACCTTCCATATGAAACACTAGTGGCCGATAAGCCTTCCGTTGAAACGGCTTAGAAAGAAAGTGCAATTTTTCTAATATAGCAAGTGTTTTTTTTGACATTGTTGTTCTAATTTCGTATATGGAAGTACTTTCATCTTGGACTTCTTCTACAGCATCCATTTGGACTTCCACCGGTACGCTAACTTTAACGTTTGGTGGTAAATGGAATACAGGCGGTGCTTTTATAAATAATAAAGGATCATTGAAAGAGTTCACAGACACATCCTTTTTTGCTTTAATTTATGCTTCATTAGATGAAATGGTGAAAATACCTTCTCACGATAAGGAGGAAATAAATAATGTAGCAAGTCCAAGATAGATTAAAATACTTACTACGTCATTAATCGTAGTAATAAACGGACCAGATGCAACAGCAGGATCGATTTTCATTCGATGGATTAGCAAAGGAATAAATGAACCTCCAAGTGTAGCGACAAAAATAGACCCAAAAATTGCAGCTCCAACTAGTAATCCTATTAATAAGTCATGTTTCCAAAAGAAAACTATGCCTACCACTATCAAACCACATAATAGACCAGTTATTAGTCCCGTTCCAGCTTCCCTTAGTAATATTTTAAATTTGCTTTCTTCTTCAATATCTCCTGTTGCAATACCTCTAATCGCAACAGCTAATGCTTGTGTTCCACTATTACCTGCAGTACCTGCTATTAGCGGAATAAAAACAGCAAGCAAAGCAACCTGTTCCAAAGTTTCTGTAAAAATACTCATTAAATTTGCAGTCATCATACCTAAAAATAATAATACGATAAGCCAAGGTAATCTCTTCTTAGCAGCAGTGAAAGGACTTTTGTCAAATGTATCCATATCAGAAACTCCGGCAAGTTTAGAATAATCGTCAGAAGCTTCTTCATCTAATACATCTATGACATCATCGACAGTAATAATTCCAAGTAGATGTTGTTCAAAATCTACTACCGGTACTGCAAGAAAATCATAATCTTTTATAGTACGAGCAACCTCTTCTTGATCTTCACTTACTAAAACACTAACGACACGTTCATTCATTATTTCTTTAATTAATGTATCTTCATCAGCTATGATTAAATCACGAAGAGATATAACCCCTGTTAATTTATGGAAATCATTAACAACAAATAAATAATAAATTGTTTCGGCGTTTGGAGCCTCATTTCGCAAAATTGTCATCGCTGATCTACATGTAGATGATTCTGGAATTGCTACATATTCAGTAGTCATGATAGAACCCGCAGTATATTCTTCATAATGGAGAAGCTCTTTAATTTCTTGTGCAGATTCTTCGTCCATAATACTTAAATAACTAGCTACTTGGTCTTTCCCTAATTCGTTCAAGACGTCAACAGCATTATCTGCATACATATAAGAGAGCATGTCTGCAGCGTATGTGGTGTCCATTTCTTTTAAATAAAATTCATATTGTTCCTCTTCGAACTTAGTCGCTTCAAAAATTTCCGCCAATTCCTTTGGAGAGAGATAGTGATATATTTTCTTCCTTATTTCAGGCTCCACCTTCTCAAAAAATAACGATTGATCATATGGGTGAAGTTGCATAAATTCATCCCTGAACTCATCCATTAAATCATTTGAGAGAATGTCAATTAACTGGGATTCTTCTAATGCAATTGGATTCAATTCTTCTTTCACATTTCTCACTCCTTTCTGCGGTTATCCTTATTCATTGTATGAGGTTTAACGATATTAAGCAACATCCGTAAAGTATGTTTTATAAAATTATTCCCTGGGAAATTATCTTAAAACTAATTTAATATATAATAAAACAAATCCCTCCATAATACCTTTTAGACAGGTAAAATAAAGGGATTTATAATAAAATTTGATACATATCTTTAGGGAAAGGCGCTTCTATAAGAAGATTTTCTTTTGTAAAGGGATGAATTAACTTTATCGACTTTGCATGTAACGCTTGTCGATCAATTAGAAATCGACTCCCTCCATACAAATCATCGCCAATCAATGGATGACCAATTGACATCATATGTACTCGAATTTGATGTGTTCGCCCAGTATGAAGATTTAATCGCACATGGGTAATATTTTCTTCTTGAAATGTAAAACGCTTAATTACTTGGACCGTTGTTTTTGCATACTTACCTTCTGAAGTAATGATTCGTTCAATGATACTCCCATTTTTACGACCTATTGGTGCTTCAATTGTAAAAGAATCTTCCATCACATGTCCATGCACAATCGCTTCATATGTCCTATAAATCGAACCTATTTTTTGCATTTCACTTAACAAATGATGAGCATGTCTATGCTTAGCAATACAAATAATTCCTGAAGTATCCTTATCTAATCTTGTAACAATATGAACTGTAGAAGCAATTCCTTTTGAATGATAATAGCCTGCAACTTTATTGGCTATCGTTCCATTTGGATGCTCTCTAGAAGGAATTGTACTTATTCCTGCTTCTTTTAAAATTATTAGTATATGATCATCTTCAAAAAGAATTGGAAAGTCACCAATTTCAGGGATAAGTCCCTCACTTTTTTTCTCTTCTGGAAAAATAAGGGGTACAACATCTCCAACTTTTAGTTCATGTCTTACAGTCTTTTCTTCCCCATTAACTAAAATTTTTCCACCTTCATATTTAATACTCGTCAAAGCTTTTTTTGAAATACCATACTTTCTGATTGCATCTCTAAGTAGTATATGATCTTCCTTCATTGTAAATGTTAGCGTTAATTTTGTGTTTTTCATTCTTTCAAATCACTATCAATAAACGAATCATGCACACGTTGCCAAAATGGAAATGAACGAAAACGAGCAAAACGTATTTTTTCATTGGCAACTCGATACATAATAGATTGAACATCTTTATGCAAAAGTTGCAAATGATCTACTGTTACCATAAAATCTGGACCTTTTACTGGTTTTAATAAACACGAATGATGCTTCGGTAATACAAGGGGTGAACCAACCGTACGGAAAACACGGTTATTAATAGAAGCAATTTCTGCTAATTGCATCGCCTCTAACGATGGATGAACGATAGCACCACCAAGTGCTTTGTTATATGCCGTACTTCCAGATGGAGTAGACATACACAATCCATCACCTCTAAAACGTTCGAAGTGCATACCGTTTAGCTCTACGTCCATTACTAAAGTAACGTCAGGAGATTTTACGGTTGATTCATTCACCGCTAAATAAACCGAGCTATCTTCTTCATGACGATAGTTAATCGTAACTTCCAGTAATGGATATTCTATTACATCGTATTCTTTCTTAGCAATACTAATAACTAACTTTTCAATTTCAACCGGTTTCCAATCCGCGTAAAATCCTAAATGTCCAGTATGAATACCAACAAAAGCTACGGAAGATGTTAAGTGCTTATACTTATGAAAAGCATGTAATAATGTTCCGTCACCACCAATGGATAAAACGATATCAGGATTTTCTTCATCAAATGAAAGACCGAAATCCACTAGATACAATTTTGCATCTTCCATTAACTTATTGGAAAGATCATCATTTCGAGACTGTATGAAAAATTTCATTATTCACGAGACCTCTCTTCTGTTTGGTTTAGATGTAGTTTTGGATTGGACAATTCTTTTATTTCGCTAAAATACTTTTGAGCTTCTTGAATTTCTCCTCTGATTAAGGACATTTCTTCATCTAAGCGAAAGGCCGCTTCTGCTGCGTATTGTAATCTTTTTTTAATTTCTTCAGGAAATACGCCTTTGTATTTATAGTTTAAAGAATGCTCAATAGATGCCCAAAAATTCATTGCAAGCGTACGAATTTGAATTTCAGCTAATATGTTTATTTCTCCATGGATTGTTTGAACTGGGTATTCAATTATCATGTGATACGATCTATATCCACTTTGTTTTTTATGAGAAATATAGTCTCGTTCTTCTACAATTGTTAAGTCATTCCGTGCACGTAATAAATTAACGACAGTTTCAATATCATCTACAAATTGACACATCATCCTGACCCCTGCAATATCGGGTATTTCTTTCGCTAATACATCAGAAGGCACGAATACAATTCCTTTTTCTAACGATTTATCATATATACTTGCTAATGGTTTAACCCGTCCAGTTACAAATTCAATCGGGGAGTTTATATTTTCTATTTCATATTGTGTACGCATTCCCTTTAGCTTAATTTTCAGCTCTGAAACTGCTTGCTTGTACGGCTCTAAAAAACGTTCCCACTGCCCCATAAGCGTGACCTCCACTCCACATGACTTTCTATGCTTTAAGAATCTCGTTAAATGCTTCCTCTACCGCACTTGAAAATTCAACACCATAGTTTTCATTTCCTTCGATATTGAAAATGAGCATCTCAAGTTCTTCTCGAAACATATCTAACACTAATTCATCCTCACCATATTGCAAAGTTGGATCTTTTGTTGCTTTTAATGTAGTAACTAAAAGCGGCCATACATCTTGTCCAAACTTAACATAATGATATCCTGTTTCATCTTCTAGTAAATAAACAAATGCTAACGAATCTGAATCCGTTATCATTTGACCGCCTGCTTTTATTTGTGGATTTATTGGATTGTCATCTAAAATAAATCTGATATCATTTTCTAATTGCACACCACTGTGCACATTATAAGTAATAGGCAAAGTATATCTTCCTCTCTATCCATTCTTCCCCTATTTTATCATATTGAATGTCGTTGCAAAGCGTCTATAATAGAAATAATAAGAAAGGTTGTGAATTCATGCATACTGAAAAAGAAATCGAATTTAAAAACTTATTGACTAAAGATGAATTCGAACAAATGCTCGCTCATTTTCAAGTAGACTCAGATGATTTCTATACACAAACTAATTACTATTTTGATACCTCAAGTAATTATTTTAAAGAAAAGAAAATGGGCTTTCGTTTGCGAGTGATGGACAATAAAAATGAACTCACATTAAAAGTTCCTGAGAAAGAGCATATTATGAACGAAACAACATATCTACTAACGGATAGTGAAAAAGAAGAGATTTTGCAGAACCTCCATTTTCCAGATATTCCAATTATAAATCAAATAAAGAATGAAGGAACTCTCACTTGCATAGGAAGTATGCAAACTAATCGGGCTAATAAAACCTTTGAAAATGGAATGCTCTTTTTTGATCATTCACTTTATAGTCAAACAGAAGATTTTGAAGTAGAATATGAGTGTGATAATGTCGAAAATGGAAAAAAAGTATTTGTAAATTTATTGGAATCGCTTCAGATACCCATAAGAAGTGCCGATAAAAAGATTGCACGACTAATAAACTATAATCATACCTTGAAAGGTTGACACCTTGTGGATATACAATCATTAAAAACATTATTAGAAATTAATGCTATGCAAACCCTAGGATCAGTACAAAGTTCTCAAAACTCTAGTAATTCTTCCTTGTTTTCAGACCTACTTGGAGAAGTACTTCAAGATAGCGGAAGTACTGCGAATTCCAATACTGCTAACTCTCTTTTTTATAATGGGAATGCTCCAGTATTTATTCCATCAAGTATTTCTATTCAAAATGACAGTCTAGCAACAACTTTATCGTCTTTCACATCACAAGGCGTTGCTTCTTCTAATTATGATGAAATTATTCAACAAGCTGCTTCAAAATACAATTTACCTGAAAAGCTTATTTCATCCGTCATTAAACAAGAATCGAATTTTAACGCCAATGCTGTAAGTACGGCAGGTGCTTCTGGATTAATGCAATTAATGCCTGGTACTGCAAAATATTTAGGAGTAACTAACATTTTGGATCCTTTAGACAACATAATGGGAGGCGCAAAATATTTACGTCAGATGCTTAACCAATTTGATGGGAATATTGAAACTGCTCTTGCTGCATATAATGCCGGACCAGGAGCTGTTAAGAAATATGATGGTATTCCACCATATAAAGAGACGCAAAACTACGTAAAAAAAGTGATGAATTACTTCCAAGCTTAATTCGCCACTTTACTGACCCCTACATGATGCATAATGAAACGACCTCATTTAGTGGTCGTTTTTTTATGGCTCTAACTTTAGAGACAGTCTAATTGTTTGAGATATTTGATGCAGATTGATAGAATATAAATAGAGCTAAGCAAAGGAGTCAGAAAGATGACAGAAAAACCAATTCTTCCTTTTGATGAAATCGGAGCAGAAAAATTATCAGAGTTAGTCGATGCATTCTATAGTAATGTAGCAAAACATCCTAAGCTGAAGCCAATCTTCCCAAATGATTTAACAGAAACTGCAAGAAAACAGAAACAATTTTTAACTCAATATTTAGGTGGCCCTAATTTATATACTGAAGAACACGGACATCCTATGATGAAGATGCGCCATAATCCGTTTCCAATCACACCCGAACGTGCAGAAGCCTGGCTTGCTTGTATGAGTGATGCAATGGATAAAGTGGGTCTAGAAGGAAAGTTCCGTGATAATTTTTTTAGAAGACTTGTACTTACTGCCAACCACATGGTCAATCAAATGAGTCATGAGGAGGAAAAAATGTGACAAGAATACAAATTCCGGCTGAAACGATTGCACATTCTTTAATAAACAAGCCAATTGAAATGTATATTTTTCTTGATCCTCTTTGTTCAGCTTGTTGGGATTTGCAACCAATCATTCGGAAATTGCAAGTGGAATATGGACAGTATTTTACAGTTCGCACAGTACTAAGTACTCAAATTAGTAAATTGAACACTGTTTGCAAAAAACCAAAGGAACAGATACTAAAAACAGAATATGATGTATCTGAAATAGAGCACCCTGTTTTCCCTACAATTGCAGTTAAAGCTGCAGAGTTTCAAGGAAAAAAAGCAGCAATACGTTATTTTAATAAACTACAAGAACATCTCTTTCTAAAAACTAGAAACGTAACCTCCTTCTCTGTGCTTCAAGATTTAGCAAATGAGGTTAAAATTGATGTGAAGGAATTTACAAATGATTTTCAGTCAAAAGAATGTGCTCGTTCTTTTCAAAATGATTTATCGATAACAAGTGAAATGGAAGTAACTTCTTTTCCAAGTATCGTTTTCTTCAACGAAAATATAGAAGACGAAGGCATTAAAGTGTCCGGCATTTATCCTTATGAAATTTATGTACAAATATTATCGGAAATGCTTTATGAAGAACCTAAGAAACAACAACCGCCGACCCTAGAAAAGTTATTTGACTGGTTCCACTCAATATCAACTAGTGAAATAGCTTGCTATTATAATATATCTGAACAACAAGCCGAGCGTGAAATGAAAAAACGTCTATTATTACAAGAGGTGGAAAGAGTTTTCATAGAGGGCAACGTTTTGTGGCAATTAAAATAAATAAAAGCAGTCTAACATTTCAGTGTAATTAAACTAGAATGTTAGACTGCTTTTTAAATTGGTCTATAATTCTTGTTAGGAGCATGAAAAAAGAACAAGAGGTGCGTAGGAGAGGTGCAACCACCGCGAACAGTACAAGCTGAAAATCCATCCCCCCCCCGAAACGTAGCAAAAATCAAAGCCTTCGCAAAAAAGAGTGCTGTGAAATTGTCTAACCAAAATCACTACACCTCAACATCTGACTTAGATTCTTTAAATTATAATTTGTACTTTAGACTTACATAAAAATAAAGGGAAAAGAAAAAGCCCATTCCTCCAATTGAGGAAAAGGCCTTTTCTTTTTACAAAGGGGATGGGAGAAATGTTCACGTTCAAACAAAGGGGTGTATGTTATCTTGTGATTTATTTCACACTCTTACTTTAACATGTCATTTTTAAAAATACAATATATTAGATACTCTTTTCACAAAATCGTCATACATAGGACGTCTAACCTTTATTAATTACTTAAACAATACCTTTATCCGCATTGGTCATCACAACCAGCACCTGCCAAATACACGGATGTGCGCTTGCTGTACAGTACGCATCCGCCCCGTAGGATAAGTCGCTCCTTCGTCCAATCCCTTATTACTTTACGAGACTCCATTCTGCTCATTCCAGTGGCGTGTTTGGCGCACATCCTGATAACTTCTGAAAGATGACCATTTTAATTAGGATAATATACGTAGGATCCCTTATTCAGAAAAGTAACCTTGTGACATAATCCCAATCACAACTCCCCTACCGTATAAAACAAATAAATGAATGTTCCATTGCCGCACAGCAACGCAAGAGCCTACGTAAGATGATTCCCCCTTGCGTTCTGAAATACACGCATCAGATAACATTCGATTAAATAGATACAATTCAATGAAAGAAGTATGCCAAATTCAGTTTTTCAGTAATATTTATTAACATTCTTGCTGAGCCATCTGATTGTATACGTGGACCGACCGATTATTGAGACAAACCATCCGATTATTGAGACAAGCCGTCCGATTCGACCGAATAAGCATTTTTTCTGACCGGATAGAAAAAATTGTGTCCGGATAAGCGTAAATATGACCGGATAAAAAACTTTGTACCCGGATAAATTACTATCTGTCTGTTCAACATCTTTTCTACATTAAAAATGGACTAATTATAAAAAAAAGACCGACATAAAAAATGTCAGTCTTTCGATCTTATTCTCCTAAAAGCAGCTGCTCTAGTTCATTTAGTTTTTCTTCGAACACACGACATGCTTCCTCAATTGGAGCAGCGGTATTCATATCTACCCCAGCCTTTTTCAACACTTCAATTGGATAATCTGAGCATCCAGCTTTTAAAAATTCATTAATATAGCGATCAACTGCTGGCTTGCCCTCTGTCAGTATTTGATTGCTAAGCGCAGTAGCAGCACTTAATCCTGTTGCATATTGATACACATAATAATTGTAGTAGAAATGTGGAATACGTGCCCATTCTAGTCCAATTTGCTCATCAATAATAATTTCATCACCAAAATACTTTTTATTTAAATTGTAATATTCCTCTGTCAGCTTATCTGCAGTAAGGGCTTCTCCGTCTTGATCTAGTTTGTGAATGATGTGTTCAAATTCAGCAAACATTGTTTGACGGAAAACTGTCCCACGGAAACCTTCTAACCAATGATTTAATAAATATATACGTTTTTTAGGATCTTCAATTGTTTTCAACAAGTAATCATTTAACAATGCTTCATTACTTGTTGATGCAACCTCTGCAACGAATATAGAATAATCTCCATAAACATATGGTTGATTTGCTCGAGTATAATAACTGTGTATACTATGTCCAAACTCATGTGCTAACGTGAATAAATTATTCACGTTATTTTGCCAGTTCATTAATATATATGGATTTGTTCCATACGAACCCGAAGAATATGCTCCTGACCGTTTTCCCTTCGTTTCTACAACGTCCACCCAACGATTTTCCAATCCTTTTTTCACTAGGGATACATACTCTTCCCCTAGGGGTTCAAAGCTCTTTAGCATTGTATTGCATGCTTCTTCATACGTATACTCCATATCTACCTCTTTAACAAGTGGTGTATATAAATCCCACATATGAAGTTCATCTACACCTAACACTTTCTTCCGTAATCCTACATATTTATGAAGTAAATGCACATTTTTATTGATCGTACCTACTAGATTATCGTATACACTTTCCGGAATATGATTTTGGGACATTGCAGCTTCACGAGCAGACGCATAATTTCTAATCTTTGCGTTTACATTATCCCCTTTCACATTACCACTTAAAGTGGAGGCAAAAGTATTACGAAACTTACCATAGGTGTCATACATCGCTTTGAATGCATCCTCGCGTACTCTTCCATCTTCACTTTCTAATAAGCGAGTATATCTGCCGTGTGTAAGTTGTATTTCATTACCATCTTCATCTTTTATAAATGGAAATTCTAAATCAGCATTATTTAATTTACCAAATGTATCGGCAGATGCACCAGCAATTTCGGAATATTGAGCAAGGAGTGCTTCTTGTTCTTGTGAAAGAATGTGAGGGCGTTCCTTATTAATTTCTTCTAACAACTGGTTGTATAATTTCAAGTCATTATTCTGTGATAAATAACTCGAAATGATTGTTTCATCTATAGATAATATTTCAGGAACTAAGAAAGACAATTCAGTGGAAACCTTTACAAAAAGGGATTTGATACGGCTCTCCATTGCTTGATAAGTGCTATTTGTTGTATCTTGATCATGACGCATATGTGCATACGTATATAGTTTGCGTAAACGTTCCGTTAGTTCATCTCTATATTTTAAAACAGCTAATAGTGCGTCTGCTCCATTATTAATGGTTCCTTTGTATGAAGCTGCTTGTTTAGATAGCTCTGAAACTTCCTTGAACTCCTTTTCCCATACATCATTAGAAGCAAAAATATCTTCTAATTTCCATGTTAAATGCTCATCAACTTCTTCTCGTGATAAGATTTTGTTTTTTGTTTCTGCAGTCATGATGAACTCCCCTTCCATTTGCTTCGAATTTCGAATCACTTTTTATTTTCTCAATTTTCTAGTTAATATGCAAGAAAATCAATGTACAATAGTTTAACCATTTTAGGAAAATTGATATGACCATCATAACCATCTTCCCCAATTTTAAGCATACTTTCATTTAAAATATTTATATAAGCTTTTACCGCTAGTAGCTTTTGTTCATCTCCCGCTAGTCCAAATGGTCGGATTCGAATAAATTCCTTAGCATGCGAAACGTTGGCAGAGTCAATTGGTACATTTATTTCTTTTAAATAATCAAGAAGTTGAATTTGCCATTCCACTGCATGGACACCAAATACTTCTGCATAGGCAGTTGGAATTCCAATAAACAACGGGAGTTTTAATGGAGATATTCCCCATCTATAACATACTTGTAAAAAGGCAGATTGGATTCCTCTTCTATTATAGTAATACAAGTGATTAATATGCTTGAACCTATGGTTTTGATATAGATAAAGATATTTTTGAAATTCTTCCATTGATATGCGCTTTAAAACCGCAAATGGCCATGTTTGATCGTTTATAGATAATTTTTTCGTTTTGATAATATAAGTATTTGCTTTAATGTGAAGCATATTTGAAATATATTGAAATTGTTTTGTACGGGGACAGTAGGTGATAATGGTTTTTCCATCAGTAGGATATCTAACAAAGAAGTGTTTTTTAAATGCGGATAACTTCATAATACCAATGTCATTAATAGGGAACTCAGTCATAGGGGGAGTTCTTAGTATCCATAATGGTGTTATGGATTGTTTCTTATAGCCTTTTGACCGATCAATTACAAGAGAGGTAGGTAATTGACTACATTGAAATTCAATTGCGATGGACTGCTTGTTGTCTTTGATTAAAATATCAGGTCTCTGTTTAATTGAAGGCATATATCCCTCTAAATAAGCTTGTACTTTTTTCTGTTGAAAAAATGAAAACAATTGAAGTTTACCGTTTAGATGATCTTCGGTTTCTCCTTCAGAAAATGAGCTGACACAATCCGACCTACTTCTGTGAGCAAAATGCGGGATATTAATTTGTCCATTTTTTAATATGACTTCTTCTCTGCATTGTAGACAATAAAAAGTTGTATGCTTCTTACATTCCGATAGATGTTCTTTTGTATAGTGCGCTGGCACAAAAATCTTTCCATGTTTTGTAATTGCGGTAAGAAATTTAAACACCTCCTTACTCAAAGTTACGAATATTCAGATAAAAAGTCAAGTCCATACAATATTTTGTATTGTACAGACTTTAGTAGAAAAATAGTTCTCAAATAAAAAAAACCTTCTATTACAGAAGGTTTAAAAATGTTTGTTTAGTTCTTGAAATGCATCGTTTGCTATTATTTCTTTCCCGTATTCTTGAATTATATGAATTGTTTTATTTGTTTTATTAGCAAATTCTGATATAACACTTAGCGTATCCAGAATAGATACCAGTTCATTCATATCAAAGTTAAAGTGTACATTCAAGTAATATTTATCTTCATAATAATATAACGAAGACTGGGTTATTTTTTTATCCATTTTTTTAGCCAGAGGGAGCAAGTCATCAAAATTTTCAAATACAAACGTATAATCTGATGGTAATTCTTCTAAATCGTCCATATAGTTTGGAAAGTCTTCAAACTCATGGGGACCTATAGAACTTGATACACCGTTTTTGAAAATTTTTCCTGATTGATCTTCCAATTCAAAACTTGATTCTGATCGGTCATTTCCTTTAGTCATTTCCGTTCGAGTAACAATTACTTCCAAACCTTTTTCCATCGCATGAACTTGAATCCATAATGGACCATCTAAATCGTCAAAATGATCATCATCATGAACCTCATCCATCATCTCCCAAAAAAGCTGCTCGCTCTTATCTTTGTTAAACCATATTTCATCTCGGCTGAAGCCTCTTTCTTCAATGTCGATGTATGAAATGTATACTTTGAAAGTGTTATCATTGATACGCTCGATATCCATTTAACACATCTCCTTTCGCTTCTGACCGTTTCTTGCTGCAATGTCTACTACTATTGTATGTTGTTTAATAAAAAAAGAAAAGGATTCATGCTCACCTTTTCATAATAATAAGTAGACTATCTGCATTGTAAGAAAATTTAGGTAACAATGCAAGTACTAAAATAAAAACGCAAGACAATTTTCAGGCAAATGCCTAAATTGTCTAGCGTCTGTTCATTTTATAATTAGAATTAAGTTAATAAGATAAATGGTAATTACCTTAAAATAATACAGATTGCTATTAGTTTACAAGTCGTTGAGCTTCAAGCAATTGATACGCTCGAACTTTTCTCGGCAAAAATCGACGAATTTCGTCTTCGTTGTATCCAACTTGTAATCGTTTTTCATCTAAAATGATTGGACGGCGTAATAATCCAGGATACTCTTGAATTAACTCATATAGACGTTGAAGAGGTAAGCTTTCCACATCAACATTTAATTTTTGGAATATTTTAGAACGAGTTGAGATAATTTCATCAGTCCCATCCTCTGTCATTCGTAAAATCTCTTTTATTTCACTTATGCTAAGTGGTTCAGAAAAAATGTTACGCTCTGTATAAGGAATATCATGCTCTTCTAACCATGCTTTTGCTTTTCTACAAGAAGTACAACTTGGTGAAGTAAATAATGTAACCATCAATAAAAACACTTCCTTTCAATTAGTGATTGTGTTATATGAAGTAGATTATAATTAGTTTAATGTAAGAACTTTACTTTTAAAGTATACACCAATTTTATATTAATTAAAATATGTTTATAAAAATTTTTTTACTATTTATATACCTAGACACAAATTCGTTGAAAATATAAGCTCTTCTTGCTATTAAAGGACAAATTACTCTATGTTTACCTTATACCCATTTCTTTTCTTATTTAAACCTACTTAAAAATATTTTTTGATATTATTCTCAATTAGAAAAGTCAAATTGAAAATGCCTGTTATACTTAATAGTACGTTTTTGATGAAAAAAGGTTTCAAAAAATAAAAAAAACACAAGATTTTCATCTTGTGTTTCTTCATAAATGCTTCAATTTGGTGTGTAATCCACCCCTGGAGAATACTTATTGCCAGCATTCCAAAGTAAAAATTCTTTAATACCTGCTTCATTTAACGCTTTAATTTGTGCTTCTACTTCTTCCTTACCATACGTTTGATAATTGCCAGCACCTAAATAAGAAGCAGTAAAATCTTGTAGCCAAGGTCGTGATATTGGTGGATTTTTCAGTTCTCCCAATTTAGCATTCTCTACCTTAGCATATTCCTGAACTAATCGATAAGGTTCGAGATCTGGTTTAGCAATCCCAAAATAAGATGTCCAATGACTTGGATATATCATAGATGAAATGACATCTACGTTTGCCGATATTTTAGAAAAGTTTTGTCCAATGCCTGGTGCTTCAGGAAGTGTTGCAGAATAACCAAAAATATCTACAGATACTTGTGCTCCGTATGGTTCCAATTTTTCCTTAGCATAGGCAACAAAATCTGTAACAGCTTGTACTCGTCTTTGAACAGGATCAAGCTCTGAAGTTTCATAGTCCCCCATATTGTATTTGAGCGTGCTATCTCTTTTTTCAAATCCCTCAGGGAAACGTACGTAGTCGAATTGAATTTCTTTAAAACCCATTTTAGCAGCTTCAATTGCAATTTGGACGTTATGATCCCATACTTCTTGTAAAAATGGATTAACGAATGCTTCACCTCTTCCATTTTTCCACACAGAATCACCTTCCACAAACGACCATTCCGGTTTCATTTCAGCGAGCTCTGTATCTTTAAAAACTACTACTCGAGCAATCGGATAAATTTGTTTCTCTTCCATTGTTTTCAACATTGCTTGAGGGTCCTTTATGTATGGTTTACCAATTTCATATTTTGCTAAAGATGAATCCTCCTTTGGTATGTATGTTAAATTTCCAAAGTCATCTTTTATATCTATTACCATAGCGTTTAGTTCAGTGGAGTCCATAAGTTTTACTAAATCGTTAAATCTAGAACCACCTGCGGAATGACCAGTCACATATACCCCTCTTACTGCATCTGGATATGCAAATTTAAGCCCTGAATCATATATGAATAACTTGGAAGTGGAAACGAGAGACTCGTCAATTGCTTGAAAGCTATATTCTTTAGATGAAAAGCTTTCCGAGAACAAATTGCCTTCGGCTGACACAGAAGTAGGAATAATAAGTGTAGTTGCAATGCCAAATGTTGTTAACAATCTTAAAGAATTCTTCATATGTTATAGACTTCCTTTCTGCTTTATTTATTCATTCTATCAGTAGTACTTATAGATTGAAAGAATATATATAATAAAAAACGGCCATTCCAATTAGAATGACCGTTTAAACAAACTATAAACGTGCGCTTGCAGCTGCCTTTAATGCCACATATTCTTTTTCTGAGCAATAAACAAAATGCCCAGGTGTAATTTCACGCATAGCTACTTCTTCTCCGTCTTGATAGTTATGAGAAGAAGGATCATATGATTTACGAACACGAGTGCGTTCATAATCAGGATCCGGAAGCGGAATAGCGGATAATAAAGATTGAGTATATGGATGTAGAGGATTGTTATATAAATCCTCCGCAGGAGCTAGCTCGACCAGTTTACCAAAATACATTACACCAATTCTGTCTGAAATGTATTTAACCATCGATAAGTCATGGGCTATAAACAAATACGTCAATCCTTTTTCTTTTTGCAATTCCTTTAATAAGTTGACAACCTGCGCTTGAATAGAAACATCAAGAGCTGAGATAGGCTCATCAGCAATAATAAACTCAGGATTAACTGCAAGTGCTCTTGCAATTCCTAATCGTTGACGTTGACCTCCGGAAAACTCATGTGCATAGCGGTCAGCATGTTCACGATTTAAACCTACTGTCTCTAATAATTCCACAACGCGTTCTTTACGTTCTTTTGAGTTTTTCACTAGACCATGAATATCTAAACCTTCTGCGATAATATCCAATACTTTCATACGTGGATTTAATGAAGCATAAGGGTCTTGGAAAATCATTTGCATTTTGCGATTAAATATTTTTAAATCTTGTTTAGATTTTTTATCGTGAACATTTACACCATCATAAATTACTTCGCCATCTGTTGCATCGTAAAGACGAATGATAGTACGACCTGTTGTAGATTTTCCACAACCCGATTCTCCAACAAGACCTAGTGTTTCACCCTTATAAATATCAAAGCTTATATCATCTACCGCTCGAACTTCGTTTGGCTTACCTGGATTGAAATATTGCTTTAAATTTTTAATTTCTAGTAATTTTTCAGCCATTAGTAAGTACCTCCTTCAGTTCCATTATAATAGCGGCTTCCCGGGAATTTTTTCATTCGCTCCACAATTGATACAGGTGGTTCTACTTGAGGCGCGTCTGGATGTAATAACCAAGTTGCTGCATAATGTGTATCACTTACTTTAAAGAATGGTGGCGCTTCTTCTAAATCGATTTTCAATGCATAGTCACTACGTAATGCAAAGGCATCTCCTTTTGGTGGATACAATAAATCCGGAGGAGTTCCTGGTATTGCATACAGTTTTTCTTCCGTCACATCTAGAGAAGGCATCGAACTTAATAGTCCCCATGTATATGGATGTTGTGGATTATAGAAAAGTTCATCAACCGTCCCAATCTCTACGATTCGCCCACCGTACATAACTGCCACTCTATCTGCTACGTTCGCTACAACACCTAAATCATGTGTAATGAATATAATTGATGTGTCAATTTTCTTCTGAAGATCTTTCATTAACTCTAAAATCTGTGCTTGAATAGTAACGTCCAGTGCAGTAGTAGGCTCATCTGCAATAAGTATTTGTGGATTACAAGCCAAAGCTATTGCAATAACAATACGTTGACGTTGCCCTCCAGAAAATTGATGAGGATACTGTTTAATACGTGCTTCTGGTTTCGGCATTCCTACTAAACGTAATAAGTCTACCGCTATTTTACGAGCCTCGGTCTTACTAACTTTTTGATGTTTCAAAATAGGCTCCATAATTTGTTTGCCTATTGTCATAGTAGGATTCAAAGAAGTCATAGGATCTTGGAAGATCATTGAGATATCTTTCCCGCGAATCTTCTGCATTTCTTTATCCGTTAATTTAGTTAAGTCTTTCCCGTTAAAAAGAATTTGACCATTTTTAAATTCTGAACTATGTTCAGGTAATAAGCGCATAATTGCTTTTGTTGTAACTGACTTTCCAGAACCAGACTCTCCAACAATTGCAAGAGTTTCCCCTTTTAATAAGTCGAAATTAACGCCTCGAATAGCTTTAACTTCTCCTGCAAAAGTATGGAAGGAAAGCTCCAAGTCTTTTACTTCTAATATTTTTTCCATCTCGGCTTTCCTCCTTTTAGTCTTTCATCTTCGGATCAAACGCATCACGTAAACCATCACCCAATAAGTTAAAAGCAACCATCAGTAAGCTTAAAATTAACGCAGGGTACAATAAAATATGTGGTTGGAATTTAATTAACTTGTAACCGTCATTTATAAGTGTCCCCAAAGATGCTTCAGGAGGTTGTAAACCTAAACCAATAAAGCTTAAAAAGGCTTCAAAGAAAATGGCAGTTGGAATAGTAAACATCGTATTAATAATAATAACACCCATAATATTAGGTAATATATGCTTGGTAATGATTCTACCGTTGCTTGCACCTAGAGTACGGGATGCAAGGACAAATTCCTGGTTTTTGAATTTTAAAACTTGACCACGCACGATACGAGACATTCCGGTCCATCCTGTTAAAGTAATAGCGATAATGATCGCTGTTACACCAGGTTCCATGAACAGAAGCATTAAAATGATAATTACTAAACTTGGAATACCAATAAGGATTTCCACAATGCGTTGCATAACATCATCTATACGACCACCATAATATCCGGAGATACCACCGTAAGCAACACCAATTACAACATCAATCAAAGCGGCAACGAATGCTATGAATAACGAAATTTGTGTCCCTTCCCATACACGAGAAAAAGAATCGCGCCCAAGACCATCTGTACCAAACCAATAGTACGTATCTACTTTTTTCATTTCATATAAATCTACTTCTTTACCTGCTAGAGTACCAACACCGTCAAATATCCCTAGTTTTTCAAGCCCTGGAACTTTAGGTGGTAAGTTCGCATGTGTAATTGTTTGAGTTTCGGCATCATGTGGACTAATCATTGGCCCAACAAAAGACATGATAATGATAAATACCAAAATAAAAATACTAACAATCGCAGCTTTATTTTTGCGTAATCTCAACCAAGCATCTTGCCAAAAACTAACACTAGGTTTAGAAATTCGCTCAGCATGGGTACTATCAAGATGAACCCTTTCAAAAGCATCAGCAGGTAGGTTTTTTAAATCTTGAGTCATTATTTATTACCTCCTGATAAACGAATTCGTGGATCAATAATTCCATATAGAATATCTACTATGAATATTACGACAATTAAGAACGCAGAGAAGAACAATGTTGTTCCCATTATTATAGAGAAGTCATTGGACATAATAGACTTAACAAATTGCTCACCAATACCTGGAATCGCAAATATTTGTTCAATAACAAGAGAACCGGTAAGTAGTCCTGCTGCTAATGGTCCTAATACTGTTACTAGTGGAATTAATGCATTTCTAAAAGCATGCTTAAAAGCAATTTCAAAACCACTAGCACCTTTAGATTTAGCTAAAGTTATATAATCCGAACTTAATACTTCAATCATTTCAGTTCGGATGAAACGAGAAGCTGTTGCAAGTGGTCCCATAGCTAGAGCTATTGAAGGAAGTACACTCGACATCCAACCATCTTTCCATAAAGCCACAGGGAATATTTCCCATTTAACACCTAACCAATATTGAAGAAAAGTCGCAAAAACGAAAGATGGAATAGAGATCCCGATAATAGCTATTAATGTACTACCGTAATCCCAAATTGTATTTTGTCGTAGTGCAGCAATCATACCTAACATTATTCCAATAGCAACACCTAATATTAAACCTTGTGAACCAAGAATAAAAGATGGTCCTAAACGATTTGTTATTAAGTCAGTGACACTTGCATTTTTAAATTGGAAAGAGTTACCTAAATCACCTTTAGCTAAGTTTAGCATGTATTTACCGTACTGCACTGCTACTGGTTGATCTAATCCATATTTCGCTTCTACTATCGCAAGTTGTGAAGGGGATAGTTTTGAAGCAGAGCTAATCGGGGAACCTGGAAGCGCCTTCATTAAGAAAAACGTTGCCGTTGCAATCAAGAAAAACGTAATCAAGGCATAAACCACTCGTCGAAAAACATATTTGGCCATCTTAGCACCTCCTAAATAAAATATTTTTTAATAGATTTGATTAATCTATTAATATATAAACAGATAAGACTAGTAATTGTCAAAGTCGAAAAAAAAAATAAAATATTTGGTTAATTCTGACTCATTTAAAAAGAGAGTATATGATCCAAAAGGACACCATATACTCTCTAATTATGAGATTTTTAAAACTCTAATATTCTTAGATGATTATTAGTTTTTACCTTCAATGTAAGCCCATTTGTAGCTATAGTCTCCACCGAATGGGTGAGCAATTATACCTTTAACATATGGTTTTTGAAGGAACATTAATCCACGTTGGTAAATTGGTCCAATACCGAAATCTTTTTCAATTAGAAGTTTTTCAGCATCAGCCAATGCTTGCCAACGAGCAGCTGCATCTAAAGCTAATTCGTTGTTAGCAGAGTTTACTAATTTATCATATTCTGGGTTAGAGTATGACATTTTGTTATTTCCGCCACCAGTTAACCACAAGTTCATGAATGTATAAGGATCTTGATAATCTGGTCCCCATCCTGCAACTTGAATCTCGTAATCTTGGTTTGTATCAAGATCTAAACGAACGTTAAAAGGAACTTCTTTAAGAGTAACAGTTAAACCTGGTAAATTAGTTTCAAGTTGAGACTTGAAGTACTCATCCATTTTTTTAGAAAGTTCAGTGTCTCCACCAAGAATTTCGATAGAAAGTTCTTTAACACCTAGTTCTGCTAAACCTTTTTCCCATGCTGCTTGAGCTTCTTCTACATTAAATGTAGCCATGTCACCGTTTACATCACGGAAATCATTACCATCTTCATCAAAAGTAAAGTCTTTAGGTACTAAATAGTTAGCTGGAACTGAACCGTTAGCTAAAACAACAGTAGCTAAATCTTCTTTGTTGAAAGCTTTTGTAATTGCTTCACGAATATTTACGTTAGCAAGTGGAGTTTTTTCTCCATTACGTTCTTGATTGTATTTGAAATAGAACACAGAAGTTTCTGATTCTTTTAATAGTTCTGGGTCAGCAGCGTATTGCATTGCATATTCTCCAGAAAGACCTGCACGATCTTTTTCACCATTTGTATAAAGGTTAACTGCAGTAGCAGGTTCTTTAACTACGTCATAATTGATTTCAGTAAGTTTTACAGTATCTTTATCCCAGTATTGCTCATTTTTAAGTAATTGCCAAGATAAACCTGTTCCGTCCCAGTTAGCAAGTGTAAATGGACCGTTGTATAAAAGTGATTCTGAGTTTTTCGCATAGTTTTCACCTTGCGATGTAACGAACTCTTCTTTTTGTGGTAAGAATGTTCCAAATGACATAAGTGATAAGAAATAAGGAGTTGGTTTTTCAAGAGTTACTTCTAACGTTTTTTCGTCAAGAGCTTTAACACCTAATTCAGTGTACTCAACCGTTCCTTCAGAAATTTCAGTAGCGTTTTTAATAACTCCACCCATCATGTATGGACCATATTCAGATGCAGTATCTGGGTTCATAGCACGTTTCCATGCAAATTCGAAGTCATTTGCAGTAACTGGAGAGCCGTCAGACCAATTAGCATCACGTAATTTGAACGTATAAACTAAGCCGTCTTCAGAAACTGTTGGTTCACCATCAGCGATGGCAGGTACAGCAACGTTTTCTTGATTCAAACGATATAAACCTTCATTTACATTGTTTAGAAGATCAAATCCAACTGCATCAGTTACTAAAGCTGAATCCATTGTTGGAATTTCTGCTGTCATGATTAAGTTAAGTACTTGTTCTTCATCTACAGCTACTTCTTCTGTTGTTGCTGGATCTTCTTCTTTTTCTGTAGTTTTAGTAGTACCTTCTTCTTTGTCGCCACAAGCAGCAAGGAAAATACTAAGAACTAACAGAAGGCTAAAAAGCCATAAAAACTTGCTATTCTTCAAAAGAATAACCTCCTTTAAATAGTCAGAAAAAATTCATTACATTAATTATTATACATTTTCAGAAAGACTTGTACAGGTTTTTCGGAAAATTTTTTACATTATTGTAACAAAATCATTACATTGTCCTAACAATTGTGAATCTTTGGTAAAAGATTTGCGAGTTTTTTACAACTATTTCTCTAAAATTTTGATTAATTCTATTAAATCTTCTATAATCAAATCTTGTAGAGGTGAAATATGAAGACAAAAATTGTTTACTTTTTAGGATTACAACTCCTAATTTTCATTCTTATTATCATAGTATATGGAAAATTAAACCTAGTTTCATATGCCAATATGTCTTTCTATGTTGGAGGAACCATAACGTTTTTTGGATTTCTGACATATGTTGTATCAGGAGGTTTTTTTGACTTCTTTACAGAAAGCACAAGGAAAGTATTCACTCCTAAACATTTTAAAAAGCATGCCAGTGAAATGCGGTTACCATCAGAAATTTTCTCCTTTCCACACAAGCCTATTATCGCTTTAGGATTGTCTAGCTTATTCTGTATGTGTATAGCTCTGTTCGTTTATTATAGTTAAGTTTTCAGCTTGATTTTTGAGTTTCTTCTATACTATAATGTTCAAAACACTATAATATGCTTTGACGAAGAAAAGTATATTTGACTTGTATGTTTAGAGAGTCTGCGGTTGGTGCAAGCAGAACGTACATCAAATTGAATGGGCTTCTGAGCAGTATATGTGAACTTGAAGTAGCATATACCGTCCCCTTCACGTTACGAAGAAGAGTGGCTAATTTACTTTTAGCAAACTGGGTGGTACCACGGATTATACATCATTCGTCCCTTTTTTTAGGGATGTATGATGTTTTTTTATTTTAAGGAGGAAGAAGAAAATGAAAAAGTTATTTTCAGGTGTGCAGCCAACAGGAACCATTACTCTAGGTAATTACATTGGTGCGTTCAGACAATTTATTGCACTCCAAGATGATTATGATTGTGTATTTTGTATCGTCGATCAACATGCGATCACTGTTGCCCAAGATCCACAAGAATTAAGCAAACATATCCGTTCACTTGCGGCATTGTATCTTGCCGTAGGGATCGATCCAGAAAAATCAACATTATTCATACAATCAGAAGTTCCTGCACATGCACAAGCAGGTTGGATTATGCAATGCATTTCTTATATTGGTGAATTAGAAAGAATGACACAGTTTAAAGATAAATCCGATGGAAAAGATGCTGTATCAGCTGCGTTATTAACATACCCACCATTAATGGCTGCAGATATTCTTTTGTATCAAACAAATATTGTCCCAGTTGGAGATGACCAAAAACAACATGTCGAATTAACTCGTGATTTGGCAGAACGATTTAACAAACGTTATGGTGAAATTCTAACTATCCCTGAAATACAATTACCGAAAAGTGGTGCTCGTATTAAGTCACTTCAAGACCCATTAAAGAAAATGAGTAAATCTGATCCAAATCAAAAAGCAACCATTCGTATTCTTGATACACCAAAAGAAATTGAAAAGAAAATAAAAAGTTCTGTAACTGATTCTGAAGGAATTGTTGCATTTGACCCGGAAAACAAACCTGGCGTTTCAAACCTATTATCAATTGAATCCGCATTAACTGATGTTTCAATTGAATCGCTTGTACAAAAATATAATGGTAAAGGATATGGAGACTTTAAAGCATCAGTTTCTCAAGTCATCATCGACCATTTTGCTCCAATTCAAGCCCGCTACGAAGAGTTATTAAACTCTTCAGAACTAGATGATATCTTAGACCGTGGAGCCGATAAAGCAAATAAGCTTGCAAGAGAAACACTTTCTAAGATGGAATCCGCAATGGGCCTTGGTAGAAAACGATAATCGTTAAGGAAATAAGCGAAAAGCAAAAAATGATAAAGTCATTTGTTTGGAAAATATACATGATGACAGAACTGAAAGAGTATCCTAGAGATAAAAAGTTTAGATAAAGTACTAAATTGGAACAGGTGATTATTGCTATTCCATAACTGATTAAAAAAAGTAAAAGTCTAATTTTTATCACTCCTTCTTAAACCATATGAAAAACCGTTCCTAAACTTTCGTATAGGAACGGTTTTTTATATTTTCGTATGCAGCCTTCTACGCTTTTCAAGAATTATTTTGTAGACTTAACACCTGTATCTGATACAAGTTCGATCAGTTGTAATTCAGTTGGGGTAGCATAGTCAATACTGTAGTTTTTCACACGTTTATTAACTGGCACTAACTCATAACGATACATAGTTGGAATAACTGGTGCTTGCTCTGCCATATATTCTTGCCATGCACGGAATTCTTTTGCACGGTATTCAGGATCGAATGCCTCTGGTGAGTCGATATTAGTCAATGTTTGCTCTAAGAAATCTGAAGAGTAACGGCTAAAGTTATATTGAGCAGTTTTTGAGTATAATCCTGCTGGAGATGGGTTTGTACCTGTACCCCATGCAGCCATGAAAATGTCGATTTCAGGATCATCTGCTTCAACTTTATCATAGAAGCTGTTAAATTCGATTGTACGACCTGTAGTCAATGTTACGTTTAAGCCAACATCTTTCCAGTTTTGTAAATAGAATTGAGTGATATCTTCTGCAATATCATCGCCAGCCATTGTAGCAAATTTAATTTCTAATGGTTTACCTGCTTTATCTTCACGGATACCATCGCCATTTGTATCTTTATATCCAGCTTCATCTAGTAATGCATTAGCTTTGTCTGGATCATATTTATATCCTTCTAAAGTAGCGTCATAGAAAGATTCAAATACAGGTGGAATTAAAGAGTTAGCACGTTCACGTAAACCTCCATAGAATACTTCTGCAACTTGTTCAACATCGATTGCGTAACCCATTGCTTGACGTAATTTCACGTCTCCCATTTTAGAACCTTCAATATCAGTTACTACTGTGCTATTTTCAAAATCGTATTTACCAAGTTTGAATCCAAGGTAAGAATAGTAAAGCTCTTGACGTCCTAGTACATCGATATTATCAAAGTCTTTGATTTCTTCCATTTTAGAAGCACTGAAGCTTGAAGCAATATCGTATTCACCTTGTTGAATTGCTACAGAAATAGAACTTGTTGGTACTACTTTAACAAGTACGCCATCTAATTTTGGTTTACCTTTCCAGTAGTTTTCGTTAGCAACAAATTGTACTGATTCACCAGGTACGATTTTATCAAATTTGAATGCACCTAGAGTTACTGGATTTTTACGAACTGCATCTGATTCTACTAATTCTGCTACAGGAATGTCTTTGATGATGTGACTTGGCTCAGCATAAAACCATAGGCCATCTCCACCACTAAAGATTGCAGGTGATAATTTATTAAATGAAATTTCTAAAGTAGTTTCATCTACTTTCTTAAGACCAGAAATTGTGTCTGCTTTACCATCATGGTACTCAACAGCACCAACAATGTTTTGGAAATCTGCGTCATAACGAACACCAGTATAATCTTTATGACCAATAATTAAGTAAGGTTGAATTAAGTCTTCAATTTTAAGAGGTTCTCCATCAGACCATTTAACACCTTCTTGAATTTTAAGTGTTACTTTGTTGTTATCTTGGTCAACTGTCATTTTAGCGATACCTTTATCATTAATTAAGAAATCACCATCAGTTTCAAAAAGTACGTTACTTGAATATGCTAAAATATCTGCATCATAAGCATCTTCGTATAATACATATGAAAAAATTCCTTGGAAAGGCTCATCTTTTGCCATAGCCACTTTAAGTGTACCGCCGCTAATTGCGTCACCATCATTTTTTACTTCTAGTGGAAATTTTGCTGAATCATCAGCTGCTGGCTCTTCCCCTTCTTCTGTATCTTCTTCTTTACCATCTTCAGTTTTTGAAGTGTCTTCTGTTTTTGTACCTTCAGAGCCTTCTTTTGTATCCTGATTACATGCACCAAGGACTAGCATAAAAGCTAAAAGAACTGCAAGTAAAGCCCAAAGCTTTTTATTCATTCTGTTTCCTCCTTTTTATTCTCTTTAATTTATATATCAAACGTTAAACGTCTAATACCACTACATACTTTGGTTGGGTTTAGCCTAGTCGTTGCTTTGCATCAGCTGAGCGGCGTAATGCTTGACCTACATAGTTGATTCCAAGCATCATTAACAATATAAATAATGATGCAGGTAACCAAACCCACCATTTTTCTTGCAATACAAGCGGATTATTTGCATAGCTTACAAGTGTTCCTAAGCTTGGTGTTTGTGGCGGTAATCCAAATCCAAGAAATGATAATCCTGTTTCTATACCAACATTACCAGCAAAATTTAAAGTTAATTCAACAATTAATATAGAACTTAGGTTTGGCATGATCTCTTTAAAAATGATAAAGACTCCTCGCGTACCCATTGTTTTTGATGCGTTTACATAATCTCGCCTACTCTCCGAAAGAGCTTTACTTCGAACTAGGCGAGCTGTAGATGTCCACAAAAATATACTCATGATTAGAATGAACACGGTCACTGTGTATTTAGGGACAATCGTAACAAAAACAATAATCAACATTAAGGAAGGAATAGTAATAAAGAAATCAATGATACGCATAAAAATGTTATCAATCCAGCCACCGAAATAACCACATACCAGACCAATAATTACTCCAATAACACCTGTGATCAGTGTAATCGAGATAGCAATCGCAATACTATTTCTAGCTCCAATAACTAACTGTCCCAGAATATCTTTGCCGCCCTGGTCAGCTCCTAAAAAGAATTTGTCTCCTGGTGCAGCATATTTATCTCTTAGGCTTACACGCATTAAAGTTTCTTGGTCAATAAGCCAAGCCCATATAAAAACTCCGATAATTACAACGATGAGTGATATCAGTGAAAACATTGCTAATTTATCTTTTTTAAACTCTCTAAAAATCACTTGTATACCTGTTGGAGGAGAGTTTAATTCTATTAATTTGTCATCTGCTAATTTTTCCATATTATTCACCTCTCCTTAACATAATTCGCCTATTCTATCCTAATTCTTGGGTCAACAATACTCATGATAATATCGGACAGTAGACTACCTAATAATGTTAAGAAGCCGTATAACATAACAAGCGCAGTAATTACACTGTAATCACGTGATTGAATAGATGAAATAAACAACTGTCCCATGCCTGGATAACCGAAGATTGTTTCAATAAAAATCGAACCACCCAATAATCCGGTAATTGTGAATCCGAAGAAAGCTGCAATAGGAAGTAAAGAATTTCTAAAAATATGTCTAGAATATACTTTACTTATCGGAATTCCCTTACTTCTTGCAGTACGCACATAATCCAAGGCCTTAGCGTCAATAATTTCAGAACGTAAATATTGAATAACACTAGTTGTACCTAGTATCGCTGTCGTAATAGCAGGTAAGAGCATGTGATAAAGCTTACTCCAAAAGTATCCAAAGGTCCCTGTATCATATTTAATATCTACACTACCTACTGTTGGAAACCAGTGAAGCTGATAGCCAAAAATAAATAAGAAGATTAATGCTAGAACGAATGTCGGAATCGCATAAGTAACAAAACTATACAATACGACCGTTTTGTCTAAAAAGGTATCTTGGTAACGGCCAGCTAAAACCCCTAAAGGAATAGCTAGTAAATATAACAAAATGACACTTACTAAAGATAACCAAAATGTATTTAATGCCCGTTCTCCTATTAAAGTAGAAACCCCAATTTTATACGTGTAACTTTTTCCAAAATCTCCTTGTACAGCGTTGGTAATCCATGTAGTATACTGTACGTACCATGGATCATTTAAACCTGCTTTTTCGCGAAGTTCCTCAATCCGAGCTGGATCTGTATCTGGTGTAATCATCCCAGTAAAGGGATCACCAGGCATAAATTTTGCCATAAAAAATATTAATAAACTTAAGACTAGTAACTGTGGAATCATGATTAATACTCGTCTTACGATTGTTTTCCACATATTAAATGCCCCCCTTTTCATGAGCATTCATCGCTACTTGATGTGATTCGTTTAATTGTTTTAAATCATATACTTTCCCATTTTCATCGTAATAACTTCTATGGTTTACAACGTAATCTGATTCAACTTTAATTCTTTCTCTTTTTCGTATGTCTCGCCCTATCGGATTTACATCTGGTATTGCAGATAATAAACGCTTTGTATAAATATGTTGAGGATTATTATAAATATCATTTCGATTTCCAGACTCAACAAAACGTCCTTTATACATAATTGATATATGGTCGCACATATGTTTCACTACACCTAAGTCATGTGATATAAACAAATAGCTAAGTCCAAATTCCTGTTGGATATCTTTCATAAAGTTAAGAACTTGAGCCTGCACGGAAAGATCAAGGGCGGAAACTGGTTCATCTGCTATGATCAATTTAGGATTACATGAGATCGCTCGCGCTATACCGATTCTTTGCTTTTGTCCTCCCGAAAACTCATGTGGATATTTTAATTTCACATCTTCACTCATACCAACTATCGCTAGAAGTTCGTTGATTTTACGTTTTTCTTCATCTGGAGATAATTTCAAAAAATTTCGAATTGGTTCCGCAATAATGTCTTGAACTCGTTTCCTAGGATTTAAACTAGAGTGTGCATCTTGAAATATCATTTGAATATCTCGATTATAGGAAGAATTTAGACTTCGACGCTTATGCGTCACGTTCTCTCCCTCATATATAATCTCACCGGAGGTAATTTTTTCTAATCCAATAATCGCTTTACCAGTAGTTGATTTACCACAACCAGATTCACCAACTAATCCATAGGCTTTTCCTTTTTCAAATTCCAAGTTGATCCCATCTACTGCATAGACATTGTCTATTACTGTATTAAAAAATCCACCTCTAATAGGATAATGGACTTGTAAATCATTGATTTTCATAAAGCTCATCTTGCTATACCTCCCTCTTCACCTTCAAAGTGAAAGTGTTTCCAGCAAGTACATCTAACTAAATGACCTGGAGAAATTTCATGAAGTGTTGGATTTTCTTCATGAGCTATCGCTGGAATCCATGGGATTCGTGCAGAAAACCTACATCCATTACGTGGAAGTTTCATTAGAGATGGCACCATTCCTTGAATAACTTGTAGCCTTTCATTTTCACTGTTCATTTGCGGTATTGAGTTGAATAATGATCTTGTGTACGGATGTTGTGGATTTGAGAATAATTCATGCACAGGTGCTTCTTCAATAATTTGACCTGCATACATAACCGCAACGCGATCGGCTACTTCTGCTACAACACCTAAATCATGAGTAATTAAAATAATTCCTGATTCTGTTTCTGCTTGTAAATCTTTTAAGAGATCCAGTATTTGTGCTTGAATCGTAACATCTAATGCAGTTGTCGGTTCATCGGCAATTATTACTTTTGGTTTACATGAAATGGCAATTGCAATAATAACCCTTTGTCTCATTCCACCAGAAAGCTGATGAGGAAATTGTCTAGCAACACGCTCAGGGTTAGGAATCCCAACTTGGTTAAGTAATTCAATTACTCGTTTATCCCGAACCTCTTTTGTCATTTTTGTATGAAATATTAAACTTTCTTCAATTTGTTCTCCAATTCGCATAAGAGGATTTAATGCTGATAATGGATCTTGGAAGATCATCCCTATCTCTTCGCCTCTTACTTTATTAAATTGTTCTTCATCAAGGGTCGCTAGGTTCACTCCGTTGTAATTAATCTCACCTTGTACTCTAGTTTTTATGTGGTCATGAAGCCCTATAATCGATGTTGCTAATGTACTTTTCCCACATCCGGATTCTCCAACAATTGCAAGAATCTCATTTTTCTTTAATGTAATCGATACGCCATCAACTGCATCATAATATGTATCTTTGATTCTAAAACCAGTGTGTAAGTCATTAATCTTTAAAAGTTCACCAGTCATAATTATCATTAAGCTCCTTTCGATGTAGGCAACCTTCTGCTTTTAGCTCCTGATTTATTCTATGGAATTTTTCGTTAACTAATGAAATGGATTTTTTAACTGTATACACAACCCTAAATTTCAATTTTTCTGTTAATTCAACTCTTAAGTGTAAATTCTATTACAGGTTTGTTACAATCGCAATACATTTTTTTAATTATTTCATTAATTTACTCTTTTTTGAAAATGTAAAATTATCTACTAATTCAATCTTATCAACAGTTTTTATTACATTTTATTAATGTAAAAAATTTTTAAATAGAATAAATAGCAATGTTACATTCTACAAATTTCGACATGGAATTGGTAAAAATAATGAGCTCACTTTAATGATTCAACCTGCTAAACAGTTGAAACAAATGCAATTTCTTTAGTCAAAACAAAAAGAGTATTTTCCATTTTTTCTTGGAAAATACTCTCTTTTTTAGATATTTTTTTGTAAATAAAAACCATTTATTATTATAAATTTTTATTAAATTTAATAATTATTTTTTGAAAAGTATAGATGCATTATGACCACCAAAGCCTAAAGAATTGCTCATTGCGTATTGAATATTTGCTTCTCTAGCTTCATTTGGCACATAGTCTAAATCACATTCTGGATCAGGTGTTTCTAAATTCATCGTTGGTGGCAATATTCCTTCTTTTAAAGCTAACACAGTAAATATCGCTTCAACCCCACCAGCTGCCCCAAGCAAATGGCCTGTCATAGATTTAGTAGAACTCATTGCTAATTTGTATGCATGTTCACCGAAAACAGATTTCACAGCCATCGTTTCGAATTGATCATTATATGGTGTACTCGTACCATGCGCATTAATATAATCAACTTGTTCAGGAGTAACTCCAGCATCTTCAAGTGCTTGTTGCATAGCACGAGCTGCCCCTTCTCCTTCTGGCGCTGGAGCAGTTATATGATGTGCATCACCAGTTGATCCATATCCAATAATTTCAGCATATATTTTTGCTCCGCGTGCTACTGCATGCTCATACTCTTCTAAAATGATAATTCCAGCACCTTCACCAATAACAAATCCATCACGGTTTGCATCAAATGGTCTAGAAGCAGTTTGTGGATCTGTATTTAATGTAAGTGCCGTGTTTGAACAAAATCCAGCTACAGACATATGTGTAATTGGGGATTCTGCACCGCCTGTTATCATTACATCTGCATCTCCACGTTCTATAACTTTAAATGCATCTCCAATAGAGTTTGTACCCGATGCACACGCAGTTACAGTACAGGAATTAACAGCTTTTGCTCCAAAATGAATTGAAACTTGACCTGCTGCCATATCCGGAATCATCATAGGTACAAAAAATGGGCTAACACGTCGAGCACCTTTTTCTAAAAATACACGGAACTGTGCTTCGTATGTTTCCATACCACCAATACCAGAACCAATCCAAACCCCAGTTCGAAGGCCTAATTCCTCCGTAATTGTTAAATTAGCATCTTCTACAGCCATGATAGATGCTGCAAGCGCATAGTGTGTAAAGCGATCCATTTTACGTGCATCTTTTTTCTCAATATATTTCTCAATATCAAAGTCTTTTACTTCAGCTGCTACTTTTGCTGGGAACTGACTTGCGTCAAGTCGTGTAAGCATTCCTACACCAGATTTACCTTCTTTAATACCAGACCAAGTTGTTTCTATATCATTTCCAAGCGGAGTAACTGCCCCAATTCCTGTTACTACTACTCTACGTTTCGTCATGAATATTCATCCTTCCGAAGTTCATTTATTATTTTCCCCACTTTAATGTAATAGCACCCCAAGTTAATCCGCCACCAAAACCTACCATCACTATGATATCGTCATCTTTTATTTTCCCATTGTTAACTTCATCTTTTAATGACAGTGGAATAGATGCTGATGATGTATTTCCATACTTATGGATTGTTTTAGACATTTTTTCAACAGGGAGTCCTAATCTTTCTCTTGAAGCATCCATTATACGAATATTTGCTTGGTGTGGTATTAACATATCGATGTCTTCTTTTGTTAAACCGGCTTTCTCTGTTACATTAACTGCAGACTCACCCATTTGTCTAACGGCAAACTTAAATACTTCTCTACCATTCATAGCAAGATAAGGTCCATCTTGGTATAAATGCTTACCACCACTACCATCTGCGCCAAGCTCGAATGACAAGATTCCTCGTCCTTCTGATACTTTACTCACAACTGCAGCTCCTGCTCCATCACCAAATAACACAGCTGTATTACGATCTTCCCAATCTGTTATCTTAGAAAGTTTTTCAACTCCTACTACTAACACATGTGAATATGCATTAGATTCTACGAATTGTTTTGCAGTAACCAACCCATATATAAATCCTGCACAAGCTGCAGACAGATCCATTGCCGCTGCATTTGTTGCACCTAGCTGATATTGCAACATGGAGGAAACACTTGGAAACGGTTGATCAGGTGTAACTGTTGCAACAAGAATAAGACCAATTTGCTCAGGAGATATTCCAGCATTCTCGATTGCTTCTTTTGCTGCTTTATACGCTAAATGAGAAGTGTTTTCTTCCTCTCCTGCAATTCTTCTTTCTTCTATACCAGTTCTAGTTCTAATCCATTCATCGGAAGTATCTACTTTTTTCTCAAGGTCTGCATTAGTTAAAATATGCTCAGGTGAATAAGTTCCTAAACCAATTATTCCAGCATTCACGAAAGTTCCCCTTTTCTTATAATCTATTATTAGTACCTGGTAATAATAATACCGAATATATGAACATTTTTCAACAACATAGTTTGAAATCGTAAATATTCTTTTGAATTAGGAAGGGTTATGATATGATTAACGTAGTAAAAATAGCTTGAGGTGAATGAAATGAAATATATTATGACACTTGTATGGTCCGTAATACTAGTTTCTATGTTAAATTACGTAGTAAGCTCTGTACAAAACGTAGAATTTGATCTTAACAACGGCTTAATCATGTCAATCCCGGTTGCAATTTTGGTTATCCTTATTTCTGCAATCCTTCCAAATGATCCAGTAGCAACACCAGAACATCATTAAGAAAAGCACAATAGTGCTTACCGTGTTTTTTTAGAGGAGGCTCGTGACTGTTTCACGAGCCTCCTCTTTTTTCGGTAGGTTTATGGCTATTATCTATCCGTAACCCTCTAAAAAAACATAAGAATCAGTTAAAGGATATGAATTTCTATTTATTTTGTATGCTCCCGAAGATTCAAATTCGGAGCTATATTGCTACTAGACTATGGTGGTGTGCGGCAGCGCAATTCCAGGTTGTATGCGTTATAATGTCTTTAAACCAATAAAAACAGCTCCCAAAGTATGGGAGCTGTTTTCTTATTTAATCATTAATTGATTATCTTCAATGGTCGCTACAATTGTACTTCCTGGAAGAACCGTACCAGCGATTAATAATTTTGCAACAGCAGTTTCTAAATTTCTTTGTATAAAACGTTTCAGCGGTCTTGCTCCGAAAGCTGCGTCTGTACCTTCTTCCACGATCCACTTAATCACTTCATGATTTACTTGTAAATTGATCTCTTGTTCTTGAACACGATTTTGTAGCTGTTTTACATATTTTTCAGTGATTTTTTCAAAATGATGAATAGTTAAAGAATGGAACATGATAATGTCATCTAAGCGGTTTAATAACTCAGGTTTAAAATGGTCCCTTAAAGCTGCCATTACATGACTTTCTTCTTCTTCCCCGATGACTCCAGTCGTATTTCCAAGATATTGTGAACCAATATTAGAAGTTAGGATAACTACCGTATTTGTAAAGTTAACTATTCTTCCTTGGCTATCTGTAATACGTCCATCATCCATTAGTTGTAATAATATATTCGCGACATCTGGATGAGCTTTTTCTATTTCATCTAATAGTACGACAGAGTATGGATTTCGACGAACTGCTTCAGTTAATTGGCCACCTTCTTCGTACCCAATATATCCTGGAGGTGCTCCAACTAAACGAGAAACACTATGTTTCTCCATATATTCAGACATATCGATACGTATAAAATGCTCTTCCGAATCAAACAGGTTCGCAGCCAACGATTTAGCAAGTTCCGTTTTCCCTACACCTGTTGGACCTAAAAATAAGAAGGAACCAATTGGCTTTTTAGGATCCTTTATACCGGCTCTTGCACGCCAAACCGCTTCAGTTACTAATTGCACTGCTTGATCTTGTCCAACAACTCTTTCACCAAGTGTCTCTTTTAAACGAAGGAGTTTTTCTCTTTCTCCTTCGACCAATTTCGTTACTGGAATTCCTGTCCATCTTGATACAATAGAAGCAATTTCTTCTGAAGTGACTTCTTCACGTAACAAGCGAACATCAGATTGATCATTAATTTGTTGTTCATATTGTTGCAATTCTTTTTCTAATGAAGGTATTTTCCCATGCCGTAGCTCAGCTGCCTTGTTCAAATCATATTTATTTTCTGCTTCTTCCAGTTCTCTTCTAAATCGATCTAGTTCTTCTCTTTTTTGTTGAATGACCTGAATAGATTCTTTTTCCTCTTTCCATTTGTTTCGCATGTCACTTGTAGATTGTTCTAATTCCAATAGGTCTTGGCGTAACTGTTCAAGTCTTTTTTGACTTGCAGCATCTTTTTCTTTCATTAAGGCTTGTTCTTCAATTTGAAGCTGCATCATTTTTCGTGTCACTTCATCTAGCTCTTGGGGCATTGAATCAATTTCTGTTCGAATCATTGCACATGCTTCATCTACTAAATCGATTGCTTTGTCGGGTAAAAAACGTTCTGTAATGTATCTATTTGATAATTCCGCAGCAGCTACAATAGCTCTATCATGAATGCGCACACCATGATGTAATTCAAAGCGCTCTTTCAATCCACGTAAAATGGATACTGTATCTTCGACAGAAGGCTCTCGAACAAGCACTTGTTGAAATCTTCTTTCAAGTGCCGGATCCTTTTCAATATACAGGCGGTATTCATCTAAAGTGGTTGCTCCGATACAATGTAATTCTCCACGAGCAAGCATTGGTTTTAGCATGTTCCCCGCATCCATTGCACCGTCAGATTTTCCAGCACCTACTATTGTATGGATTTCATCTATAAATAATATAATTTGTCCATCACTTTCTTTAACTTGCTTTAAAACAGCTTGTAAACGCTCTTCAAATTCTCCACGATATTTTGCACCTGCTATTAAAGAACTCATATCTAGCTCAAAAATTTCTTTTTCTTTTAGTCCTTCCGGTACATCTTTTCGTACAATTCGTTGCGCCAAACCTTCCACGATTGCAGTTTTTCCAACACCTGGCTCTCCAATTAGGACAGGATTATTTTTTGTTTTTCTAGATAATATACGAATAACATCCCGTATTTCTTGATCTCTTCCGATAACAGGGTCCATTTTCCCTTCTTTTACTGCGGTAACTAAATTGCGTCCATAAGTTTCTAATGGACTTTTTTCATCCTGTTGTTTCATTTGCATACCCAACCATCTCCTTTTGAAATAGTTTGACCTTTTTTGACTAATGTAATTATAATATTTTCTTTTATTATTTGTAAAGAAAAGCGATTTTACCTATGTATATAGGGTTAATATGCTATTATTGTTATACAGATGGAAAGGTTGTGATTATTAATGAGCGAGAATACTCCTTTGTTTGAAGGTATAAATTCATTATTTGACCAATTTGGTTCCATTATGAAAATTGAAAAGGATCGCCCTATTTTTAATGAAGGAGAAAGATCCGATGAAGTGTATTATATCGTTTCTGGATATGTTAGAATTACGAAGGATTCGGAGAGTGGGCGAATATTTACGTTAAAAATTACCGGACCTGAAAGTATTATCGGTGAAACATCCGTTTTTTGTGAAACTGTATATCATGCAGTATCTGCACACGCTATCGAGCCAACGCAAATATATGCTCTTTCAAGAACACAACTGGAAAATTTTTTAACGTCTTCCCCTCCCCTTATGAAAGAATGGATGAAAATTGTACAAATAAATCATTTAAAGAATGAAACGAGATTTAGAGATTTATTGTTACACGGAAAAAAAGGAGCACTCTTTTCTACTTTAATACGACTTTCCAATACGTATGGAATTCCTCAAAAAGATGGAAGTATCGTTATTGAACATCACTTAACTAATCAAGAATTAGCAAATTTTTGTGCAACTAGTCGAGAAGTTGTGAATCGAATGTTAAATGATTTAAAAAAATCAGGAATTGTTACTTTTAAAAAAGGTATTATAACCATTCACGATTTGGACTATTTACGTAAAGAAATTGAATGCGATAACTGTCCATTACACATATGCAGAATAGATTAAAATCAGCTGTCCAATAAGTCCCTAAAGTACTCCTGCGGGAAAGCGAGACAGTCCGAGACTCCGCAAGGAGCGTAGTGAGGTCATTGAAAAAGTCTATAGAAATTTGACTTTACTAAATAATGTCGTCTGATAAATAAGAAAATCGTTGAAACGGCTCCCTTTCCGCGGGCGTTGCCTTAGCCTCCTCGCTTTGCTGCGGGGTCTTCGGCTAACGCTATTCCCGCAGGAGTGTCGCCTTTTTCAACGATTTTCAAAAAATACTAATTGAAAAAATTTAAGTGATAAAAATTTGCTATATTAATGGCATGATGGTTTTCTAATTGAAAAGCGGATAATAGTATTGATTGGAGTGGAAGGCGGCGACTCCAGCCGGAATAGCATGAGCTGAAGACCCTGGACTGAGTGTAGCGAGGGAAGCGGCTGAAGCCATGCCGGCGGAACGCGTCCGCCTGGAACGGAAATTAACGGGTCCAAAATAAAAATCGAGTATGTGAACAACTTGTCGTTCACTTACTGTTATGAAATCTCATATAATATAACGCACTTTTTAAATATAAGCTCCAAAGAAAGAGGCTGCCCTAAAAAGTCATTATTATGACTTTCTGGACAGCTCCTTTTCTTATTATCTTATTCCCAACGCAATTTTAGCATATCGAGACATATTTTCTTTTGACCATGGTGGATTGAAAACTATATTTACTTCTGTTTCTTTTACTTCAGGTAATTCGCCAAGTGCTGTTTTTACTTGATCCACAATCATTGGACCCATTGGGCATCCAATGGAGGTAAGAGTCATTGTTACGGTTGCAAGCCCCTCATCTGTCAAATCAACATCATATACTAAACCCAAATTGACAATATCAATACCGAGCTCAGGGTCAATAACGTTTTCTAGTGCACCCATCATACTGTCTTTCATATCTTGATCCATTTTTATAAAACCTCCCTGACACTTTATTTCATCATAACAAACTACGGTCTTTAAGCCAAATTGTTTGCTAGCCATTTCGTTACTTCAAGTAATCCTTTTCGGGTAACTGCATGCCCGGCTGATTTATCTTTTATAAATACTAAATTTTCATTTCCAAATTGTTTTACATAAGATTCAATAAAATATGCAGTCGGTTCAAAAGGAACCACCTGGTCTTTTACTCCGTGCCAAAAGAATAGGGGTTTATTTTCTAGATTCTTCATATGTATAGAAGCATCGAAAGTAGATAATGTTTGGAACATATTATCTTTTTCTTCCGAATTCAAAGGAATTTTAAATCCCTTTTGTTCAAATTGTTCGATTTGAGCCTTTGCTAATTGAACATATCCAGGTGTACCCATCATTATTGCTGCAGCATCAATCCATGGATAAGCTGTTAAGCATCCGAGTGTTGTAATACCTCCCATGGACGTGCCAGCAATCCCTATTTTTTGTTCGTTCCCATAGCCTCTATTATTTAATTCCTGTTTTAATTTTCCTACTTCTTCTATAGAAGTCAAAACAGTTTCCCAGAAGCGGAGACTTATTTCTACTTGATCTAAATTTTCATCTCTTTCGCCATGTAAATGTGCATCTGGCAATATCACTCGACAACCTGCATTTACTAATTGGTAAGCATAATGTAAATTATGCTCCTTTGCACTTTCAAAACCATGTAAAAAGATTATAATTGGAGAATTAATCTTCGTCTGTTCGTTATATATATGAAGTAGAGGTATATTTCCCCAAGTTTCCGATTGTACAATCATTTAAGAACCGCCTCCCCTATTTAATATTATATTAACAAAGTAAATTGGAATTTACAAAAGAGCCGTTATTTCATTTTGACGTTTATTCAAGAAAAAGATACACTTTACAATAGAAGGAAAGGAGAATTTTATATGCAACGTCACTTAATTGTGTTGGATTTAGATGGTACTTTACTAACAGATGAAAAAATAATATCAGATAAAACTAAAAAAACGATTTTACAAGCCAAAAACGAAGGTCATGAAGTAATGATTGCTACAGGAAGACCATATAGATCAAGTGAAATGTACTATAAAGAATTAGGATTAAATACTCCAATCGTTAATTTCAATGGTGCATTTGTTCATCATCCGATGGACACTTCTTGGAACACTGTACATAAACCAATTGATTTGAATGTTGTAAAAGAAGTAGTAGAGGCAGTTCAAAACTATTCGATAAAAAATATGCTGGCAGAAGTATTAGACGATGTATACTTACATCATCATGACGAAAAAATGATATCTGCGTTCGCTCTTGGTAATCCACATATTACAACGGGGGATTTACGTACCTTTTTAAAAACTGATCCTACAAGTTTATTGATTCACGCTGAAGACGATTCTGTCGACTTAGTACGTAAACATCTACAAGATGTACACGCAGAGGTAATCGATCAGCGTCGTTGGGGCGCACCTTGGGACGTAATTGAAATTATTCGTAACGGTTTAAACAAGGCTGTTGGATTAAAACATGTTTCTGAGTATTTAAATATTCCAAAAGAAAATATCATCGCATTTGGGGATGAGGACAATGATCTGGAAATGATTGAATATGCAGGGGTTGGTGTTGCGATGGGAAATGCTATATCCCCACTTCAGAATATTGCAAATGAAATTACATTAACGAATAATGAAGATGGTATCGCAGAATTTTTAAAAGATAGATTAAAATTAAATATTTAAAATTAGGGGGATGGAAATGAGATTATTTGCTGATAGTGCAAGTGATTTACCAAAATCTTTTTATGAGCTACATAATGTTGTATTAGCACCGCTTAGAGTGCATATTGATGATCAAGAATATGAAGATGTGATTGGTATTGATTCGAATGAGGTGTATGCAGCAATTCGCGCTGGGAAACAGCCAAAAACCTCACAAGCCTCACCTGAACTTTTTCTAAGACTATTTGAAGAACTTGCAAAATCGGGTGAAGAAGGATTATACATTGCGTTCTCTTCAGAGTTATCTGGAACATATAGTACAGCAGTGATGATGCGTGAGCAGTTGTTAGAAACATATCCAGAGTTAAAATTAACTATTATTGACTCAAAATGTGCATCTCTCGGTTATGGACTCCTAGTAAAAGAAGCAGTGCGATTGAGAGATGAGGGCTTAGACCTATCAATGGTAGAAGAAAAAATTAGGTTTACAGCTAAACATATGGAGCATCTCTTTACAGTAGAAGACTTAGATTATATGGCACGAGGTGGAAGAGTTTCCAAAGCAAGTGCTTTTATTGGTGGACTTCTTAATATTAAACCTCTTCTTCATGTGGAGGATGGTAAACTTGTACCAATTGAAAAAATTCGCGGACGTAAAAAAGTTATTAAGCGAATGATCGAAGTAATGGGTGAACGTGGTGAGACATTAGCTGCACAAACTATTGCAATTAGTCACTCAGATGACGAAGCAACAGCACTTGAACTAAAACAGTTAATAGAAGAACAGTTCCATCCAAAAAGTATTGAAATTCATCGCATTGGTTCTACTATTGGAGCTCATGTTGGTCCCGGTACATTGGCCTTATTCTTTTTAAACAAACTATCATAATAATTATTTTGACGAGATTCTAATTTATTTGGAATCTCGTCTTTTTCTTTCTTTCGAATAGTTTTGCTGATTCTTCACATAATAAACAAACGTGAAGAAATTCATGAATCTTTTTTCAATAAGGAGTGTAAAAATAGGTATTTTAAGTGGTAATCCTAAAGATGAACCATTACATTACGGTGAGGTATTCGGAATTTGGACAAATCTTGCTACCAACAACGGGTTAATAGCAGCCTACCAAACATTTTATAATCATACCGGTGATGATGACCTAAAAAAGTTAGTCGAAGAAGCTATTCAGGGTATGGAAGAGGAAAACAAGCAATTAGATAGAATACTAAAAGTAAATGCAATTGGTCTTCCCCCAGCTCCTCCAGCTCGCCCAGTTGCACGATTGGAAGACATTCCTGTAGGAGCTAGATTCAATGATCCAGAAATAAGTGCTTCATTAGCTATGAATGTTGCTGCTGGATTAGTTGCTTGTAGCCAGGCAATGGGAATGTCTATTAGAGAAGATATAGGAATGATGTATGGACAATTCCATGCAAATAAAGCTCAATTTGGAGCTAAAGTACTTAGACTAAACAAAAGTAAAGGTTGGTTAGTTCCACCTCCTTTACATGTAAACTTCCCAGAAAACAATTAAAGTAGTGAAATATAAAAGAAGTAGACATCATTAAATCTAGTCTACTTCTTTTTTTTATTTGCTATCCAATTTTCGTTGTTTTCCTTTTTTCCATACAATAACTAAAAACGCTATAAATAATAAATAGGCAATTGCCATAGCTATTATATAAGAAGTATTTAAACCTTTACGATCTGTTACTTGGTATAATTCCACAATTTCCCGATCCAGCACTAATCGATAATCCCCATTCTTAGCAGGACGAACTAAATCTTTCTCGAAGATACCTCGTAGCTCTACATTTTCTCCAACGACATCACTTGATAAATCAATTCGTTGAGTACTACTTGTATTGTTAACAACTACTATAAATGTTTCTTCATCTGAATATCGCTTAAATACTAAATAACCATCCTCATTTTTTAGTAGCTCTGTTTTTCCTGTCCGAAGTGTTTCTGACTTGTTCCGAATAGAGTTTATATCTTTGAAATACTCCATTATATCTTCATCCACGCGGAAATTCATAATTTGATGACTTTCTTGTTCAGTTTGACCGTTCATAGCGATTTCAGTACCATAGCTCATATAAGGAACTCCAGGCATTGTAAGAATTGCCCCAATTGCTGTTTTAATACGAGTTGGCGGAAACATATTTTCAAGGGCACTATAATAAGTGAACCGTTCAGTGTTTAAGTGATCAATCATTAACAAATCGTTATACTCCGTAGAAGCAATTCCTTCTGACGGCATATCCGTATTTTTAAAAGCGTCTCTAAAGTTTATAAGCAAATCTTCCGAGTACTTCGTATCAAAATTTGCATCTGATTCTTCCAATGAAATAGCATAGATCGAACTATCAACTTCCTTTATTGCTGAAATCATATCGTTTATAAAAGAAGTCGGAGCACCATCTAATTGAGAAAACTTCACCCCATCAATATTATATTGTTGCGTAAAGTCTACAATCGTATCAATTAATGCCTTCTGAACTTCTGTATTGTTCAAGTCTACTTGCATAACGCCATCTTCTGCTTTTAGAATCCAATCCTTTTTAGCAGGGTCTGCATTCCAAATATGATTCTCACTGAAATTGTTTAAAGGAAATTCTATCATAATTTTCATTTCTTTTTTATGTGCTGACTTTATTAATTGTTGAAATTCCTCTTGGGTACCAAATCTTTGCTCAAGCTCATTGAAATCTAGCACACGCTTACCATCATATCTTTCCGTCGCAAAAACTGGACCAATTGAAATAATGGTAAAACCCATATCTTTAATATGGTCCATTTTTTCCATTACACCAAGAAAGTCTCCACCTGCAAAAGCATTTGGATCTTTTGGATTCACATTTAAATCATTTGTTGAAGTTTTATTAAAATAGCGATCCACATAAAGATCATAAATACTTTCATTATGTATAGAATTTGTTTCTTCAGCATTTATATTTTGAGATGTTGTTACCATTAAACCAAACATTAATATTCCGGTAACAAGCAACTTTTTAACATTCAAGTAAAGTCCTCCTCTGTTTAGAAAATCAGTAGACACCTTAAGCAGCAACTAGTATTCAAGATTTATTATTGCAATTTCTCACCAATGCTGTATTTAGCTCATTTGTATGTGAAGCTTGATGATTAAAATATATCAACGTTATTTTATCAAAGCTAAGTTTTAATCGCTATTGTTTATACGTATAAGTCCAAAATTTAAACAATAATTCGTCCAAACTGTGTCTTAAAATAGCAATAATTACTCTACACTCTCAAATTATGCTGTGGCATTTAAGGAAGAAATGATTCAGTAACCTAAATTCTGTTACGCTTATTATTCCTCCGCTTTTCACAAATGTACAAGGGACGTGACTACGTCACGTCCCTCCCATTAAGTAATCTAGTTAATTACCACTAATAGCCACTACCAATATGTCATCTACTCTTTATTAACTAAATGAATAATACTTTCGTGAGTGTGATCTAATTCACTTCCTACTTTATCACCCATTTTTTGTTGTTTCGAGATAAAATAGGAAGCGATAACGAATAAAAGCATAAGTAGTATGACAAATAATAGTAAGGACATACCTAGCATTTTTCCGCCCACTTCCTTCTCTTTCATTACATGAAAAGGAGCTTCCTATATATGAAAGCTCCTTCTTTTTTATGCTAGAAAGTTTATGCCCATTGGTAATTTAAATCCTAGGAAAAGCGCGATGAAGAAAAATACAAAGACCAAGACAAGAAACGTTGTGTAAGGTTTTTCTTTTTTCTTTTTCGCTAATGTCATTTCCATCATTCCAATGACAAGTAACCCTGCTATAAATTTTAGTCCATACAGCATTCCTTGACCATAGTCCATACCTTTCATAAATAGCGCAATACCAGTTAATAAAATTAATAAATAATCTAAACGCAAAATCATTTGAACCACTTTTGGATTAGCTACTGCTAATGCAACGAAGAACAAGATTAGTGCTAGTACCCATGTTGTAATGTGTAAGTGTGTTGATGCTAAGAAATCCATTATTTCACCTCGACAATTTATTTACATTTCTATCTTACCATTTTTGCCGATTTTTTACTCGAATTTGTTTACTAGAGTTCCAATTCCTTCGATAGAAATTTTCACAATATCGCCTGATTTTAAAAATTTAGGAGGATTATAACCATTGCCAACCCCTGAAGGAGTTCCTGTTAAAATAATATCCCCTGGCTCTAGGGTAACTGTTTTAGAGATGTCAGAAATAATTTGTTCCACTGAATATACCATATCCGAGGTTTTTCCATTTTGACGAATTTCATCATTTACTTTCGTTACAACCGTTAGCTCTTGCGGATTTGGAATTTCATCTTTTGTTACAACATATGGTCCAATCGGGCATGAGCCTTCCAAACTTTTCCCCAAGAAATATTGTTGATGATTTTTTTGAATATCTCGTGCTGTAAGATCGTTGGCAATTGTATAACCAAATATATAATCAAATGCAAGCTTAGTCGGAATATCTTTTCCTTTTTTCCCAATGACAATAGCTAGCTCACCTTCGTAATCATAAGAGGAAGTTTTATCAGCATGTACAGAAAGAGTTTGTTCATCAGCAGCAATTGCCGTTGGCGCTTTAGTGAAAACAACAAACGTATTTGCTTCTCCACCCATTTCTTTTGCATGATCCGCATAGTTTTTACCAACTGCCATAATATTTTTTGGTGTCCGTGGAATAGGAGATAACCACTCGATTTCTGTAAATTGACGTTTAAAGCCGTCTGGATTTTCATTTTGCATAGCTGCTTCTACTAGCTTTCTAATTTGTTCCATAAAATCTATCCCAAGACTAACACCTTCGACAATTGTCTTAGGGAAACTTGGTAACACTTGAAGGGTCTCTTGAATACTTAGTACATCCCAAACTGCTTCTTCTTTTTTTACTTTTGGTCCGAAGTAAATTTTATCATTTAATCGGTATGATAATAGTTTCATTATGTTGACACTCCTTCAAATAGTTTTGAATCATATTCCTAGTCTATTACAAATTTACTTTGTTTTCATCTTTTTGTGACAAATTAATAAGAAATGCGCAAGCGCATATGTCTGCCCTGAAAGGCAAATGCGAAATTGCGAGGAGGCAGTTCCTCAGCCACCGCAGTTATTTAACATTTGATCCGAGGGGCAAGGCGCTGGAGTCTGGACAGTAACAAAATAGAAATTTATTCTTTCTGATTTGATTTGTAAGTCATTTTTCTCCATAATGCTTCCACTGGACCTTGCTTATATTTCATAAACCATAGTTCGGCAAATACAAGCTGTAAGAGATATATGCCAATAGCCATCCAAGTACCTGTTTGAATGTCAATTCTTCCATATAAACCAAACCCATAAGAATAAAATATAGTTGTTGCAATGATCGATTGCATTAAATAGATGGTCATTGACATTCTACCTGCTTTTGCAAAAGGTGAGAATAACTTTTGCATTGCGGGAATTGTGCATAAAAGTGCAAGAATCCCACCATATGCAATTGCTTGCAATGGTCCGCCAAATGTATCTTGTACAGACATAGTAAACAGATTTGCCTCTTTCATAAAAGGTATCCATTTAATAACAGTACCACCTATCAGTGTCATAAGGATGGTCACAATCCAAAATACTTTCAATTCACGTGCACGTTCAATTAATTTTAGTTTTGCAGCGGCTGCCCCGATTAACAAAAACGGTACAATCGTAAAAAACATAACTAAAATGATTAATCCATATTGTGTCATATATAACCAATCTGCTAAACGTTGATCAAAAATTTCCAACCAAGAGCCTTGTGAGAACGCTTCTATAGAGGATTCAATTTCTTGAATTCCTGTAAAAATAATAAGACTATCCGAATCGAATTTTCCCATCCAATATAACAAACCATTTAATAAGCCATTCGGAATTATGAACAATACTGCACTGATGATAAATAACCAAATAGACTTTAATCGAATTACCAATATAAGGACAAATCCTGCAAGTGCGTAGGTGATTAATATATCCCCTGACCAAATAAGGAATGCGTGAATACATCCGATTAAAAGTAGCACAGACAGCCTACGAGCTGCTAACTTTGCAAAGGAAGTTCCACGTTCCTGTGATTTCATAAACTGCATGGATAGTCCGTAACCAAATAACATAGCAAATAACGGATATACACTGCCTTGCACAAAAATATCAATCCATTTATACGTTTCATAATCTCCAGGTAGATGAAACCAAGTATAAGGATTAATGTAGATATATGGAGAATGAAAGAACAACATATTCACAATGAAAATACCAAGTAGCGCAAACCCTCTCATTACATCAATCGAAATTACTCGTTCTTTCACTTCTGTTGGACGAATCAACAATTTTTTTCCCCCTATAAATTAACTGTTTTGTTTATATCAAATAAATAAAGTATTTTTTCCTTTATCTCTATTTTCATGATTGCTTCTATTGCTTGTGCATATAAAGATAATTGGATATTGTAACGATTTTTCATTTCTTCAAGTAGGATAGTATCATTAGATACTAACTGCTGGACACGATCTGTCTTATAATCTAATAACACCCAGCGTCCATCTTCTTCTTGAAAGAGACAGTCTACTACCCCTTGAATAATTTGACTATCGCCATCCTCATCTTCTAATGCATAAGTAAAAGGAAACTCGCGCATAATTTCTTTCGCATGTATTAATCTATTTGCTATTTCTGAGTGAAAGAATGGAACCATTTTCTTTGGATTGATGGCAGCTTGCTCAGCTCTTGTAAGAATTTCTCTTTGACCAAGTGTCTCCACAAATTCTTGTATTTGTTCTGCACTTTTTACATTGGTTAAATCTACATTTTGCATAAATGCGTGCACAGCTGTTCCTACTTCTGCTCCCGTCAATTTTTCTTCTTTTTGAAGGAAAAATGGTCTTTTTGCAACTCGATTCGTTTTGCCAAGTGTATTACCCATTTGGAAGTAATCTTCCTCTTCTCTTTCTTCTAACAGTTGTATCTTTTTAATTTCACTAACTGTTTGTTTAGAACGCTTATGTGTAGAAAGTTCAAAAGGATAAGCAGTTTCAAAACGATGCTGAATTGTCGGCAATATAGATGATATGTCTTTGTTCAAAAGTGTATCCAACGACACTTTTTCGGATGCTTCTACTTCTGAGCGAATCTTTAACTCATCTATACATTTAGTGACAAAGTTCCACTTTGAGTCACTTTCAACTATATTTACTTCATTTATGTCAGCAATTTGATTATAGTCCGCATGCCTTGCTACAGCAGGACCTATCCAGTCTAAATAACTTTTTGCCTTAGCCCGTATATATCCCGGTAGCATTTCTCCAGGTAAAATCGATTGAGCATCCTCCCATTTTGTTAGGGTCTTAGCCAAATCTTTTATAGTAGCTATTAGGAATAAATGCTCTTTAGCTCGAGTCATTGCTACATACAATACACGCATCTCTTCAGCTTTTAACTCCATTTGCTTCTTTTCTTTCATCGCCAAGAATGGTAATGAAGTAAAGGAAATACGTTTGTCAGGATCAATTGCTTTTACAGCGAGACCAAACGATTGATCAAATAAATAATTCTCATTAAAGTCCATCTGGTTAAAGGGTCTTCCCATTCCTCCTAAAAAGACAATTGGAAATTCTAATCCTTTTGAAGAATGAATCGTCATCATTCGAACGACATTCTCCTTTTCACTAATAGCTCGAGCTGCTCCTAAGTCATCTCCACGCTTCCTCATTCGATCGATAAAACGTAAAAATCGAAAGAGACCTCTAAATGAAGTCTTTTCATAATCCACTGCACGATCATGAAGGACACGCAAATTCGCTTGCCGCTGCTTTCCATTTGGCATGGAGCCAACAATTTCATAGTAATTGGTATCTAAATAAATGCGCCATATCAAGTCTGCTAGCGATCCTCTTCTACTTAAGTTTCTCCAATCTTCAAACTGGAGTAAAAATCGTTGTAGTTTCTCTTCTGTTTCAATAGAAATACCATCTTTCCCTGTTGACACAAAGACCTTTAGAGCTTCATAAAAAGGTTCTTTTGGAGCAGCCAACCGAATTAAAGCAAGCTCTGTCTCCGTTAATCCTACAAATGGAGAGCGAAGTACGGATGCTAGTGAAATATCTTGGTATGGATTATCAATCGTCCGAAGTGTATGTAACATTATCAGCACTTCTATTGCTTCAAAATAACCTTTGGAAAGCTCAGCATATAACGGAATTCCCGCTTCTTTGAATTGATCTGTTACTTCCTGTGACCATGTCATAGAACGCATTAAAATAACAATATCACTATATTGTACGGGACGATTTTTTTTCTTCCAAGGATCAAAAACAGTTGCACCAGAATCCATTAAATCATTAATTTTAGAGATAATATAACGTGCTTCAGCTTGCGATTTCTTTAAATCTTCTTCGGCAATCGCTACTTCGTCTTCTCCATCCTCCTCATCAACTTCCGCGCTTCCATCTTCTACTTCATACAGAAGAGCAAGTTCAACTGCAGCTTCTGCTTCATCATAAGGAGCCTGTGGTTTTAAAGAAGCTGAGTCATCATAATTGATCTCCCCAACACTTTCCCCCATAACTTGCTGGAAAATATAATTCGTTGCATGGAGTACTTCTTTTCTACTTCGGAAATTTGCATTTAAATCTATTTTTACTCCAGAATTAAGAGGAAGTGAATCAAAAGCTAAATATTTCCCTAAAAACAGCATTGGCTCTGCTAATCGGAAGCGGTAGATGGATTGTTTCACATCACCAACCATGAACATATTTCCCGTTTGCTCATTACCGCTTTTTACTAACTGTAAGATTGTTTCTTGAAGTCTATTTGTATCTTGATATTCATCTACCAATACTTCTTTAAAACGGGATTGATACTCTTTTGCAATTGCAGATGGCCCAATCTCCCCATTTTCTTGACGTTCGCTTAATATTTCTAAAGCATAATGCTCTAAATCGGAAAAGTCGACAAGTCCTTTGTCATCTTTAGCTGCAGTGTAACGTTCTCCGTATGTGATTGCCAACTCAACGAGCGTTTTTAATTGAGGAGCCATCAATCTCATTTCATCTAATAAACGTTCAGGTGTTCTAGCGAAGTAATCTTCTTTTAAATCATTTACAATTTTCTTCACTTTATTTCGTTTTTCAGCGGCTTGTTTTTTTAATGCTTCGTCACAAGAATCTTTTCTGATAGTTGCAGCTTTTCCCCAGGAAACGTTTTGAAAATAGTAGTACACATCTTTCCATGAGCCAATTTTCATTAATGATATCGCTTCATTTATCATTCCTTGATCATTCATCGCTGTTTCAGCAAGAGGAGCAGGTCCATTTGGCAAATTCGCTAGTTTACGAATTTCTTCCGTTACAGCAATAGCCGATTCTAATTGATGAACAATGGAGAGCTTCAAAGGTTCAATAAAGGATAACTCATCTATCGTAATCAACTCATCTAATGTATATGCTTTTGGTATTTCTTGTAACCACTTTTTTGGTTCTGGATGTACTCTCGCATAGGTATATAACTTCTCAATCATTAATTCAATGGACTGGTCATCTCGGTCAGATGTAAAGCTATCTGATAATCGATACATGGCTTCTGGATTGTCTACATGATATGCCTCTTCCAATACTTCCGCTAGAATGTCATCACGCATTAAGGCTGCTTCTGTTTCGTTAGCAATGCGAAAACCTGGATCAATATCTAGCATATAGGAATATTGACGTACTATATTTAAACAGAACGAATGAAGCGTTGAAATTTGGGCTTTATTTAATAGGCTAAGTTGTTTGCGCAAATGAGTCGATGATGGGTCTTCAGCAATAGCTTTTTCTAAAGCTTCTCCCATTCGATGACGCATTTCCGCAGCTGAAGCATTTGTAAAAGTCACAACAAGTAATTCGTCCACATTAATCGGGTTTTCTTTTGCAATCACTTTTTGAATAAGTCGGTCAATCAACACAGCTGTTTTCCCTGAACCTGCGGCAGCAGAGACAAGCACATCAGAACCACTAGCCCAAATAGCCTTCCATTGCTCTGGTGTCCATGTTAATTCTGCTGGCATATTAGGAATGTTCACTAGTCCCCATCTCCTCTCTAATTTTTTCAGCCACCACGTCAGGTTGCTCTACTTTAAGCAATCGTACTGGTTGTTCTGGATCTTGTGGGTCAAATTGACAAACACTCTGATACGAACAATATTGGCATGGCATTTTATCCTTGAGACGGTATGGATATACACGTGTATCCCCTGCATTCATACCATTTCCAGCCTGTTCATGTTTTTTACGCACAAATGATTGAAGTAGTTTCATATTTTCTGTATCTACTACTTTTGATGAGGATTTGGATAAGTTCCCATCTTTATTTATTCGAACTGGAATAACCTTTGAAAAGCCATCCATTTGCTCATCCATTTCCATAATGACTTCTGAATCGTCTATTAATAAGCCATTCATTTTATATGATTTATAAATTGCTTCTTCCAACTCAGCTTCTGCCATCTCTTTTTTAGATTGAATAAAAGGATTATGAAGATGTACATATAGCACTCCAGCAGGCTCAGCATCCTCTTGTAGCCAACTTGGTGCATTCGCGATTGCAACATCTAAATAGGTTAACATCTGCAGTGATAAACCATGATACACTTCGTTCAAATCAATCCCTTTTTTAGAAGATTTATAATCGACAATTCGCACAAACATATTCCCATTTATGTTTGCAGCATCCACTCGGTCAATTCTGCCTCGTAATTGCATTTTTCGTCTATTTTTTAGTGGTATTTCTAATGCGGGCAATGCTTCTCCAGGACCGAATCCTGCTTCAACAGATATAGGAACGAAGCTAGAAACATTCGAGTGTTTACTTAATGCAATAAGTGTAGAAGCTACAATTTGCTCTAATTTTCGTTGAATATATCGATATCGATTTGTACTTAACAAAAGCTGATGGACAAATACCGGTACGATGTGATCTACTGCTTGTTTAGCAAGCTTCATACATTGGGATTTTGATAAATCTCCCCACATAATATTTAAACGGTTTGTTTCATCTGATATCCATTTTAATGCCGCATGAAACAAATCACCCATTGCCGGCGGCTCCAAATGATATTCAGCCCGCTCCTCTAACTTCAATCCATATGATGCATAATGGGCAAATGGACAGCTGTAATATTTTTCTACTCTTGAAACGCTCGAAATAATTGTTTCTCCATAAAGAGCAGATGTCATATCCTGTGAAAGTCTTTCGGTTTTATTCCCATGTATCATAGGCCGTGTTATTCGTTTCATTAGTTTAGACCAATACGGATCATCCATATAATAGCTATACACTGCTTGCCAAACTTCCGATAACTTGCCTGTATTCAGTGCTTCACGCAACTGCATGACAACATACGGTAACGTAGTACGTGGATGACTAATGGTTGATAGATCAACAACAGCATTCGTTGAATCACTTGGATCCATAACTGCTAACTCTATCTCAAGATTATCAATCATTTGCTGAAGCTTCTTAATATACATGGAAGGAAGCAATGCCTTTCCTTCGCTATCTGCTATTGGATACGATACAAATAAATAGTTGGATGCTCCAGTAAAAGCTTTGTAGACTAAGTAATTTTCATCTAGCAAGCGCATTTTAGAACTTGGTGCAAGTTCAAATCCGATATGATTAAACCACTCCCGATCCATATCGGAAAGTAGTCCTTCATGATCCATACGTTTTGGATAGATCCCATCGTTTACACCGATAACAAAGGTAGCCTTCATATTCACAACTCGTCCTATGTCAACACTTGCAACGACTACTTGATCTAAGGTAGGAGGTATCCTTGAAAAGGCTAATTGATCAAAGCCTTCATCTAATATTTTGGAGGCCTCCTCCAGTGACATCTCTTTTTCTCCGAACATTAAAACGAATTGGTCTAACACATCCACCCATTCATTCCACGCCTGCTCATGTTCTGTAGCAAGCAATAATTGACCTTCTTCCTCTTCTGCCTGCTTTAATACTTGTAATTTATCGTAAACTTGTAATGTCTCCATAAAAGTATATAAAGCTGTAGCAATATCGATGCCGGTATTACTAACTGTCAATTGTTCGGAAAGAACCTTCAAAGGATTAACCACTATATCTCTCACAGCATGAATATCTGCTTGAGTACTTAATTCTTCATCTGTTTGTACTTTTGAATAAAATTCAAGACCTCGATACTTTTTATAAATCCAGCGTTTTTCATCAAACCATCTATCTCCGTATATTCCAAAAGATAAGACGAAATTCTCTAATCGATCTGCTCGCTCTCTCCATTCCCTTTTAGAAGCATTTAAAGGGAAAAATAAATCAGTTTTAATCGCTCTAAACATAGACTCATATTTCCAATCCGAGCGAATTATTTCCAAGGCAGATCTACTAAGTTCAATAAGTGGATGGTGTAGCATTGGTTTCTTACGACTAATAAAAACCGGAATATCATATTGAGCAAAAATAGTTTCTATTAGTCCCTCATAAGTTTCCGAATCTCTATGTAGAATAGCCATCTCTTTATATCGAACATCATTTTGCTGCATGAGAACACGAATATTCCTCGCAATGGCATGAATCTCTGCTCGTCGATTTGCAGCTTCTATTACATGAAGATTTCCTTCTGTCCCAATTACTTGTGGTGGAAGCTGGTCAAAATTTGCTTCTAAATGGGCTAATTCTACCGTTTCAAAACGTTTTTGTTCTGTTTGGTGCTCTGTCGGTTCAATTTCTACATTTTCTTTGTTTGCGATATCTAACAACTTTTGACAAGTATTAGCCGGTTGGAAAAACAAGGATTGCTCATCAAGAGCATCAGCTAGTGACTCCATTGGTAAAGAAATCGTAAGACGTTTTGTTTTTTTCATCAGCTCTTGGATTATTTCTAGTTCCCTAGGAGTAAACGAAGTGAATCCATCAATATAAATTTCGGAGGTTGCGAGAAGCGAAGAATCTTTAATTTTTTGCGCTAGCAACATCAAGTATCCTTCTCCGTCAATATAGCTCGTGCCTAACTTTTGCTCCATAAGTTCAAGCAACATGACTAGGTCTGATGATTTATCAATCAATGTTTGAGGTGCTTGTACATTTTCTAAATCATTTAACACATTAGACATTGTGTCATAATTTAAACAATAACGGTTGAATTCCTTTAAAAGCACCTCAATTTGATCGGTAAATCCTCTTTTTGTAGCTGCACGGTTAAACAACTTAAATTGTTCTTTATTTTCCTCTAGTAAACTGCGAATTAGCATACGATAACCAAATCCGCTAATTTCCTCTTTTGCGATTCCACCAGTTTCTTGTAGTACTCGCCAAGCTAATCGTTTAAAAGTCGTTACTTGTGCACGTATTAACCCTGGAAGTCCTGAATCAGCTGCAAGTGAATATTCACTAGAAAAAGACATTTGGTCCGGCACTATATAAAATAATGGTTCTCCGATAGAATCCTTTTGTAATATATCAATGATTTCTTGTTGCATAAACTTTGTTTTACCCGAACCAGTTCGTCCAGTTACAATTCGTAAAGACATAAGTGCACCTTCTTTCTTTAAATAATGTGCTAAATAGAATGTGTTTCAAAATCTTATAGTGCAGATGCACGGATGTACGCTTGCCGCACGCTTCGCATGAGCCTCCGCAGGATGAGTCGCTCCTTCGTAGCTCCCACATCCCTTACGTGGTCTCCTTCTTCGCGCTCTAGCGGCGTGTAAGGCGCACATCTTAAAAGTTTTTTCTAAACACTAAGAAGTAATCAGGAGCTGCATTCAAAACAATTTATTATAGAATAGACTTCGACTTTTTCAATAGGGGTCACTGGCATTTACGCCTTGCCAGCCGCATGACGTGCCGTATGAGACAGATGTATGCGCCTTGGGCATACAGCGGCTCATGCGGACGTGCGGCCAGCGTGAATGCCAATAGTTGTTGATGTATCTGTTCAAAGATTTCAATTGGTTAAAAATAATCAGTAATTATTAACAGAGTCTAAAATAATAAAAAAAATTTCTTACCGCTTAGAAAATTAAAAAAACCGAATAATCTCTTACTACTATTGTACAAAACATACAGTAGAGTGTGAAATTATTCGGAGTCAAAATTTAAAGTTGCTCTGGAAAACGGCCAATATCTTATTTTTACTTCTCCAATGACTTCTTCTTGATCTATAAATTGGAAATAACGACTATCTAAACTGGATATCCGATTATCTCCTAACACAAATAACTTGTTTGAAGGAACTTTATTACTTCCAGTCAACTCTTCTAAATCGAAGTCTTCGGTAAAATTTTCTTCCGAATTCTGATATGCAGGATAAGACGCAAGAAATTTTTCTTCTACTTTTTTATTATTTACGTACAATTTATCATTTTCATACTTGATAGTATCACCTGGTAAACCAATGACACGTTTTACATAGTCTTCTTTTTGGTCGCTATGAAAGATCACAATATCCATGCGGTCTATATCAGAAAGCTTACTCACAAATACTTTATCTTTGTCATGAAGTGTAGGCATCATTGATTCCCCGACTACTTCATAGTTCGTTAAAATGAAAGAACGAACAATAAATACTACTAAAATTCCAATGAAAATGGCCACTAACCATTCCAGCAATTCTTTTTGTGTATTACTCAAATCTTTTCTCCTTTTTATTTCGTCTTTCATCGCGAATTGATCTAAAATCTGCATCTACTTTCTTATCAATTTTTTTCTCCACAGCTTTTCCAACAAACCATAGTATAACCATTATTCCAATCATTATTGCTGTTCTTAAGGGTTGTGTAATGAGCGCTTTAATATCGGAACCAATAAAGCTTACCACTAATATCATAATTAGTTTCCCTAAGACAACTGTCCATAAATACGTATTTTTTTTCATATTAGATAGACCCGCAACTATATTCACAAGTGCGGAGGGTGTAAATGGAAAACAAATAAGTAAAAATAATGGTCCGAAACCGTTTCTCTCTACCCATAATATTAATTTTTGAATCTTTTCATGCCTTGTAATAAAACCTAAAACTCTAGCTCGTCCATATTTTCTAATAACTAAAAATACGGTATAAGCACCTGCAACCGAACCTGCCCAAGATAATAAAAATCCAAACAAAATTCCGTAGGCAGTCACATTCGCCACGATAAAAACTACTAAAGGTAGAAACGGCAAAAATGCTTCAAGAAAAGGTAGTAATAGCCCAAATAGTGGTCCAAGTGCTCGGTAATCTTGTGTTAAATTAGATAAAGTTTCGAATGATAACCAACTTGGCATGGTAACTCTCCTCTTCTATGTATATTTATACTCTTCCCAATTTTCAACTATATAAAACTTTATAGATATAGTATAATTTGTTCACTATCATAATTGAAGGTGGTGAAATTCGACATGAATAATAATTCATTCGTAAAGGGTTTAAAAGCCGGTACGAGTATTGCTATCGGCTATTTTCCAGTTGCATTAACATTTGGTTTATTGGCAAAAACCACTGGACTTTCCATTATTGAAGCAACAGCAATGAGTATTTTTGTTTACGCCGGCGCTGCTCAGTATATGTCACTGACGCTTATAGCAAAAGGTGTTGATCCTATTTTAATCGTTTTAAATACATTTGTCGTGAACATTCGACACTTTTTAATGACGGCTGCACTCAATGAAAAGATGCATAGTGAAAAAAGATGGGTCAAAGGAATATATGCATTTGGGATTACAGATGAATCTTTTTCCGTATTAGCAACTCAAAAGGATGAAAAAATACATACTTCTTTTGCATTTGGTGTTGCGCTTATCGCATATGGTAGTTGGGTTGTATTTACAGCGGTTGGACATGTTATAGGTGCCAATCTACCAGCATTTTTACAAGCGGCCATGTCGATTGCTCTATATGCAATGTTCGTTGGTCTTCTAGTACCCTCTATGCGAGGAAACCGCAAAGTAGTCATGCTGGCCCTCATTGCAGCTATTATAAACGGATTTTTTTACTGGACAGAATTATTATCGACAGGATGGGCTATTTTAGTCGCTACCCTAGCATCCTCTATTTTTGTAGAAATTATATATGCCAATCATCAAAAGAGGACTAGACTACGAGGAAAAAACTTAGCGAAAGGAGCATAATGGAATGGAAGCATGGTATTGGTGGATGCTATTAGGAATGGCTATTGTTACCTATATTCCGCGAGCATTTCCCTTAACTTTTTTAGAAGGTAAAGAATTACCTCCTGTTGTTTCAGGAGTATTACGTAATATTCCATTTGCAGTATTAGGAGCATTAATTTTCCCAGCTATTTTATATGTTCAAGAAGGTAATCTATTATTTGGAATTATTGGAGCCATTGTGGCATTCGCACTTGCCATTATTTTTTCAAATGTAATGGTTGTAGTATTAGGAACAATTGGTGTTTTAGCTGTATATAGTCTTATCTTTTAAATACTACTTGACTGCTAGGAATAAATTACTTAATATTGGAATTAGTTCTTATAAAATTTACATAAAAATATCACTTTCTTATCGAGAGAAACTGAGGGACAGGCCCAATGACGTTTCGGCAGCAGATTCAGAATGAAAACTGTGCCAATTCCTGCAAGCAATTTATGCTTGAAAGATGAGAAAAGAAGGTTTTTCGATCATACGAAGAGCTCTCTTTTTCTTATCATACAAGATAAGATTAGGAGGGTTCTTTTTTGTTATGAATAATAAATGTAAAAGGAGCAGATATAAGTGAGTTTCCTAGTAGAAAAAAGAGACTATCTCCATAAATTAATAGAAGACAACAAGAATGTATATATTCAAATAAGTCATCAAATACATGAAAACCCTGAGATCGGAAACGAAGAATTTTTTGCTAGTTCTACGCTAATTGATTTATTAGAAAGTGCAAATTTTCAAGTCGAAAAAGGAATAGCAGGGCATGAAACGTCTTTCTATGCGATTAAGGATAGCGGTATCGAGGGACCTACTGTTTCTTTTTTAGCAGAATACGACGCTTTACCTTCAATTGGACATGCCGACGGACATAACATTATTGGTACGGCAAGTGTGGCTGCTAGCATCTCTCTAGCAGAAATGCTTAACGAAACCGGTGGAAGAATAATCGTCCTTGGTACTCCCGCAGCAGAAGGTGGATCAAAAGGAAGTTCAAAAGGAAACTTTGTAAGGCTCGGTTATCTAGAAGATGTAGATGTGGCTTTAATAATTAGCCCTTCAAGCAAAACTACTTTAAGTTGCGAAACACTTGCTCTGGAATCATTAGATTTTCATTTTATTGGACAAGCTACTCACCCAACAGCAGCTTCTAATAAAACAATAAATGCATTGGAAGCTGTCGTTCAGTTTTTCAACGGAATCCATGCGCTTCGTTCACAATTACCATCTGATGTTAGCATACATGGAATTATTACGCATGGAGGTGACTCACCGAACATTATCCCTTACTTTGCCTCTGCTCGTATTCATGTCAGCGCAAAGAATTGGAAAAAAACAGAGGAAATCTCCGAAAAAGTTCGATTCCTTGCTAACGGAGCAACACTTGTAACAGGAACTTCTGTAAAAATCGAACGTTTTCAAAATGAGGTGCAAGATTTTGTAGTAAATTCAGTGTTAGATGAGGTTATTCATTCGGAATTTGAAGCTATTGGAGAAGTAGTATACACAGAAAGTAAACATTACAATGACTCTACGGATGCTGGAAATATTAGCTACGTAGTACCAACTGCAAGACCATCCATTAAAATTGGACCAGATGATTTAGTCGCCCATACAATAGAATTCCGTGAAGCTGCCAAATCTAAAGCTGCGGATGAAGCACTAATCAAGGGAGCTAAAGTCTTAGCTACAACCGGTTATCGAATATTAACAGATGCAAAACTACTTCATCAAATCAGAAAAGAATTTAATGCATCCTTAGCTCGTAAAGCAAAAGCAGATGGTATGGGCGTTTGCGATTTGAAAGATTAATATTGTAATTTATATTCTTTATCTTTCGGATTATGAAGTGTGTTTCGACAACATAAAGATTAGTCGGATATGCGTTTGCTATACAATACGCATAAGCTTCCGCTGGATGAGTTGCTCTTTTCACTACGGTAGCCTGAAAACACCAGATAAAAATAAAACAATTCAATGAAAGACAATACATTCCAAAAGAAAAAATCCACCTCTTCTTAAGAGGTGGATTTTTTCTTTTTGTCTCGACTTTTCATATGTGTTGCGTACCAAAAACCTAAAGTCAATGATGCTGCATCAATAATATAAATCCACCATCTATGCGTGTAACCAGCATAGACAGATGCGGCAAATAGAGCAACGGTCAATAATAATGCCACATAATGATTAAAGGTAACACGTGTAAAAAGAATAACAAGCAATGCTGGAGTAAAAATGGCTAATGTAACTTGAGTTGATATTGATAAAGTTTCCATAGTCATCTCCTATCTTACTAATATTAAGCCTAGACGATAGTGATCATGTCTAAACAAAATATGTTGGCGTAAACGAAGTTCTCCGCTAATATCTAGTACTTCTAAGCGACAATGTGCAGCATTTATTTGAACTGCTTCATAAAACTCTTGTTCATTTGTTACTTTTTGTCCGTTTACTTTGACAATTTTCTCACCGATTAATAGACCCATTTTCTCTGCTGGTGAGTCAGCAAGGACTCCGGCTATCATAACACCGTCCGATTGCGGGGAGATAGCAAACGTTCCTGCCATTTCTTTTTTATAAGCTATGTAAGAAATGACTAATCTTACAATGGCTCCGAGAATCAATGCAAGTCCACTTATTAAAGGCATAAAATAGCCAACTGCCGCTACTACAGCCACGATAATTCCTAATTGCCAAACTTTTTTTCCAAGGCTAGGGAAAAATTCTACAGCAAGTGTTTTTCTGCTCTTTTGCTGGAATCCTATAACAAATGGAAATAAAATCAATGAGAATGTCGATTCTCCAAGTGTAAATTGCGGCCAATATGGAATATAAGAAGAAATCGCATCACCTGGAATGACTAATAAAATAGGTAGTATCCACAACCGTTTTGTAACATATTCAATTGCTTCAATTCCTCTTGGTGTTTTTACTAGTTTAGGAGAAGCATTTTGTGCTCCGTGTTTTTGTATAAGAATTCCTTCTATGATTAATAGTAACCCTGCTAAGACTGCGATGGTCACGATAGATTTTTGGAAAAAATCCATACCAGTTAAATTCCACGGAATAATATTAAATGACCAATCATACAGATTCATAATATATAACGTAACAGCTCCTAATGCCATTGCATAAATTGCAGAACCAAGCTGGTACATAAATAATAAAACAAACAAGATCATCCATGCGCTATAAACAAATAACCAAGAATTTGGTACGACTAGTCCTATCCCTACACTAATAATGGAAAGAATAATTGCCCAAACATAACCATCAAATAAATGCTTGGCTTCTGTCCACCCCCATAGAATTCTAGTACGGAAATGCTTTCTCTCTCTCTTGACACGAAAATAACCAATTAATATGGAGAAAAGAAGCGTAATATAAATTGCTGGGTGAAGGAAAAAACGTCCAATTCCTTTCGCCAATTCGATAATTATTTCTTCCACGATACGCATCCCCCTCTATTACAATACTCGTTCTATTATTGTAACAAACGAGGAGGCCTTTGCGTATAGGATTTTGGAATAATCTTATTTTTTCATTTCATGAACCAAATAACTGATACCCATTTGTAGCTGCTTATCATTTTCTTTTCTAGTTTTGTATTCCATCAGTGTTTTAGAAAGAGACTGGAATAGTGCATCATCTATATCGGAACTAGGCTCTAAACTTCTCTCTTGTCGATACTTTTCTACTCCATCCATCGTATCTTCATCAAAATAACCATCTTTGCGTCCAATATTATATCCTAAAGCACCCAGTACATTTTGAACATACTTTATTTCCTCTCCGAAATCTCCAACTCGGAATTCTCCGTGAGGATATTTAATATCCATTGTATATAGTTCCTCTGGCTCAACCTCCAAATCAGCTTGAATTCCTTTATGGTGAATCCATTCTTGTTTTGGTGTTAACCATTTATGAGTAGATATTTTTAATTTACCACCATTTGATAATGGATGAGATTCTTGTACAGTTCCCTTCCCGTAGCTTGTTTCACCAACAATCATCGCACGATTATTATCTTTTAAAGCACCAGCTAATACTTCACTAGCAGAGGCACTACCTCCATTTTGCAGTAAAACAGCTGGTATTTTATTTAGATAAGGCTTTTCCTTATTTTCTGTATTCAACATTTCTAAAACTCCATTTGCATCTTGCATATAAGCGAATGTTTTTCCATTTTCGAGTAGGGTACTGACAATGGAAGACACACTATATAAATATCCACCTGGGTTTCCTCTTACATCGATCAGAAGACCATCTATTCCCCGATCTACTAATGCCTTTGTTTGTTTAGCCCATTCTTCTCCTGTTTTTTCTCCAAAAATAGAGATGGTCACAATACCAATTGAAAAATCCTCGACTTCATAAACTTCACTAGATACGGTGTGCATCGCAATTACTTCTCGCTTCATATGTAACTCTACATGGCGTTCTTCACTTGAACGATAAACAGTCATCTTAAGACTAGTTCCTTTTTCGCCACTTAACAATTTTACAAGTTCAGCCATGGACTTACCATCCAGTCTTTCTCCATTCACTCGAACAATCTCATCTTGTGGCTTTAACCCAGCCCTATAAGCAGGAGAATCTTTAAGAGGGGAGACAACTACGAATTTTCCACCTGATAGTGTTATTTCTACTCCTATCCCAACTCTTTCTTCGGCTAGTGAAGACTCTTGGGCTACCGCTTCTTCTTTAGTCAAATAACTGCTATGAGGATCTTCTAATGCCTCTGCCATCCCTCGAATTGCACCTTCCACAAGTATATTTTCTTTTTTGGCGAATACGGCCTCTTTTCTAATTAATTGAAAGGCTTCATCGATGACTTGATTGTTACTAATAGACGTAGTAGTTGTTGATTGATCATTCGCTGGTTTTACCATCCAAAAATAAAAGATTCCTAGTAAGATAACAAACAAAATAACATATAAAAAAATCCGACTTTTGCGCAAGCTATACCTCCTACTTTTCCACTAATATATGTGAGAAATGAAGAGTTTAATACTTGCCCAAAAATCGGAATTTATTTTAAATTACCTACTAAGTCTGTAAGCATTTGTTCGTCCATTGGACCAACGATTTTATTTTGGATTGTTCCAGTCGTATCAATCATATATGTAGTAGGAATTGTAATAGCTTGATACGTTTCACCTACTATTCCCTCTTCATCAAGAGGTATGGGAAAACTTAGAGCGTAATCTTCTTGAAAAGCTTGCACTTTATCAAGTCCAGAATCTGAGCTAGTCAAATTAACCGCCAAGATTTCTACATTTTCTTGTTCAGCCTTATCCTCGTAATAGTTTTGCATATGTGGCATTTCAGCTTTACAAGGTGGACACCAAGTAGCCCAAAAGTTTAATACTACCTTTTTCCCTTTATAATCGGACAATGTCACTTCTTTACCATCAAGTGTCATAAGTGTAAAGTCTGGTGCAGCATCCCCTTTTCCGGTACCATCATTTGCTGGATTGGTTGCAAGATCAGAACCTAATTGCTCATTTGAAATTGCTTCAGTTCTATCCGTATTACTTTTTACAAAGGTAATCGTTGCAATAGCCACTAAACTCGCAATTATCAATAACCCAAATATCTTTTTTTTCACTTTTGTTCCTCCACTCAATTTGTTAGGCGTACAAGAGTTTAAGAATTCTATCGCTCCTATTATACGCATAAATGAAGTCAAATACTAATTAATTGTTCAAATCGATTTTACCTATGGAGGAATAAGAAAAACTCGAATTCCATCTTCTAATATTGTTTTCAATCGTTTCCGGAGGTACTTTGGACAGATATTCAATCAAAATAAAAAAAACGGCCGAAGCCGTTTTTTATAAGGAAATATATCTAAGTGGGTTAACTGAGTTTGCTGTCATACCTTCCCAGTTCCCTATATGAATTTCAAAATGTAAATGAGGGCCAGTGGAGTTACCAGTAGTACCGATTGCTCCAATATGCTCGCCTTTCGATACAACTTGTCCAACACTTACGTTAATTTTGCTTAAATGTGCATATAAGGAAGTGAATGTTTGACCATCAATTGAATGTGTCACCATAATAACATTTCCGTATGTGCTCAGTGGTGACGCATAAGAAACTACTCCATCAGCAGCAGATACAACAGGTGTACCTGTTGAGTTAGCAAAATCTACACCATAATGCATTTTACCTTTACCATAAATAGGATGTATACGATAACCGTATCCTGAAGTGAACGTTCCGTTTGCAGGTTTTGTCCATGCCCCAGAAGACACTTCCGGAATCGCTACGGAAGAACCACTTGATGATTGCTGACGTTTTCTTTCTTCAGCAGCTTTACGTTTCTTTTCTTCTGCAATCTTTCTAGCTCTTTCTGCTTGACGCTTTTGTTCTGCCACAATTTTATTTTGTACATCTGCACTTATATTTAATACTTCTTCATATTCCGTTTCCATCACTTGTTTTTGTTCAAGTAATTTCGATTGTTCTGCCTCTAATTGGTCCACTAAAGTTCCTTTAGAAGCTTTTTGTTTATCAAGAGAAGCTTTTAAATTTACGAGCTTATTTTTACTTTCTTCTTGCTCTTCTAACTTTTTCTCTAAACTAGCTCTTTCTTCTTCTAATTGTTTTTTATCATCTGCTTGTTCTTTTAAAATAGTACGATCCGCTTCCATCAATGTATTTACTGCTGAAAAACGGTCGATGAAATCAACGAAGCTATTAGCACCAAGCAATACGTCTAAATAGCTTACTGAACCACCACTAACTTGTACTGCACGGATACGTTCTTTTAAAAGCTTGTCACGTTCTTCAATTTTTCGTTCTAATTCTACAATAGAAGCCTTTAATTTTTCAATTTCATCAGTAGTGAGCTTAATCTCATTTAAAACATTAGAGATGTTCTTTTCAGTATCTAAAATTTCCGTGTCTAATGCCTGAATCTGAGCCATGATTTGGTCGATTTTAGACTCATTTTGATTTATTTTACCTTCTGTTTCTTTAATGTTTGAGTTAATAGATTCTTTCTTTTGCTCTAACTCTTTTTGTTGACCTTTTAAATCATTTAAAGAATTCGCTAGTGCACTCGGTCCTGTGAATAAAAGTGCTCCAGATGTTGCTATCGCTAAAACTCGTAGCGTCCACTTAGACTGTTTTCTCAAAACTTCTTGCTCCCTTCAAGCTTCCTTCTTATCTTATCTAACTCTTAAACCCGTAAAAACTTACGAACTGACATAAAACTACCCCAGATTCCGATTAAGACACCCATTAATAATATCAAGGCATTGACTTGATAAATGAATGGTGAAAAATCGAGTAGTTCAAATAAATTACCCTGTGCCAATTTAGGCCCTAGGACATTGTAAATATTATAGTAGAGTATTGTTATCAGTGTAATCGGAATAATAGCTCCTAATATACCAAGCCACATACCCTCTAAAATAAATGGAATTCGAATAAACCAGTTAGTAGCACCTACGAGCTTCATTATTTCAATGTCACGTCGTCTAGCAACAATGGTAATACGAATAGTATTAGAGATTAAGAACATCGCAGTAAATAACAATGCTAAAATTAACACTAATCCTATATTTCTACTTGTATTTAAGAAAGAAAAGAGTTTTTCAATTTTTCCTTCTCCATACTTCACTTCGAATGTGTTATCTAATTTATCAAGTTTCTTCGCAACCGCTGCTGTTTCTTGTGGATTTTCCGCTTTAGCATAAAACACATTATGTAATGGGTTTTGCTGTTCAAATAATCGTAAGTCTTCCCCAAAATCTAACACTAACTTGTTTAGTTCGTCTTCTTTTGGCGAAAAAGCAACTTCGGCTATTCCTGATGTATTTTTAATCTCTTCTTCTAATTTTGTAATAGCAGCTTCATCCGCTGTTAACTCTACGATTACTTTAATTTCAACATCTTTTTCAAGATCATCAGCAACTTTATTTAAATTCATCATAATCATGACGAAAACACCAACAAGTAATAAAGTTACTGTTACTGCACTAACCGAGGCAAAAGTCATCCAACCATTACGGCTTATACTCTTAAGGCTATCTCTGAAGTGTCTTCCTGCTGTTCTAGCTTTCATAACCGTAATCTCCTCCGTATACATCTCGGGTGATTAATCCACCCTCAACTGCGATAACACGGTGTCTTAATGTATTCACAATTTCTCTATTATGAGTTGCCATAATAATTGTTGTTCCACGTGAATTTATTTCTTCAAAAATATTCATGATCTCCCAAGAAGTATCAGGATCTAAATTTCCTGTCGGTTCATCCGCAATTACTAATTTAGGGGTATTCACAATGGAACGAGCAATCGACACACGTTGTTGCTCCCCACCTGAAAGCTCTGTTGGAAACATTCTAGCTTTATGTTTCAAACCAACAAGCTCAAGAACATCCATTACTTTTTTGCGAATAACTTTAGGTGTTTCTTCAATTACTTCTAATGCAAATGCAACATTTTCATACACATTTAAACGAGGTAGTAATTTAAAGTCTTGGAAGACTACCCCAATTTGTCTTCTTAAATATGGAACTTTACTATTTTTTAGAGTAGCTAAGTTAACTCCATTAATAATAATATCCCCTGAAGTTGGTCTTTCTTCTCGATACATCATTTTGATGAATGTCGATTTTCCTGCACCACTTGGCCCGACAACATAAACAAATTCACCTTGCTTAATTTCTACATCAATCCCATTTGCTGCAACAATACCGTTCGGATATTTTTTGTAGACTTTTACCATTTCTATCATTTTTAAACCACCTAATTATTTTGCTTTGTAAAATACGACATGCCTATTATAACATTAGATGCCTTTTCTTTTGTTACAGTTTCATTTCAATTTATAGGTAAATTTATGCAGTTTTGACACATTTCTTTGTTTCCTTTTTACGAATTAGGAGGATTTTCGTACATACAAATTACCTAATAATTTAACATTCTACATTTCTCTTCTCTTTTCCTTCTTTATTAACAAAAAAAATCAATTGCTTAAAAAAGCAATTGATTTTTGTAAAAAACATTAAATTGTTGACAGAAAACAGAACATATAATTATTTCTTCTCAGCTAACCATGCCGCAACAGCTTCTGCGTCTTCTCCGGTAACAAGACCACCTGGCATTGCACCTCTACCGTTTTCAATTACATTTAAAATTTCATCATTAGATAAACGAGATCCTACATCATTAAGTGCTGGGAAGTTTCCTTGTCCCTCTAAGTTTCCGCCATGACAGCTTGTACATTTTGCATTTACAATTTTTTCGGGATCAACAGATGCGGTTTCAGTTTCAGTTTCAGTTTCAGTTGTACCTGTGTCGGCTGGTTCTGCTTCTTCATCTCCGCCGCCACATGCTGCTAAGAATAAACCAGCACCAAGAATTGCAGCTAATAATTTTTTATTCATGTTTTTTCCTCCCTTAACTAATATTGCTTTGCATTCTTAGTATACCAAAGTTAGTTCCTTTTAAAACCTTCCCCTAGCACCTCGTATGCACTTGAAACAATCACAAAGGCATGTGGGTCATGGGTTTTGACAATTTGTTTCAGTTTTGTGAATTCGGTTTGATAGGCAACTACTAACAAAATTGGTCGTTCTTCCTCAGTGTATCCCCCAATTGCAGGAAGTTTTGTCACCCCTCTATCTATTTCTTTATATATAGCATCCCTTATTTCCTCTTGTTTATTCGTAATAATGTAAATCATTTTAGATTGACTAAATCCAAGTTGAACTAAATCAATGGTCTTCGTCGTTACAAACAGTCCAATCAATGCATAAAGTGCTTTTTCAATATCAAAAACGATGGCAGCACTAAGTACAATTAAACCATCAATTAATAACACACTTGTTCCAAGAGAAAATCCAGTATACTTTGTAATAATTTGAGCTGCTAAATCAGTACCTCCTGTAGATGCACCACCTCGAAACACGATTCCTAATCCAAGACCTACCGTGATTCCTCCAAACAAAGCACCTAACAGTGGATTCGTTGTCCATGGTTCCCAACTAGAAGATAATAAAACAACTGCTGGAAGTGTAAGAGTTCCTACTAAAGATTTGATGCCGAACTTAGCACCAAGAAAAAATAGACCAGCAATAAATAACGGGATATTAAATGAATATTGAACAATTCCTGGCTCCCAGCCAAAAACGCCTTTTAAAATGGTACTTATCCCACTTACTCCACCCGAAGCAACTTGGTTTGGTAATAAAAAAACATTAAATCCAATTGCAATAATCGCCGCACCAATTATGACATATAAATAATCTCTTCCTTGTTCCCATAAAGGCGGAAGCTCTTTGTGTATTCTTTGATTTGTAGACATATTTTATCCTCTTTCGTTTCAAAATACTTATATAACCCGAACTAGTATAACAACTGATGAGGACTTTGTGAACTTCAGCAAAGTGACGCGATAAATGAATAAAGTGATTGATTGTTTCGATGGAATTATTCAGCGTTCTCGTGTTTCTATCATTATCTTAAGTATTAGCACTATGTTAGACGATATACGGCCGTTTCCTTCTTAACCAAAAAAGATGCCAACATGTTGGGCATCCCTAAGATTTTTTAAAAATAAGATAGATCATGTTTCCGAAGCTTACCGCTCGCTTTCCGCGGGCGAGCGCCGAGCCGCTTCGTCGCTACGCTCGGCCCCGCCTGCGGAAAGCGTCCGCCAGGAGCGGAATTTTTATCATTATTTTAATTGAAAAAAGACTGTAGACAAACTCAAATCCTTAGAGTTTGTCTACAGTCTGCCCAACGTGATGGGCATCTTCTCTCATTTCTTAATTGATTGTGTTTCTTCGTATGTTTCGTCGATATATTTTGCAATTGTCTTTTGTTCGTCCGTAATATTAACTAAAGTCGCATTAAGCTCTTCTACCGCAGCAGTACTTTCTTCTATGATAGCTGCAAATTCGTTCGTACTCGTTTGGATAGCTTCACTATTTTCAGCAATCGCATCCACATCTTTTAAAAATTTTGATAGTTCATTTTGTAAAGATTGCATTGTCTCAAATAACTCGTTGAATGACTTATTCGACTTATCTGCCGTTTGTACTTGGGAATAAATTTGAGTAACACCTAATTCTAATTTACCCAATGCTGCTTCATTATATTTATTTACTTCGTTTAAGTTTGTATCTATTTTTTCTAGAGACTGATCTGTCACTCCAGCTAATTTCCTTATTTCTTCTGCAACTACTGCAAAACCTTTTCCTTGTTCTCCAGCTCTCGCAGCTTCAATAGATGCGTTTAATGCTAATAGATTGGTTTGCTCGGTTATTTTTCTAATAGTACTCGCAAATTCATTTGTTTCATTGATTTTATTGGAAAGATCGTTGAATGTTTTATTCAACTCAACAAAAAATACTGTAAATTGATCTATCTCATTTTTCATCTTATTCATTACTACGGATCCATCGGCTGCATTTTTTTCGGCTATTTCTGCTTGACGGACAATTGCGTTTAAATGACCAACCATTTCTTTTACAGAATCTGTTGTAGCCTCTGTATTCTTTACAATATCTACTACATGATCTGCTTGTCGTTGAGAGCCAATGCTTACTTCATCTACTGCCTGAAGCATCTCTTGCTGCGAATAGATAGAAGCATGTGTACTATTGCGTATTTGTTCTAAATTAGTTGTAATGATTGTCACGGCGGTTTGGAGATGTTGTTTATGTAATTCCTCGTCTTTTGCTTTCATTTCCGCATTACCTACTAAATTCTCAACATTAGTAAATAATGCTTTACTTTGCCTAACTTGTAGAAAAATACCTAAAGCCATTATAAATTGTACAAAAAAGACATTAATCGTTTTACCTTCAAAAATACCAGTTGTATCAAATAAAACATTTACGATCATTGCAAGAACAGAAAAAATATAGCCAAATAAAAATACTCCCTGGTTGTTGTGTAAGCTGCTTAATATTAGTACAAAAAGTGCTAAAACAATTGAAGCGATACTGACTTCATAAAAATAAGATGTTCCCGTCGAAGTGATTGCACCTGAAATAATGACAATATACGGAAAAATAATTGCTAATTTGTTTGTTAATCTAGTAAGAAAATAAATCGCGACAGTTAAAATTAGTGGTACCCCAATGGAGATAATAACAGCGTTGTCTTGCTTTAACAAAATTTGCGCAATGAGACCTAAAGTTCCTGCCAGTCCATAAGCTAAAAATAAAATGAAGTTTTTCTTTTGTAAATCCTGTTTCTTAATGTCTACGATATTCATCCCGCTATCCTCCAAAATATTCAAATTAAAGACAAAAAAATACTCCAATGTTACCTAATTATAACATCGAAGTATGATTCGTCTATTAATTTATTTTTGATCGTAAATAGGCATGAATAAATTGGTCTAGTTCTCCATCCACTACAGCGTGAACGTTACCACTCTCTTCATTTGTACGATGATCTTTTACCATTGAATATGGGTGGAATACATAAGATCGAATTTGACTTCCCCATCCGATTTCCTTTTGTTCTCCACGGATTTCAGCAAGTTGTGCTTCTTGCTCTTCAATTTTCAATTGGTACAATTTAGATTTCAATAATTTCATTGCGTGTTCACGGTTTTTAATCTGTGAACGTTCGGTTTGACAAGTAACAACTGTGTTGGTTGGTAAATGTGTAATACGAACTGCAGAATCGGTAGTATTGATATGCTGACCACCTGCACCAGTGGCACGATAAGTATCAATTTTCAAATCTTCATTACGAATCTCAATTTCGATTTCGTCATTAAACTCTGGCATTACTTCACATGAAACAAAAGATGTATGTCTACGGCCTGATGAGTCAAAAGGTGAAATACGTACAAGACGGTGTACACCCTTTTCTGCTTTTAAATAGCCATATGCATTATGTCCTTTTATTAGCAACGTAACCGATTTAATACCTGCTTCATCACCTGGTAAATAATCAATTGTTTCAACTTTAAAGCCATGTTTATCTGCCCAGCGCTGGTACATACGAAGTAAAATCGAACCCCAGTCTTGTGACTCTGTTCCACCAGCTCCTGGATGCAACTCTAGAATAGCATTATGCTTATCATATTCTTCACTTAATAGCATTTGCAATTCAAAGTCTCCAAGTTTACTACTGAAATCTTTTAGTTCAACACCAAGCTCTTCTTGTAATTCTTCATCTGGTTCTTCTTTAATTAATTCAAGCGTCATTTCTAGATTTTCTTGTGTGGATACAAGGTCTTTGTATTGTTCTACGATCCCTTTTAATCCATTCATCTCATTGATTACTTTCTGAGCACCTTGGGAGTCATCCCAAAAGTCCGGAAAAGTCATCATTTCTTCTAATTCTTGTATACGAACCTCTTTATTTTCTAAGTCAAAGAGACCCCCTAAAGTCTTCCAATTTACCTGCTGTTCGATCTAATTCATTTCGTATCGCTGCTATTTCCACCATTTTATATTGCCTCCGACTTTCTTAAATTCTCTTACATTTACTCAAATTTCAAGCGCCTAGTCACTTTACGTAAAAAAGCAGACATAGACGCTTGAGTTATCGTTTATTACTGTACAGCTCCGTGACAGTTTTTAAACTTCTTCCCGCTTCCACAAGGACATAAATCATTTCGCCCGACCGCCGCTTCATTGCGAACAGGTTTTTTCTTTACAGCTTCTCCATCTTCTTTCGGATTCACTGCTTGACCTTTTGCTACTTCTTCGCGCTCGAGGTTATTGCGAATTTCTGCTTTCATTGCATATTTTGCAACGTCCTCTTGAATCGCTTCCACCATTGCCTCAAACATCGCAAAACCTTCACTTTGGTACTCACGTAGTGGATCGTTTTGTCCATAAGCTCGTAAGTGAATACCTTGACGAAGCTGATCCATTGCATCGATATGATCGATCCATTTCGAATCTATCGAACGTAGTAACACTACTTTTTCGAATTCACGCATACGTTCAGCAGATAGATCTTCCTCTTTTGCATCATAGAAACGAATTACTTCTTCTTTAAGTTTATCGATGATTTCTTCCGAAGATAAACCCTCTAAACTTTGTTGTGAAATAATACCTTCTGGCAATAAATTCGCATTGATATAGTCTTCAATTCCTTTTAAATTCCACTCCGCTTTATTTTCAGAGTTTGTAAAGGATCCGACTAAGCGTTCAATTACTCCGAAAATCATTGATTCCACTAGTGCACGCATATTCTCTGTTTCTAATACTTCATTACGCTCTTTGTAGATGATCTCACGTTGCTGACGTAATACGTCATCATATTGCAATAGTCGTTTTCGTGAATCAAAGTTATTACCTTCTACACGTTTTTGCGCTGATTCTACTGCGCGAGAAACCATCTTAGATTGGATTGGTTGTGAATCATCCATGCCAAGCTTCGACATCATATTACGCATATTATCTGAACCAAAACGACGCATCAACTCGTCTTCCATTGATAGATAGAACTGCGTAATACCTGGATCTCCTTGACGCCCAGAACGTCCACGAAGCTGATTATCAATACGTCTAGACTCATGGCGTTCAGTACCGATAACTGCCAATCCACCGACTTCAATAACACCTTCGCCAAGTTTAATATCTGTACCACGACCAGCCATGTTCGTAGCAATTGTTACAGAGCCCATATGACCAGCTGTTGCAATTATTTCTGCTTCATGTTCATGATTTTTCGCATTTAATACATTATGCTTAATACCGTGTTTTGTTAACAAATTGGAAATAATTTCAGATGTTTCAATGGCTACAGTACCAATCAAAACAGGTTGGCCATTTTTATTTCTTTCGGCAATATCAGCTGCAACAGCTTCAAACTTGCCATTCATCGATGCGTATATTAAGTCTGCACGGTCGTCTCTCATAATTGGGCGATTCGTTGGAATAGCAATAACGTTCATATTGTAAATATTACGGAATTCCTCTTCCTCTGTTTTCGCTGTACCAGTCATACCTGATAATTTGTCGTACATACGGAAGAAATTTTGGAATGTGATGGTTGCCATTGTCATCGATTCATTTTGAATTTCTAAGCCTTCTTTTGCTTCGATTGCTTGATGAAGACCATCACTATAACGACGTCCTTTCATTAGACGTCCAGTAAATGAGTCAACGATAACTACTTCTTCATCTTGAACTACATAATCTACATCTAGGTGCATAGAGACATGTGCTTTTAATGATTGATTGACTGCGTGATTTAAACGAACATGTGTTAAATCAAACAAGTTTTCAATACCAAATGCTTTTTCTACTTTTTCAACACCAGTATCTGTTAACGTCACACCTTTTGTTGATTCTTCATACGTATAGTCTGTTTCTTTCGTTAAAGTCCGAACGAAAGCATTAGCTTGTTTATAAAGAAGAGCTGCCTTATTTGCTTGTCCAGAAATAATTAATGGCGTTCTTGCTTCATCAATTAAGATGGAGTCAACTTCATCTATTACTGCATAATGAAGTGGACGTTGAACTTTATCTTCCTTGTACAACACCATATTATCGCGTAAGTAGTCAAAACCTAGTTCATTATTAGTAGAGTATGTTATATCGCAAGCGTATGCTTCACGTTTTTCTTCTTTAGACAATGAATTTAAATTTAAGCCAACTGTCATCCCTAAAAACTCAAACAGTTGTCCCATTTCCGTCGCATCACGACTTGATAAGTATTCGTTGACAGTTACAACGTGTGAGCCAAGTCCAGGAATGGCATTTAAATATACAGACATAGTAGAAGTAAGTGTTTTCCCTTCCCCTGTTTTCATCTCTGCAATATTTCCTTCATGAAGCGCAACAGAACCCATGATTTGCACGCGGAAAGGATACAATCCTAGAACACGTCTTGCACCTTCACGTACTACAGCAAATGCTTCTGGCAATAATCCATCTAATGTTTCTCCGTTTGCATAGCGTGTACGAAATTCGTCGGTTTTAGCACGTAATTCATCATCAGTCTTTGCTTCCATTTCTCCAGCTAAGGCTTCTACTTTATCAGCGACTTTTTCTAGTCGTTTAAGGTCACGTTTATTTAAATCGAATACTTTATTTAATACACCAAGCATCTATTTTTCACTTCCCATTTAGTCTTACTCCCCATTTTACCATTCGTTACATAGTGGTGCAAACAACATGTCGGTTCACAAAGAGGTTGTTTGCGCTAAAATTGGAGGAGTAAAGATTTTCTTTCACCTTTATATTAACATAAAAAAACTCTCCTCTTGCATGGAGGAGAGTTAGGATATTATCTAACTGGATGAAATCGCTTGTCGTTCGAAGTGCAAACGTTCTTGTTTGCGACGAGTAACCGCAGGTGCAAGTAACGAAGCATGAAAGCATTTGTAAACAGTCAGATTAGTTTGTTTCAATTAAACCGTACTTACCATCTTTCCGTTTATACACAATGTTAGTTCCATTGGATTCTGCATCTGTAAAGATATAGAAATTATGGCCTAACATATTCATTTGCAATACAGCTTCTTCATGGTCCATCGGTTTAAGATCAAATTGCTTTGTACGAACAATATTGTATTCATCTTCTTCATTCTGTTCCACTGATGTATCAGGAGAGTCCACGCTAGCAAAATATGCTGCTACCCCTTCGCGTTCACGGAATTTACGGTTTACTTTTGTTTTGTACTTACGAATTTGACGTTCTAATTTATCAACTATTAAATCAATTGCTGCATACATATCCGCGTTTCGCTCTTCTGCACGAAGAGTTAGATTTTTCATAGGAATAGTTACTTCAACCTTCGTCTGCTTATCATTATACACTTTCAGATTTACATTGGCAGTAGCTTGGATCTCTTCGTTAAAGTATCGGGCAACTTTCTCAACTTTCCCTTCGACATATTCTCGAATTGCAGGAGTCACCTCAATATTTTCTCCACGAATGTTAAAGTTCAACATGTAAACTCCTCCTTTAATATAACGCTTATATTATTTTTCTACATACACCTTAAAATATCCTTCTTTTAAAAAGAAATTTTTAAGTTTTGTCGAACTTTGGAATAAGCTTTACTTCTTAAGTTCCAGTTCTTTTTTACGTCTGCTTTTTAGTTCACTGATGATTAAACTTTCACTAACCTCGTCGCCCATTAGCCTTATACCATATTCAAATCCTTCTTTTTGACGACGAGACCATATAAATTCACCAACAATCTGGATAGGCTCCTCATCTAATTGAAATTGGAGTTCCACATGGTTTAATTTATCAATGGCTATTAACAGCTCCGAATACATCTTTACCCCTTTTGGGCTAATATCAATCATTTTACAATTACCTTTTTTAGAAATTTCTTCAGGCGATGTTTCACTTGCGTCTTTTATTAATCGAAAAGTTGCCTTAAATGGTTCTTCGAACGTATACCTAAAATATTCGTTTCGTTTATAGAGCAATTTATTCACCCCTTTGACAAAATCTTATTACAAAATCTTTCCTTTATTATGGCGAAGGAAAAGTATATTTTCAAATAAATGTGATTTTACCCAAAATAAAAAAATACTCTACCGTAAATTATACGATAGAGCAATTATTTATATGTTTTATTTGTTTACAGCTACAGTTACTTCTGCCACTCGTTTAGCACCAACATAGCGTTTTCCCCAATAATATGGGTCACTCAACTTATCAACTTTTACACCTTTTGATGAGGAAGAATGAATAAATTTACCATCTCCTATGTATATACCAACATGTGAAACACCTTTGCCAGAAGTGTTAAAGAATACTAAATCACCCGATTTTAAATCCTCTTTACTAACTTTATCCCCTGAACTATGCATACCAGCAGAAGTTCTTGGAAGGTCGATTCCTAAATCATCAAAAACATAATTTACAAATCCGGAACAATCAAATCCAGCTTTAGTTGTCCCACCACCACGATATTTTATTCCTATTAAGTTTTTAGCTGTTGCTACTAGTTCATCTGAATTTACTGCAGTTGAAGCTTCAGTATTTCCTGCGAATGGTGCTGTAACTAAAAGTGTAGATAATAAGCATATAGTAATGATCTTTTTAGATGTGGATTTGAAATTCATGTTGTTCCCCCATGCGGCTAAAGTTTTCTGAAAAATTAACTAAATTCATCTTACCACTAAATATTCCATTTTAATTTTACATTTGTGTAACAATTGTGTTACAAAATTCTTTGTTTGTTAGTCCTAAAATCACAACTACAATAACCATAAGTCCTAAATAATATTGGATTTATCAAATAAAAAAGCCTAAAAAGTCATTTTGATGACCTTTTAGGCTTTTGTTACATTGCAAAACGAGAAGTAGATTCCTCTAATATAGTAGCTTGTTCACTAACTTCATTTATAAGTTCTGATAAGGATTCTATCGTTTGAACATTAGACGTAAGCAATTGTACCGTTCGCTCCATATGAGCCGTATTTTCTTCAATGGATTCAGTTAGTGCAAAAATTAGCTTCTCTGATGTATTTTTTTCTTGCTCAATTGTAATAATAGAGTCGGCCATATGCTCGTTTTGATTTTTTGATTCGCGAATAAAAGATACTATTTCATCTAATTTCTCATGTAATAATAGAAATGTCGCCGCATTATGCTTAGAAGTGGACAATCCTTCAGAAAATACTTTTTCCATTTCATTTCCTTGTAATGTAATCGAAGTAGAAATTTCATGAATCGTATTTGCTGTAGTAGAGACTTCATCAGCTAGTTTTTTCACTTCTTCAGCAACAACTGCAAATCCTTTACCATGTATCCCTGAACGTGCTGCTTCAATTCCAGCATTCAGTGCAAGTAAATTCGTTTGTTTTGAAATGGTTTGTACGATAGTAGTCATACGAGCAATTTCTTCCGTTCTTTCTTGTAATAGCTTTCGCTCTTTATCTGCCGCTTTAAATAAAGCACGTAATCTTCCAGCTTCAATTGCTGCTTTTTTCATTGTATCCGCACTTTCATCCGCTATTTGCACAGCTATTGATGCATGGTTATTCAATTCCACTGCTTTGTCAGTAACTTCTCCAAAAGTACGTGAGAATTCTTCTAAAAATGCTCTTATTCCAATAGAAGCATCTTTTTGTTCTATCATATTGTTAGTAGTTTCATGGATTGCTGTTTGCACAGTGTCAGTACTTGCCACCGTTTCATGCGAATAGTCTTTTAATATTGTACTATCTTTGCTTAGTTTTTCTGCAATTTGTTTAATGATATGTACCATGTCTTTCAAGTTCGTTTGCATTTCATTCATTGCAACAGAAACTTCACCAATCTCATCTTTTGTAGATATAGTGAGAGGTTTTATTTGTAAATTTCCAGTTGCTATTTCTTTCGCAGTGGAAGCTACTTTCACTAATTGTTCTTTTATTTGTCTATTTGTTAAGAATAACAAAGCTGCAGATAATACCCCAGCGATTAAGAAGGATGCGATAACCACTAAAATCATACTTTGTTGGCTTTGGTTCATTTGATGAATAATTGATTGTCGATTTTCCGATTCCAGCCTTCTTGTCTCATTGAGCATTTCTGTTAGTTGTAGTTGTTCCTCATTCATTGCCTTTAGTTGTCTACGCTTCGCTACATTATCCTTCTTTTCAACTGATTTTTTTAAGTTATTTTCATACGTCGTATACATGCCATTTAACGTTTTCGAAAAAGCATCCCAGTCTAAGTGTTGAATTTTTTCACGACTTGTTTGTGTAAGCTCTTCAAGACTTGCTTTTCTCGTTTCGTAGCCTTCTTCAAATTCTGGTAATGGATCTCCTGCATAATGCGAAATAGCAATATACAAACTCGCTACTTCAGCCTTCATAATATCAGCTTTTTCGACATTATGTGAGGAGATTTCCAACTGGTCTGATAATTCTTGATTATGTATAACTTGTATAATCAATATCACCGCCATCGTACCAAATAAGAAAAAAGAACTAAAAATAGCTATTAAATACTTCATACGCAATGGAATACTAGACCACTTTTTCATAGGTATTCAGACCTCCTACTGAAAAATATAGCACGGGGATTACCTCAAAAGTATGCAATCTAGCAATCTTTACAATACTTTTACAAAAGAGTTTAGAAGTCAAATCTGAATATTCTATATAGGATAGAGTAATTACACAGTGAAAGGAAGTATGAATATGAATTTAGGACTAACCGATAAACGTGTCATCGTTATGGCATCCAGTAAAGGACTAGGCAAAGCGACGGCACTTCAATTTGCAAGAGAAGGCTCGAAAGTACTCATTTCAAGTCGAAACGAAGATGAACTTAAAAAATGCTTCCGAGGAAATAAAACAGGTAAGTAACAATAATAATGTCTATTTTTCTGTATGCGATGTAACGTAGGAAAACGACATCAATCGTCTCTTTGAGACAGCTAACGCTAAACTTGGCGGGGTGGATATTCTTATAAATAATGCAGGTGGGCCTACTCCTGGTGGCTTTGGTCAAGTAAATGATGACGATTGGAAAGCCTCGTTCGAAAAAAATCTACTAAGCTATATTCGCACTATTCGATTAGCCCTCCCCTTCATGAAAGAACAAAATTTCGGCAGAATCGTCAATATTTCTTCCTCCTCTACAAAAGAAGTGCTAGACGGTCTTATCTTGTCGAATACATTCAGATTAGGGATGGTTGGACTTTCCAAAAGTATTGCTCGTGAATACGCAGCAAACAATATATTAATCAACACTGTCGGACCAGGTCGAATACAAACTGACCGTGTCACAGAGCTAGATCAAATAGCAGCAGACAAGAAAAATGTAACATTGGAGGAGATCCGAGAGGGGTATGAGCAAGTGATTCCCATTGGAAGATACGGCGAGCCAGAAGAGTTTGCAAAAGTCATCGTATTTTTGTGTTCAGAAGCGAATACATATATGACAGGGCAAAATCGTGATTGATGGAGGTATGCTGAAGGCGTTGTGAGGGAGAAGATTAGAAATAACAGTTAGTTGCTATTAAGTGGACAATGTTTGCTTTACATGTAAATTGGCTGCCAATTATTTGCTAACTTGAAGGAATAGATTACCTTTATACAGAAAAAGAGTGACTTCATCTAAATGAAGTCACTCTTTTGCTATTATTTAACGATTAATTTGATTTTGTTTTGGGAGGGATCTTTTGTGATAAAAATTCCGTTTTCTTCAACTACATCGATATTGTTTGTTTTTAAATTTTCGACGGTTGTATTTAAGACTTCCTTGCTTGGATAAACCAATGAAAATGCTTCAAGACCGACTACGTTTTCTCCAGCTGGCGGTGCACCTACCCCAGCCCATGTGTTTAGTCCGATATGGTGATGGTATTTACCAGTGGACATGAAGAGTGCTCCTGGATAATTAGGTGTAACAACCTCAAATCCTAACAATTTATAAAACTTCTCTGTTTCACCTAATTCACTAACGTGTAAGTGAATATGTCCCATTACAGTACCTTCCGGTAAACCTTCCCACTTAGTACTCGCTCCAGCAGCTAAAATGCCTTGTGCATCTATTTGAAGCGTATCCATCGCTACAAATTCACCGTTCCATGTCCACTCAGTATCTGGACGGTCACTATAAATTTCGATGCCGTTTCCATCTGGATCATTTAAATACAATGCTTCACTCACTAAATGATCTCCTGCTCCAACTCGTTCATTAATTTCAATAAGATGCTTTAATACTGCACCCAAATCTGCACGAGTAGGTAATAATAGTGCAAAGTGATACAAACCAGTTGTTTTTTGTGTTTTAGGTAAACTATTTGCTCTTTGTTCAAGAGAAAGAAGAGCCGTTTTACCATCAGCTGTTAATAGTGCTTTATTTTCTTGCTTCTCTAGTATTTTAAAACCAATTATTTCTTGATAATAACTAAGTGAACGTTCTAAATCTGATACTTTTAATTCTACTAATTCTACGAAAGTGTAAGGTTTATTTTGATATTTCATTTCTATTACCCCTAACATTAGTTACTTATAGTAAGTTATTATATTTTAGTTAGTTAATAAAGTCAAGTAACTTAATCGATAAATTTTGATATGTAGGGAATGGATGCTGTTACTCGCTACTTTCTCATCTTTACTCGCTATATAATAATTAGTATTCGCAACATTGAACTCTTTACTCACAAGTTCACAAGTTTAACCACGATACCTCACTCTGACTAGATTTCCAAACCATAAAAAAACCGCTAGATGATTTAACTAGCGGTTTCAATATTTTTATTTTGCCATTGGGACTTGAATGGACATTTGCTGACATTCGGTTAGTTTGTCAATGTCGAAATTTCCTCCACTCACGATTACTCCAACGTTACCAGCGGAGGATGGAATGTGGTGACTCAACACTGCCGCTACTGCTGCGGCTCCTGCACCTTCTATGAGCGTTTTTTCGCGTTCTAGCATAAAGAGAATTGCAGATGCAATCTCCTGCTCCGTCACTGTGATGATGTCGTCCACAAGGGAATGAATAATGTTCATTGTTAGCTTTCCAGGGACTTTCACGTTTATGCCCTCAGCAATCGTTTTGCCTTGGTATGGTAGTAAAGCTGCATTCTTTCCTTTATAAGCAACTGCAATTGCAGCTGAATTGATGGACTGAACACCAATGACACGAATATCTGGGCGAGACGATTTTACTGCAAGCAATGTGCCTGCAAGTAATCCCCCTCCCCCAGCAGGTACGACAATCGTGTCAAGTTCCGGTCGTTGTTGCAGCATTTCCATCGCTACCGTTGCCTGGCCTTCTATTACGGCTAAATCGTCAAATGGATGAATGAATGTTGCTCCAGTTCGAAGCTGTTCTTCTCTAGCTGCAACATATGCCTCATCAAAATTTTGTCCCACAAGCTTGACCGTTGCCCCATAACCTTTAGTGGCATCCACTTTTGCTACTGGAGTTCCGATTGGCATGTAAATCGTTACAGGCACATTTCTCGCTTTTCCAGCGTAAGCGACACCTTGCGCATGATTTCCTGCTGAAGCTGCGATTAATCCTTTTGCACATTCAGCTTCCGTAAGCTGTGAAACTTTATTCATTGCTCCTCGAATTTTAAATGAACCCGTTTTTTGCAAGTTTTCCATTTTTAGAAATACTTTTCTTCCACTGATTTCATTCAAAGTAGTCGACTTTTTACATGGTGTCCGATGAACGAACTCTGCTACTTTTTCAGTTGCCCGATATAAACCTACAGTGTCGTATGAATTCCCAACAAAACCATCTCCTAGTTTACTAATTTTAATAAAACAGATTACGCATTGTCAGTCTTAGACCGCCTTATGCTTTTTTAATTCGTAAGCTTTAATATGATCTTCGTATTGGAAGGTCAATGAAATTTCATCCCAACCATTTAAAAGCATTTTCTTTTGGTATGGATCGATATCGAATGAATAAACTACACCGTCTGCACCAGTAACTGTTTGTGCTTCTAAGTTTACTTCTACGTTGTATTCTTCATTACTTAAAAGTGCTTCTACCTCATCTACGGACAATTTTATAGGAAGAAGTCCATTTTTCATGCAGTTATTGTAGAAAATATCCGCGAAACTTGGAGCAATAACTACACGGAAGCCGTAATCTAAAATGGACCAAGGTGCATGCTCACGTGAAGATCCACATCCAAAGTTCTCATGTGCTACTAATATAGTAGATTCTTTATAACGCTCGTCATTTAAAACGAAATTTTGGATTGGATTTCCTTGTGAGTCAAAGCGCCAGTGGTAAAATAAATATTTGCCGAATCCTGTACGTTCAATTCTTTTTAAAAATTCTTTCGAAATGATTTGGTCCGTATCTACATTTTTTTGATTTAAAGGTGTTATAACACTTTTGATTTCATTAATAGGCTCCATGGGTTTTCCTCCTTACGCATTCACTAGTTGAAATTTGCGAATATCTACAATATGACCTTCGATAGCTGCAGCAGCTGCCATTGCAGGACTCATTAGATGAGTTCTCGACCCAGCACCTTGACGACCTTCAAAGTTTCGGTTAGATGTAGATGCACAATGTTCACCAGCTGGTACAACATCGTCATTCATCGCTAGACACATACTGCAACCAGATTCGCGCCATTCAAATCCTGCATCAAGGAATATTTTGTCGATGCCTTCTTGTTCTGCTTGTTTTTTCACTGTTTTTGATCCTGGGACGACGATTGCCTTCACATTCGGATGTACTTGACGGCCTTCAATCACATTGGCTGCTGCACGTAAATCGCTTAGGCGAGCATTTGTACAAGAACCGATAAATACATTGCTAATTTGAATTTCCTCTAAAGGCATTCCCTCTTGGAGACCCATATATGCTAGTGCTTTTTCATGCGCTTGTTGATCACTTGTTTCCGAAAAATCTTTTGTAAATGGAATGTGCATAGAAACACCTGAGCCCATCGAAGGATTAGTTCCCCATGTTACAAAAGGTTCGATTTCATCTGCAGAGATTTCTACTGTTTTATCGTAAGTTGCCCCTTTGTCTGTAGCTAGAGCTATCCAACGAGCTGCTTCTTTTTCAAATGCTTCACCTGTTGGAACATGCTCACGTCCTCTAAGGAATTCAACCGTTGTTTCATCTGGGCTAATCAAACCTGCGCGTGCTCCTGCTTCAATTGACATATTACAAATGGTCATGCGCTCTTCCATCGACAATTTACGAATTGCCTCACCTGTATATTCCACGATATATCCAGTACCCATATCGATACCGAATTTTGAAATAATCGCTAGAATAATATCTTTAGCAGCCACGCCAAACCCAAGTTCACCTGTTACTTTGATTTCCATTGTTTTCGGTTTCGCTTGCCATAGTGTTTGCGTGGATAGAACATGCTCTACTTCACTTGTACCAATACCAAAGGCAATGGCACCAAAGGCACCATGAGTTGATGTATGACTATCCCCACATACTATTGTTTTACCTGGTTGTGTTAGACCAAGCTCTGGACCAATAATATGGACAATCCCTTGATCGGGATGATCCATATTGGCAAGAGGGACACCAAACTCTTCACAGTTTTGTTGAAGCGTGCTAATTTGTTTACGTGCAATAACATCCTTAATCTGCTCTCTGTTTCGTGTTGGAACGTTATGATCCATCGTTGCGAAGCAAAGATCCGGACGACGAACCTTACGATTATTTAGTCGTAGCCCTTCAAAAGCCTGAGGAGATGTCACTTCATGGAGCAAGTGTAAATCGATATAGAGAAGGTCTGGTTTACCCTCTTCCTCGTATACAATGTGTTCATCCCAAATTTTCTCAATAATCGTTTTTGCCATTTAGTCCCTCTCCTTTTGGTTAGACATAAGAAAACATTATGCTTTCAGATACAAATTCTGAGTCTAACTCTTCTAATACTTTTGCTGTCCATTCTGTTGTAGAAAGCGCTCGTTTTCCTTCTACTTGTAAATCACCTGTAAGATTTCCATCATTTAATACATTAAACACTGCTTCTTCCACTGCTGCTGCTTCTGTTTCAAGTTGGAATGCTTCACGAAGCATCATTGCCACAGAAAGAATCGTTGCCGCTGGATTCGCTTTGTTTTGCCCTGCAATATCAGGAGCTGATCCGTGAACTGGTTCATATAAACCGAAGCCATCCTCACGTGTACTTGCTGATGGTAGCATTCCTAGAGAACCAGTAATTACAGATGCCTCATCACTTAAAATATCACCAAACATATTTTCCGTAACGATGACATCGAAAGCTCCTGGCTTTGTAATTAATTTCATTGCTGTTGAATCAACAAGCATATGCTCTACATCTACGTCTGGATATCCTTGTTTTTTCTCTTCTACGATTTCACGCCATAATTTACTAGAATCAAGGACATTTGCTTTATCAACGGATGCTAGTTTACCTTTGCGACTTCTAGCAATTTGGAAAGCTGTATCGATGATACGTTCAATTTCCTTTCTTGTATAAACAAGCGTGTCAAGCGCATAGTCGTTTGTTTTCTTACGTGGTTCAGCGAAATACAGACCGCCTGTTAATTCACGAACGATTACTAAATCCACATCCTTTGCAACTTCTTTCTTAAGTGGAGATGCATCAAGTAATGCTGGAATAGCTTTTACAGGACGAATATTTGCATATAAACCGAAATGCTTACGGATTGCTAATAATCCTTTTTCAGGGCGTAAATGAGATGGATTCTGATCCCATTTCGGCCCACCTACTGCGCCTAAAAGGATGGCATCACTTTGACTACATGCATCAATTGTTTCTTGTGGAAGAGGATTTTCCTTCGCATCAATCGCCGCACCACCAATCAGCGCATATTGCAGATTAAACGTATGATTGAAGCGATGAGCAACTGCTTGAAGCACCTTTACGGCTGCTTGTGTTACTTCTGGACCAATTCCATCTCCCGGTAATACCGTTATCGTTTTTTCCATCCCATTCACTCCCATTTTTTATTGTGGTACTGCTATTTGCTCTTGATAGTGTGATTTAACTAATTGACGGTTTATAGCGTTCAAATATGCTTTTGCAGATGCTTCCAATACATCCTGAGATGCATTGCGCCCTGATGAAATAACACCATTAAAGCTTAGGTTAACGATTGCTTCGCCAAGTGCATCTCTTCCTTTAGAGACAGAAGATACACGATAATCAATAATATGAACTTCTCCGTTCACTAGCTTTTCTAATGTATTGAATATAGCTTCTACCGAACCAGCTCCAGTGGAAGAAACTACTTCCACTTCACCAGATGGTGTTTTAGCTTGAACCGTAGCAGTTGGAATATTAGAAGTACCGTACTGTACCTGTACGCTTTCTAATTCATAGACTTCCACTTCAGAAGTTTGTACTTGTTGATCTGTCAATAAAACAAATAAATCTTCCTCGGTAATCTCTTTTTTACTATCTGCTAATTTTTTAAATGCAACAAATGCAGCATTTAGCTTTTCATCACTTAATTGGAAGCCCATCTGTATTGCGCGATCAGAGAATGCATGACGACCAGAATGTTTACCAAGTACTAGTTCAGTTGCTACATCACCAATCAATTCTGGTGTAATAATTTCATATGTTTCTGGGTTTTTCAGCATACCATCTTGATGAATTCCTGATTCATGTGCAAATGCATTCTTCCCAACAACCGCTTTGTTTGGTTGGATCACAACCCCAGTTAACTTACTTACAAGCTGACTTGTACGTTTAGTTTCTTTTAAAACAATACCGGAATCTGCTTTGTAGTAATCATTTCGAATATGTAGTGCAACCGCAACTTCTTCAAGCGCTGCATTGCCTGCACGTTCTCCAATTCCGTTGATTGTACCTTCAACTTGTGTAGCGCCATTTTCAATGGCTGCAAGTGTGTTGGCAACTGCTAATCCTAGATCATCATGACAGTGAGCAGAAAGCTTCACTTTTTCAATACCAGTCACGTTTTCACTCAAGTATCTGAATAAAGCCCCATATTCAATTGGAGAAGCATATCCTACAGTATCAGGGATATTAATCGTAGTAGCTCCGGCTTTAATTACTTCATTCATAATTCGTACTAGGAAATCACGGTCTGAACGTGTTGCATCTTCCGCTGACCACTGAACAAGTGGAAAATATTTTCTCGCAAGCTTTACGGATTCTACTGCAATTTCAATAACTTGCTCAGGTGTTTTGTTCAGCTTATATTGCATATGAATCGGGGATGTCGCGATAAATGTGTGTAGATGTGGCTGTACTCCACCTTTTAAAGCCTCCCAAGAAGTTTCAATATCACTTTTAATCGAACGAGCTAACCCTGTTACCGTTGAGTTTTTCACTGTGTCAGCAATTAGTTTAACTGCCTCAAAGTCTCCAGGAGAAGAAGCAGGAAACCCTGCCTCTATGATAGAAACTCCAAATTTCTCAAGCTGACGAGCTATTTCTAACTTTTCTCGCGTGTTTAGGTTAATCCCTGCGGATTGCTCCCCATCACGTAGCGTTGTGTCGAAAATATCAATTTTGACCACTCGTCACCACTTCTTTCTTGATTTGTTTTTTTCCTTCATTGATGAAAGGCATCATTTCACGAAGTTTTGCTCCAACAACTTCAATTTGATGTTCAGATTCTGCTTTTTTGATTGCGTTATATTTTGGACGATCTGTTTCGTTTTCTTTAATCCATTCTCTTGCAAATGTTCCATCTTGAATGTCCGTTAATACGTCTTTCATACGATCTTTTACAGAAGCATCAATGATGCGTGGACCTGAAACGAAGTCTCCCCACTCAGCTGTATCCGAGATGGAAGAACGCATTGTTGCCATTCCACCTTCGTACATTAAATCAACAATCAGTTTTAATTCGTGTAATGTTTCAAAGTAAGCAAGCTCTGGTTGATATCCTGCTTCTACTAAAGTTTCAAAACCAGCTTTTACTATTGCAGTTGTACTACCACAAAGTACTGCTTGTTCTCCGAATAGATCTGTTTCTGTTTCTTCTTTGAATGTTGTTTCCAATACTCCAGCACGAGCAGCTCCAATTCCTTTTGCATATGCTAGAGCTAGATCTTTTGCTTGACCAGTTGCATCTTGATATACAGCGAATAAACCTGGTACCCCCGCTCCTGCTTCGTATGTTCTACGCACTAAATGACCTGGACCTTTTGGTGCTACAAGGAATACATCCACATCAGCTGGAGGTACGATTTGATCAAAATGTACGTTGAATCCGTGAGCGAATACTAATGATTTTCCAGCAGTTAATGCAGGCTGTATCTCTGCTTCATAAACAGCTTTTTGTCTTTCATCTGGTAATAAAATCATGATAACGTCTGCTTTTTCAGCTGCTTCTTTTACAGAATAAACTTCTAATCCGTCTTCTTTTGCTTGATCGAATGATTTTCCTGCACGAATACCAACAACTACGTTAAAACCTGAATCCTTTAAGTTTTGTGCATGTGCATGACCTTGTGATCCGTAACCGATGATTGCAATTGTTTTTTCCTGTAAAAGTCCTTCGTTGATATCTCCGTTGTAATACATTTTAGCCATTATAATTTCCTCCTCGAATTTGGGTTTTTATATTATTTAAAAGTTTATATACTGTATAACTAAGTATCAGACAAGCTTTGTTCACCAGTATTGCATTTTTACAGTATGGATAATTGTGGTGTGTTTGTTTTTTGGGTTTCACGAACAAACGCTGTAACACCTGTTCTTGTAAGCTCTTTAATACCATATGGTTTGAGCAGATCAATGAAAGCATCAATCTTTTCTGGGTTACCGGTTACTTGAAAGGTAACAACGTTTTTCCCCGTGTCGATTGTATAAGCTCGGAATGGTTCAATAATACTGTTTATCTCTGCTCTTACAGCAGGTGGCGCTACGACTTTCACGAGTGCCAACTCTCTCACAACAATTGATTTTTCTGTAATATCATTAACTTTCAACACATCTACTTGTTTTTGAAGCTGTTTTAAAAGCTGTTCTAGTTTTTGTTCATCTTGTACGTTTACGACAAACGTCATTTTAGAGATTTGCGGTTGTTCCGTATGCCCCACTGTAATACTTTCAATATTGAATTGACGCTTCATGAGTAGGCCAGTAACACGGTTTAAAACACCACTTTGATTGATCACTGTTACCGTAATAATTCTTTTCATTCTGGCTTCACTCCAATCATTTCATGTAGCCCTTTACCTGGAGCAACCATTGGATAGACACTTTCTTTTTGAACAACTCGACAATCAATTAGGACTGGCTCATCTGATGCAAGTGCTTCTTTTAATTGAACTTTTGCATCTTCATATGTTTCGATTTTGTAGCCTTTAATATCATAAGCAGCTGCTAATTTTACGAAATCAGGCTGAACTGGGATGAGAGATTGCGAGAAACGCTCTCCATGGAATGTCTCTTGCCATTGGCGTACCATTCCGAGTGCTTGATTGTTTAAGATAATAACTTTTACTGGGATTCTCATCTCTTGTAGTAGAGACAGTTCCTGAAGTGTCATTTGGAAACCTGCATCACCAACGATGGAAATTACTTTTGCTTCTGGTTTAGCAAGCTGTGCACCAATTGCTGCTGGGAAACCAAATCCCATTGTTCCAAGTCCACCAGATGTTACCCAGTTATGCGGATGATTGAATTTATAATACTGTGCAGTCCACATTTGATGCTGTCCTACATCAGTAGTTACAACTGCATCTCCATTTGTATACTCATGTACAAGCTCTAACACTTGCTGTGGTAAGAGCCCTCTTTCCTCACTCGCTTGATAATGAAATGGATATTCTGTTAGTGAAACACGTAAACTCTCTAACCACGTAGCAGTATTTCCATTTGACACATCTTGTGCAAGCAGTGCCTCCAAAGCTTCCTTTGCATCCGCAACAATTGGGATTTCTGTAGGAACGTTTTTCCCAATCTCCGCTGGATCTATATCGATATGAACCACTTTTGCATTCGGTGCAAAGTAGTTTAAGTTTCCTGTTAGACGGTCATCAAATCTTGCGCCTACATTAATCAGTAAGTCACATGTTTGAATTGCCATATTGGCTGTGTAAGTTCCATGCATCCCTGCCATTCCTAAAAACAACTCATGATCGCCTTCTATACTTCCAAGTCCTAGGAGTGTATTGGTTACAGGGATTTGATACTTCTCGGCAAACGCTGCTAATTGGTCTGATGCTTTGGCGAATAATACACCTGCACCTGCAAGTATCAATGGTTGTTTTGCAGTAGAAATAGCTTGGGCTGCCTTCTGTATTTGTAAAAAGTTAGGCGTTGTCGTCGGTTGATATCCTGGAAGATTTACTTCTAGGTTTACATCCTCTGATGAAACAAACATGCCTGTTGCCATATTTTTTGGAATATCTACGACGACTGGTCCTGGACGACCTGTGGAAGCAATATGAAAAGCTTCGTTAATAATTCTTGGTAAATCTGCTACATCTTTCACTTGGTAATTATGCTTTGTAATTGGTTGTGTAATCCCAATGATGTCCGCTTCTTGAAAAGCATCTGTTCCAATAACAGTAGTAGCAACTTGACCTGTGAAAACAACGAGTGGAATGGAGTCCATCATAGCATCAGCAATACCTGTCACTAAGTTCGTTGCACCTGGTCCAGAAGTAGCAATAACTACCCCTACTTTCCCTGATACTCTTGCATATCCTTCAGCTGCATGGATTGCACCTTGCTCGTGACGAGCTAGAATATGTTTGATAGGATTTCTGTATAATGCATCATAAATCGGTAAAACTGCACCACCTGGATAACCAAATACTACTTCAACCTGATGTTTTTTTAGTGTTTCGATTAAAACATCCGCTCCATCTAATTGCTTCGGAGCTGCAGGCATTTGAGCTTCTTCATAGGTTTGTTCTGCTTCTTCTACACTCAACTTCATCATAATTTCCTCCTTTTTCAAATCGTCCAGTCCAACAAATTAGCATCTACATCTAGACTTCAGCGCCTAGCTCCTCGAGGTCAAATGTGAAACTTCTTCGTCCATCAAGATGGACTGTGAAGTTCCTCATTTGCTCCTGCGCATAGCTCGTCGCAGAAGAACGTTGCTTGTCGGAGCTAAACAGGCGCTTCCGCTTTAGAAAAAAAGAAAAGAATTTCTCCCACACAAAAAAACTATAGTTCTTTTGTATAGGGATGAAATTCTTTTCATGGTACCACCCTAGTTCGCAGCGCAACCGCTACCTCGCAGACAACCGACAAATTGCCGACCATCCATTTTTAACGAGAGTAGCTAATTTACTACACCCGGAAGTATCTAATTGGTTTCCCGTTCAACACTTCACTCCGAGGGGATGTCGCTAAAGGTTGTATTGCCGGGTCCCAGCACCACCGGCTCTCTGTGAATACAAGATTCCTTTAACTTTTACCTCATCATAGATTTAATCAATATTCGTTTAGATTTTCATTACTCCACCTGTACTCGCAGATGTTACAAGTTTCGAATATCTTGCTAAATAACCCTTTTTAATTTTTGGTTCAAATGGTTGTAAGTTTGATCTTCTTGTAGCTAATTCTTCTTCATTAACCTTTAACTCTATTGTTCTATTTGTTAGATCAATAGCGATAATGTCATCATTTTCAACTAATGCAATCGGTCCACCTTCGGCTGCTTCTGGAGAAATATGTCCAATGGAAATTCCTCTTGATGCACCTGAGAAACGTCCGTCCGTAATGAGTGCCACTTTAGTTCCTAATCCACGACCTTGAATCGCTGATGTTGGAGCAAGCATTTCTGGCATACCAGGTCCACCTTTTGGACCTTCGTAGCGGATAACGACTACATGGCCTTCTTGAACAATCCCGTTATCTATCGCTTCTTGTGCTGCTTCTTGTGAATCGAACACAATTGCTTTTCCAGTAAATTCTTTAATGGAAGGATCAACTGCTCCTACTTTAATCACTCCACCATCTGGAGCAATGTTTCCAAACAACACGGACAAGCCGCCTACTGGACTATATGGATTTTCTTTTCTGCGTATGACTTGATCATTTTTAATTTCTGCATCCTTCACGTTCTCATAGAGAGATTGACCAGTTATCGTCATTCGATCTGGATGAACAGCACCAGGAATCTCGCAAAGTTCTTTTATAATTGCACTAACTCCTCCTGCAAGATGTACGTCGTGCATAGAGTAATCAGAGGCAGGCATAATTTTCGATAAATAAGGAATCCGTTTTGCTACTTCATTTATTTCTTTCACGTCATATTCGATTTCAGCTTCATGCGCGATTGCCAGTGTGTGGAGAACTGTATTTGTTGAACCACCCATTGCCATATCTAGTGCAAACGCATCATCGATTGTTTCTTTTGTAATCAAATCTCTTGGCTTTACATCTTCTTTAATCATTCGTACAAGATGTTTAGCCGCTTCCTTAATAAGTCGGTGACGTTCCTCGGAAGTTGCAATAATTGTACCGTTACCTGGAGGAGTCATCCCTAACATTTCCATTAAAGAGTTCATAGAGTTAGCTGTGAACATTCCCGAACAAGAACCACATGTAGGACATGCATTTTGTTCAATATCGAGAAGTTGTTCTGCAGTCATCGCACCGGATTTATAAGAACCAACTCCTTCAAAAACGGATGTTAATGAAAGTTGTTTCCCGTCAGCTGATGTTCCAGCCTCCATTGGTCCACCTGAAACAAAAACAGATGGGACATTTGTTCTGACTGCTGCCATTAACATTCCTGGTGTGATCTTGTCACAGTTTGGAATGTAAAACACTCCATCAAACCAATGCGCGTTAATAACTGTTTCGGCAGAATCCGCGATAAGCTCTCGACTCGGAAGTGAATATCTCATTCCGATGTGACCCATTGCAATCCCATCATCAACACCAATCGTGTTAAATTCAAATGGAATTCCACCTGCTTCGCGAATTGCTTCTTTGACGACCTCAGCAAATTTATTTAAATGCATATGGCCTGGAATAATATCAATATAGGAGTTACAAACACCGATAAACGGTTTATCTAAATCTCTTGTTTTTACCCCAGTAGCATAAAGCAAACTACGATGCGGGGCACGATCAACGCCTTTTTTTATCATGTCACTTCTCAATATAATCGACTCCTATATCACTGCTAATCTAGCAACTAGCATTGAAGCTTTTGCTTTTGTTTGATTGTGAATTTTCTCACAATATTTAATATATTGTTGATATCATAACTCCTTTAAAATGGCGCGTCAACACCCTTTTTGAAAATTGTCAGTTATTTTTGAATATTCATTAATTATGAAATCGCTTACATCTGCGATATATCGCATTTTATATTCAGAAAAAAATATTTGTGAACAATTTGTTAAATTGACGTGGACGTGGAAGTTCTATGCTGAAGTGGTCTCAAGTAGAACCGAGTACGAAAGATTAAAGCAAAATAAAAAAGACCCTCTCTCAATATTGAGAAAGAGTCAATCACCATAAATTAGGTTTTACAACCATAAACCAGAGCATGATTAACAGCAAGAGTATATATTGCCATACAGAACTGTTTAATCTTTTAATAAGCGTACTGGAATCAATAACTCCAACTTGAAATTGTCGAATCTTTGGCTTAAATGCCTTTGCAAGAAACACGATAGAACTAATCATAACAACAATTGTCATGACTACCCACGATGTCGACCATGGCCAATTTCCTTGCCACATAAGTAGAACTCCAGAAACGACTAAAACATGACCAGCATGCTTAACTATCCGAATCGAAGCTTGAAAAACTTCTATTTGGGAATGAAGGACTTCACCGCTCTTATCATGCATTCGATTTAATAAAGGAAATAAAACAAAAAAAGGACCAATAGAAAGAATTGCACTAAGTACATGGATAAAAACAATGGATTCGTACATATAATCACCTACGTATATTATACTTTATCCACTTACAATAATTTGTGTCTAGATGAGGAATGTTTTATATATGGAATATACTGTTCTTATTCGCTATATTGAAAAGTAATCTTCGAAACTTTTTACTTTCTCGCTATATTTACTCACTTATTCGCAACTTTCTAATCCGTATTAGCAATATTTACTTGTTACGTGCAACATTCTGCAGCGTATTCGCAATATTGACATATTAGAAAGACTCTATTTCGCAATACGAAATAGAGTCTTTTCTTATTAAAGAGATTATAGTTTAAAATGACTTACTTCACTTTGAAGTTTTTCTGCGAGATTTGCCAATGATTGTGCACTCGAAGAAATCTCTTCATTTGCAGCTAACTGCTCTTCTGTAGCAGCACTTGTATCACTCGCAACATCTGCTGCATTAGTCGCTAGAGTTTGTACTTGTTGCGCACTTTCTGTTACGGATTCAGCCATTGCTTGAATTTGCTCAATTGCTGCAGAAACAGTTTCAACTTTAAATACAACTTCTCCAACGCTTGACTCTATTTCATTAAAAACATTAAGCGATTCCGTAGTTTTCGAAAGCCCTTCTTCTACTTTACCACCACCAGTTGTGATAGCTTTAAGAGCATCACCAGAAGCAGATTGGATCAACTGAACCATCGATTCAATTTCGGAAGCTGAGTTTTTCGATTGCTCAGCAAGTTTACGAACCTCTTCCGCTACCACAGCAAAACCTTTTCCATATTCCCCTGCACGCGCTGCTTCAATTGCAGCATTTAGAGCAAGAAGATTTGTTTGCTCCGATATATCTGTAATTAGCGCAGTAATCGATTGAATTTCATCGGAATGCTTCGCCATGTTTTTCATAATTTCTGTTGTTTCATTAAATGTTGTATGAATTGTATCCATTTGAGTCGCAACATCTGTGACAACCGCTGATCCTTTTGTCACTAGATTTTTAACCCCATCCGTTGCTTGAAGCATCTCTTCATTACTTTGCGAAATTTGTCCAACACCTTGTTGCAATTCCATCATAGAATTTACAGAGCTTTCTAAATGCTTCACTTGTTCTTCGCTGGCTGCCATTTGCCCTTCAGCTGATTTCGCAACCATTTGTGAAGAAGCTAAACTTTCCTCAGAACTTGCAGACAGTTCTTCAGCGTTCGCAGCCAATTGCATAGAAGAGTCTCGAACACTTGACACAATGCGTTGTAAATCGCTCGACATTTTATTGAAAGTTGTCGCCATAACTCCAACTTCGTCTTTATTTTTAATTTTGATAGGTTCTACTAATAAATTCCCGTTTGCAATTTCCTCTAAACCAGAAGTAACCTTTTGAATTGGTTTAGAAATGCTTTTACTAATGAAATAAGAAATAAGTAATGCAATAACAACGCTAAGTATCGTAATGATAATTACAAAATTATTAGAGGTTGCTTGATATTGATTTAACTCAGCTCTTGTTTGTTCCATATCAGCAATTTGAATTTCCTTTAATTCAGCTAAAATTGCTAGCACTTCATCGTTTAATTCAGTAGATTGGCTAGCATATTGTTCAAATGGTTGATTGCTCTTTTTCGACGAAATTATCTTATTATTTGATTCAAATAACGCCTCTGTTTGAGTGCGAAGATCCTCTAATAACTTTAATGACTTCTCATCCTTCACACTCTCAATAAGTGTTTTTGCCGCGGCTGACCCATTTATAATTTCCTCATCAAACTTACCAATTGCATCTTCTTTTCCAAACATGACAAACTCTAAAACAGCAGTTGCCATATCTTTTTGGATGACTTCAATCTGACCTACTAGTACAACTTTCTTCACATTATTATCAAGCAAAGACTGGTATTTATCAGTAATAATAGATGATGCTAAAATAGATAATACGCTGATTAATACTAATAAAAGTAACACTGCTGAAAACCCGAACCACAATTTTTTTGATATTGTTAATTTCATTTTCTTACTCCCTTTTTCTCATATTCCTTCTCCAAATGATTCTTAAGTAGCTATATTATTATACATAAATAAAGGTACTTTGTCATAATATAGAATTTATTTGTCGAAAAAAAAGCCCTAAATCTAATAAAAGATTTAGGGTAATTGGTATACGTTAGATCTTAAAATGACTGACATTATTTTGCAAAGCCTCAGCAAGATCTGCTAATGACTGTGCATTGGCAGTGATTTCTTCATTTGCGGCAAGCTGCTCTTCAGTAGCTGCACTTGTATCATTTGCCCCATCCGCAGCAAGTGCTGCTAGACGTTGAACTTCAAGTGAACCTTCTGAAACCGATTTTGCCATTTCCTGAATTTGCTCTATTGCAGCGGAAACTGACTCAACTTTGACTCCAACTTCACCCACAGCAGATTCAATATCTTTAAATACATCTAGTGATTCAGTTGTTTTGGAAATCCCTGCTTCCACTTTACCACCACCGTCCGTGATTGCTTGAACTGCTTCACTAGATGCCTCCTGAATCATTTGTACCATGGAAGCAATCTCGGTTGCAGAATTCTTTGATTGCTCCGCTAATTTTCTTACTTCTTCGGCAACTACCGCAAAACCTTTTCCATATTCTCCTGCACGTGCTGCTTCGATTGCTGCATTCAATGCTAATAAATTCGTTTGTTCCGAAATATCTGTTATTAACGCAGTTACATTTTGTATTTCATCTGAATGCTTTGCCATGTTATTCATAATAACTGTCGTATCTTTGAAGGTTGTATGAATTGTGTTCATTTGTTCAGCAACATCTGAAACTACATCAGATCCTTTATTAACAAGCACTCGAACTTCGTCTGTTGCTTTTAACATCTCTTCATTACTTGTAGAAATTTGCTCAACCCCTTGTGATAATTCAGCCATCGCGTGAACCGAAGAATCCATATGGCGTACTTGCTGTTCACTAGTGGCCATTTGCTCCTCAGCAGACTTCGCCACCATTTGTGAGGATGCTAAGCTTTCTTCAGCGCTTGCAGTCAGCTCCTCAGCATTAGCTGCGAGCTGCATAGATGAATCTCTAACACCTGATACAATTTCAAGTAAATCTTTCGACATTGTATTGAAGGCTACTGCCATTTCTCCTACTTCGTCCTTATTTTTAATCATGATTGGCTCTAAACGTAAATTACCATCCGCAATCTGAACAAGTCCTGCAGTTACTTTCTTAACAGGTTTGGAAATACTTCTACTAATGAAATACGCTAGTGCAAGTCCTAAAATAACACTGATAATAGGTACTACTATAGTTAGTGTATTAATCATTGATTCAAATTTTTTCAATTCTTCTCTAGTTTTAACCATATCATTTTCAAGAAATTGCTCAATTTCGCTTAAAATGAAAATCATGTCATTGCTTGTTGCTTTACTATCAGCAGTATATTTATTGATTACCGCAGTATCCTTCTTCTGCTTTGCAGCAATCAAATCCTCATTTTTCGCAAAAAAAGCATTCTCTTTTTTCTTCAACTCTGATATCATCTCTTTTGTTTCCGGAGAAAATAATCTACCTTCTAGCTCAAGAATTAAAGAATTTTCTAATTCTGAATTAGATCTTATATTTTCCAGTGATTCATCCGTATTAAATAATAAATAATCCATCATGCTACGCGAAATATCTTTTTGAGCAATCTCAATATCTTTTATAAGATCCACTTTTTCTACCCGATCATCTAACAAAAACTGATATTTAGCACCTATTTCATCCATAGAAATATGTATCATAACAGAAACTCCAGCTAGTAATATCAAGACGGCAGAAAACCCTAACCACATTTTCTTAGCTATTGTCATTTTCATCATAAAGCTCCTAATCTCTCCAAAATTATTCACTCACCATATGAAATCTATTAAATGAAACAAAATGTTCCTTCCAATAGGAAGAATCTAAATTAGCAATCTCAACACCTTTAGAACCAGCATGTATAAACTCATTGTTGCCTAAATAAATTCCCATATGTGAAATTCCCGCTTTATATGTATTCTCAAAAAACACTAAATCGCCTACTACTGGGTTATCAATAGCTGAGCTTTTTGCAAAATAACTCTCGCTGCTTTGTCTAGTGATTGTCAGCCCTGCTTGTGAGTGAACAAAATAGATAAATCCACTACAATCAAATCCATCCATCGTATTTCCTGCATATAAATATGGAATACCAACCATACGTTTTGCAAAGTCTACCACTAAATCATATGTAGCTTGTCCATCTGAAGAAAGGGATTTGACATCATTTAGTATTGGAGCTGGGTTAGTAATAAGTTCCTCCGCCTTCACCTGGACATCTTTAGCAGGATTTTCTTTAGGAGTTGTTACAGGCTTTGCAGATGCTACCGCTTGAGTAGCTTTAGTAGTTGTATTAGCTACTTTAGGTTTTTGTACGATTAACTTCTGCTTCACATAAATACTGTCTTTCTTTAGCTTGTTCCAAGTACGTAGATCGTTCACTGTCACTTTGTACACTTTAGCAATCTTTGTCAACGAATCACCTTTTTTCACTTCATATAAAGCATTAGCACTTGCAGAAGTCGTAAATGTAAATAATAAGACCGAGACTATTAGCACCTTCTTAAACATATTAACCCTCCTTCTAATTTACTAGTAATTTAATAATACCATTATTTACATACTTAAACATTATAATTTTTATAAAATTAATTGCCTGGGAAATAAATAATCTTAGAAGCGATTAAGGAAGAAAAAAAACATGTTGTATAAATTATCATTTTATTTAGCTAGTTAAAGGTAAAGCTTAAGAACAATAATAAAAAAAACATAAAAAACAGAGAAAATCTAACAAGTAGATTGTCTCTGTTTTCATTATTTATCCATTTGAATCTGTTTCACTAGATAGTAGTTGAAGTCTTAATTTAGACATTTCTTTGTCCAGTAACGAGGAGGCATTGGATAGCTCAATTAATTGTTTTTGAGCTTCTTCCGGTATCGATTCACCTTGATATTTATAGTTGAGTTTATGTTCTGTTGATGCCCAAAAATCCATAGCGGATGTTCGGATTTGGATTTCCGCGGGAACCCATATCACTTCATTAGATAAGATGACTTGCGTTTCTACAACAAGATGAAGGCTTTTGTAGCCACTCTTTTTAGGTTCTTTAATATAGTCTTTTACTCTAATCATGCGAATATCTTCACGCTGTTCGATATGTTCCTTCAGCAAATATACATCATCAATAAAGCTAGTGACAATTCGTACTCCAGCAATATCTCGTATTTCTTGTTTAATAGATTCTTGAGTCAGCGCTATTTCTTTATTTTCAATCTTCTCAACCAATGACATAATAGTTTTCATGCGTGTTTTCATATGCTCAATAGGAGAGTATCCGTGTTTCGATTTCCATTCAAGATCAATAATATTGAAATCACTCTTCAACTCATATAATGCCATCTCATATGGGATGAAAAAGCCTTTCCAGTTTTTTAAAACCTTTTGCACTAAATCGATCTTATGTGTCTCTTGATACATATTAAACACTCCTTGATAAAATAACACTTTATTATTCTGTCATCATATCACAGGTGGTATGAATCGGAAAGATATATGAGAAATGACTAGCCAGGGGATGAAATGGAAGAACGTTTGAGTTCCCCCTTTTTCACTTATTAAGTTTAATAGTCTTTAATACAAATAAACAACATTATTTACTCTCCATCAACTTGTAGTTTTTATCTATTTATGCTGATTTATTAAGTGTATCCGAAGGATTACCTTTTCTTCTTGAATGGAAGTTATAATGAAATCTAATATTTTGCTTGTGGAAGATGACTTGGCAATTAAAGAAATGGTTGAAAGTTATTTAACAGACAGCTTCTTATGTAGAAGATGTACTAGGAATGCTGGGTACATTTGATAATCAGCATTCTCAAGGAATGCTACGACTACTAGCTTAGAGAAACTAAAACACCGACTTTCTTAAACGAAAGTCGGTGTTTTTCATTTCTTATTATCAAAATACATACCATCAATTGTTTGTGTTGCTGCGTAAGGATTACTGTAAGAACCCTCATGACGTTTTTTTTGTTGGAGATCTTTTAAATCTCCTTTAACTAGATTCATTATTTTATCTAATCGCTCATTTATTCCTCGATCTAATTCCAGTAATTGCTCATACAAAGAATTTGTAGATAAATCAGTTTCAGCTAGTGCATGTATTGCTTCTCCACGTGCATCGAGTAACTCATTAACTTTTTCTATAAACTCTGTACGTTCATTCTCTGAAGGATTTTTTGTTAAGTGAGCAAATAGCTTTTCAGATGCGTCTAGAAAATTTTCTACCTCACCCATTATGCTTGATCTCCAGTAAATTGTTTTTGACGATTGATTTGAATAACTTGTTTCCATGTGTCTCTGAATTCCGTCACGTAACCTTCTACTTCTTCAATCACTTCCACTGAGTTTTGAATATTGGCTTCTATAAGTCGATGATTCATATACTCGTACATTTGCATCATGGATTTAGAGATTTCAATATTCATATTCAATGTCACCATAAGCTCTTGAATAATTTTTTGAGCCTTTTGCAAATTAACATTTTTTTCTTGGATATTTTTATCAGTGATAGCGGTTTTAGCTTTTCCTAAAAACTTTAAACAACCATTATAAAGCATTAATGTTAATTCACCTGGCGATGCAGTGCTCACACTATTATTTTTATAAGCTTGGTGTACCGATTGTGCTGACAATATAACACAACTCCTTTTATTTTAAATCCCAAAAATCCTTTATTGGCCAGTTGATTGTCCCATTAAGAAAGCAGACTGCTGGTTAGCTTTAGATATTGCTTGCTCCATTGCAGTGAATTGTCTCCAGTAGCGTGACTCAATATCTTCTAGTCTACGTTGAAAGTTTGAAATACGTGAATTCGTATCAATCAAACTTTTTCCGATAGAATATTGTTGGTCAGTAGAACTAGCTTTCCCTGCTTTTTTCTCAATATTTAGAGTGAAATCTTTCATAGAATCACGCAGCCGCTGAACTATTCCTCTAGTGTCTTCTGAAGAATCAGTAGCCTTTTCTCCTGACTGGGTAAGTGTTTTTACCACTTGATCTGGATTTTCAGTTAATGCTTTTCGCAGCTTTTCTTCATTGATAACTAGTTTACCACCATCAGAGTATGAATTTGAAGTAGTTACTCCCATTTCAGCAAGTGTGTCAATTATATTATCCTCGTTTCCAACACGACCGTAAATAGCATTCCGCATTTCAGACAAGCCACCACTTACAATAGAATCACTTCTAAGTAACCCACTTTTTGCTTTTTCATCCCAAAGCTCCTGCTCTTTCTCGGACATGTCTTTTCGCTGTTCATCTGTTAAAGGAGGAAAATCACGATATTTTTTTTCTTTAAGAGAAGTATTCATGCCTCCAATAAGTTCATTATATTTTTCGACAAACTCTTTTACTTTATCAACCATTGCATTAATGTCTGAACTGGCTGTTAAATTAATTGTAGGAACAGACGTGTCTGGACTAGTATTATTATTTTGTTGTACTGCCAAATTATATTCTTCAATCTTTTGGTCTCTTAGAGCCTCTTTTGCTGTTAAATCATTTGTAGTTCTCGTAACATCTAAATTAGCAATATCTAGACTTACGTTCTTAACAGCTACATCTTTCAATGCAGTAAAATCTTCATTACTCATTCCCTGTAATGCTACTCTATCTTCAGCAGATAGGCTTTTCAACATTTTTTTAGATTCGTCAGTAATAGTTAAACTATCAATATCTGCATCTTCAGTAGCAGTTAGATTCTTAAATTCAAGAAAATGTTCTTCACTAAGATTTGCTAAAGTATTTTTTAAAGCACTGTTATCCTTAACAGTATCTGAGTATAACGTCTGTTGGTCCAAAGTTAAACCATTAAATGCCGAATCATATTCAGATTGCTTTAATGATTGATTATTAAGTGCTGCATCCTTTGCTGTTTGAGCATTTGCAACATCTTGGATTGCTTGATCTTTTGCAATTTCTAATCGAGCCACTTGTTCCTCAAGAGTATTTTTTACATTAAAAGTGGATTTAAGTGTTACATTGTATCCGGAAATTGTAAAAGTATTACTAGAACGTTCCGTAGTAATGCCATTCACTTGGAAAACTGCATTAGTACCTCCTGTAGCTAAATCGGTTGAATTAGACATTCCTAATGCAGAAAAGACATTATTCCCACCAGTAACTTGTACCTCTGCTCCACCTTTAATATCTCCTGTATTTTTTGCGGTAATTGATAGCTTACCATTTTCAAATAACGCCGACACTCCAGCACTACTATTGTTTATTTTTGAAATAACTTGATCAATAGTATCTGTAGCTTTAATTTCAATATTTGTAGCTTCTTTGGCTAATGTACCGTTTGATTGTATCGCTTTAAGAGAGATGGTAGTGTCCCCTGAAATACCACTAAGTTCACTCATTTTTGTAGAACCTGTTGCTGTTCCACCTGTTGAAGTCGAAATAGTATTTCCTATTTGTCTTGCAGCAGTCGCTAATTGTGAAACTCCTTCAATTGAAAGATTACTAGATGCTCCACCAGTAGCGGTTGCACTTACAAGATTAGAATTTGAACTTTCTACTGTTTTTTTATTAAAGTTGCTAGACAAAGAAAAATTGTCAAATAAATAAGTATCAAAGCTCTTTAACTTTGTATTGATTGAACGGTAAGAATCGCGTTGCCATTCAAATGTAGTTCTCTTTTGAAATAATTTGTCTAGTGGTATACGCTCCGCTTTCATTAAATCTCCAACAATCTGGTCTATATCCATTCCTGAGGCTAATCCGCCTATTCTCATACCTGCCATTTATAATTACCTCCTAAATTTTCTCGTCTACAATCATTCCTAAAAATTTTTGCATCGTGTAAAATGCATCTAACAATTTACGAGGAGGCACTTCTCGAATGACCTCATCCGTCTCCGCATCCACTACTTCTACATAATAGCGATCTAAGCCATCATGCATAACAAATTTGGAATTACGATTTTGAACCGTCATAAATTCATTTAATGCATCTACTGCTTTTTGCACCTTATCTTTTGGAAAACTTTCTTTTTCATTTGCTTTTTGTTCCGATTGCATTATTTGTTTTAAAGAATTTTCCCCTATATTTAGGTTTTCTACCTCTTGAATTGGTGCTTGTTTAGATTGTGGAGCAACTACAACATCTTTTGCTTGTGCTTGAGCTGTTATACGCATACCAAAACTTTCCCCCTATGCTCACAATGTTCTTACTTACACTATCGGTCTTTTTTTAAAAATTTTCAGTTCCTAGCAAAATTTTCATCTATTCTGTCGATAATATAGAAGAAATACAAATAATTCACATGGAGGTGAATGGATTGAAACTACAGAACCAGGCATGGATAGCCTTCTCAACAAATCGCTATCAGAAAAATGATACAGCAATAACCAGAACTCTTGAAAAGCTTTCAGGTGGAGATAAATTAACTCGTGCCGCTAATAATGCATCAGGATTATCTATCTCTGAAACATTACGTGGACAAATTCGAGGTTTAGCAAGGGCTCAGCAGAATATGCAGGACGGCATTTCTGTTTTAGAGTCCACAGACGCAGGACTTCAACACGTAAGTAGTGCGCTACAAAGAATACGAGAACTTGCTGTTCAAACATCTACCGATACTGTAACTGATGACGATCGTGCTGCAGCACAAAAGGAATTAGACCAACTGCTTAACTCTATCGATGACACCTCTGAGAAAATGGAATTTAATACACAAAATATTCTTGGAGATGTACGGCCGCTATACATACATGTCGGTGCAAATGCTGGTCAAACATTGCGTATTGATACCGTGAATGTTAGTACTGCTTCTTTAGGGATAGAAATTGCTAAACTTTCTACTAGAGATGAGGCAGAAGATTTAATTGCAAAAGTTGATAATGCATTATCTACAATATCTAATCACTTAGCTAATACAGGTTCCGATTATGAAGCTCTATCCCACCATAAGGAGAATGTTTCTAATATGGAATTGAGCTTACAAAAAACGGAATCTCTAATTCGTGATCCAGATATGGCTTTTGAAATGATGGAGTTTGTTAAACAAGGTATCCGTCAAAAAGGTGATGAGTTACTGATTAAGCAAACGAATCAAGGAGTAAGTGATATATTGAGGTTGTTTAAATAGTCAAAAAACCGTTGAAGTTCAGATTCCTTCAACGGTTTTCTTATACTTAGTTAATTTTACTAATACTGCCATATCTTTCGTAGTAGAATATCAGTTCTCTTTTATGAAAGTTGAATAGTATGTTTGTTTAATAAAATACTCTGATTATAAAAATAAATTTTTGCCTTTTAACCTATGCTTAATTATTAATTTACCATGTTCACTTGGAATGTCTCAGGAATTTTAATACTTTGACTTATAGCCATTACATTCTCCAGCTCTGGTTTTATTATTTATCAATGTATAGAGATTAACTATAAAGGTAAATATCATTTTAATCTATTCAAATCGTTTAACCATTAAAAACATCTTCAAAAGTAAGCGGGTTTCCCGCTCTATAATCTTTCATAGCAATTGTATTAAGTACTTTTTCATAATACTTCGGTTCTAATCCATATCCTGGGCGCACAATTTTAATATTATTTTTTGTGAATCTCTCACCGGCATTGATATCTTTAGATACATAAATGGAACGTCTAAATTTTAGTGAAGCTTTTTCTTTTTCAGTAGGACCATAAGTAACATTTCCAATTGCTTGCCAAGCACGTTCTGTTTCAACAACTAGTGCCCTCATCTCATCTGGCTCCATTGAAAAAGCAGAGTCAACTCCTCCATCTGCCCTTGAAAGTGTGAAATGTTTCTCGATTACAGTTGCACCTAGAGCAATACTTGCCACCGAAACACCGATTCCCATTGTATGATCTGATAATCCTACTTGTACATCAAATAATTCCCTCATATGGGGAATTGTTGAAATGTTTGTATTTTCGGGTGTAGCTGGGTATGTACTGGTACACTTTAATAAAATCAATTCTTTACAACCAGAATCTCTAGCTGTTCTAACTAAATCGTCTAGCTCCGCTACCGTCGCCATCCCAGTTGATACAATCATTGGTTTCCCAGTAGATGCTACTTTCTTAATTAGTGGTAAATCTGTATTTTCAAAAGAAGCAATTTTGTATAGCGGAACATTTAACTCTTCCAAAAAGTCAACAGCAGTATCATCAAATGGCGTACTAAATGCAATCATGCCAAGTTCACGCGCACGGTCAAAAATTGGTTTATGCCATTCCCAAGGGGTATATGCTTGATGATATAACTGATAGAGATTCTGCCCATCCCAAAGGCTTTCATTATCTTCGATTTTAAAATCTGCATTTTCAATATTCAATGTCATAGTATCTGCTGTATATGTTTGTATCTTAAGAGCATGTGCTCCTGAAGCAGCCGCAGCTTCTACTATTTCGAGTGCTCTTTTTAATGATTGATTATGATTTCCTGACATTTCAGCAATGATAAATGGTATATGATTACTACCTACCTGTCTATTTTCAATCTGAATGCTTTTCATAAAAACCTTCCTTCTAGAAATTTCAATATTTCATTTTTTTTGTCGTCCCATTCTTCCTTCAATATAACAAATATGTATAAATCTTTATAAACATTATTCATCAATAGATGTTCTCGTAAAATCCCTTCATTGGTAAAACCAAGTTTATAATGAAATCGTAGACTTTTTTCATTAAAGCTAAGCACTTCAGCAGTTAGTTTTTTTATTTTAAGGTTTTCAAAAATGTAATTTAACGATGTGTAACCTAGTATAGTACCCATACCTGACGGCGCTGTTAATTCTCCAACATAAAACCCCCACTTGCACTTTTGATTCTTACAATCTATATCATATACATTTAGTACACCGTATGGAATATCATCAAAATAAAAGATTTTAGTTATGGATTTATGATTATCTTTGTAGTCGTTATACCAAGAAATATGTTGATTCCAAGTTATTATCTCACTGTTTATCATTACATTTCTTATAGATTGTTGGTTTCTCCATTTAAAAATTATAAAAAGATCCTCATCAGTAATACTCTTCAATCTTATTCGTTCTTCTAGATTCATTAAAATATTCCCCAAGCTTTTTACTATATTCTTATTTTTACTATATTCTTATTTTTACTAGGCACTTTTTCATTAAACTATTTATTTATTGTATTCTTGTTTAAGAGATATCAAATAATTTTTCTACATTAAATGTCCACCATTTACTCTTATTACTTCGCCTGTGATATAGGAAGAGAAAACTGGTGAAAGTAAAAAAACGACACTCCATGCGATTTCCTCGGGTTTGGCAAATCTACCTAATGGAATATCTTTAATAATTTTTTCGGCTACTTTTTCTGGTATAATTTCCGTCATTTTAGTTTGTGTAAAACCTGGTGCCACTACATTAGATCGTACATTATTTCGAGCCCCTTCTTTTGCAATACTCTTTGCAAGTCCAATCAGTCCAGCTTTACTAGCAGCATAATTTGTTTGTCCAAAATTTCCACTTTCACCAACAATAGAACTTACAAATACAATTGAGCCTTCTTTTCTTTCATATAGTTTATTTATAATAGGTCGTGTTGTATTATATGCACCTGTTAAGTTTACATCAATTACGTTATCCCATTGTTCTTTTGTACTTTTATGGTAAAAAGAATCTTTTGTTATCCCTGCATTACAAACTACACCATAAATTGGCCCTAATTCTTCTTCAATTTTTTTATAAGCTTCCTCCATTTGTTCAAATATAGAGACATTTGCTTTAATCTGCAAACTTTTAGAACTACCTGCTCCATCAATATTGATATATGCCACACGAGCTTTTAATAATTCTAGCTTTTCAACAACAGCTTTTCCTATACCTCTATTTCCACCTGTTACTACTATCACTTTATTCTCTAGATTAAACAATTCTATAACCTCCTTAATAACTTTCAATTGTGATTTTTTGGTATTCTAATTTATTTTTAAATTTTTTCCAATTTTCTTTAAAATTCGCCATACAAATTACATTATAATATTTCCCATTTTTACAAATATGATCAACTAATTTACCCTCAATTTTAGCTCCAAATTTTTCATGTATTTTCACTACTGTTTCGTTAAATTCGAATACTTCACAACAAAGCTTATTTAAATTAAGAACTTCAAAAATATAATCATTTATATTACATTCTAATACTCTAGCTAATCCCTTACCTCTTGCTTCCATGCTGCCTAAATAATACGCCCAACTGGCCTTTTTATTCACAAGGTCAATATTAGTTATACTCAATAGCCCGACATCTTTATTACCATTTAGTTGAATAATCCAGTACTTTTCTCTTTTGTTATTGTTCATTATCTTTTCATACCACATTTTTTGTGACTCAATAGATAATTGAGGATCAGTATACATGTATTTTGTAACCTCGGGAGACATTCTCCATTCCATTATCAATGAAAGATCCTCAATTTTTATTTTTCTCAATTTCACTTCCAAACTTCCACACTCCTTCAAAAAAACACTAATAATGAATTTTAAGTATTACATGTTTTGACTATTTCCTTTACTAATGAATTATTTAAAATGTGCCTTGTTTCCATTAATTCTCCACATTTATTAGACAGGTCTAAGATTATTTGAGGTTCTTTAATAAGTTTTTCGATAGTCATTGATATATTTAAACTTTTTACAAAACTGGACTTACCTAATAAAATTGATGCGCCCATTTTTGCAACATCCATACTTACTTGTTCTTGATTATCCGCTACTATTATGGTTAGTGTTGGTAACTTTAGGATACATCTTTCCCAAGTTGCTCCCCCACCTGCTCCAATAGCTAAATCTGCTTTTGTCATTAGTTCTGCCATATTATTTACTTGACAGTAAAAATTAGTTCTTGGTATTTCAGAACATAACTTTTCTATTAATATTTTTTGAGGATTTGTTGTACCAACTACAACATCTGTATTAAAAGTATAAGTATGAGCAAGCATCTTAATTGCATGTAATGTTTTCTCTGTTTCATTAGTTGGATCAGTTCCCCCGAAGAATACAAGGATATTTTTAACTTTACTATTACGTGGAGGCATTTTAGATATCCAGTATAGGAACTCTTCTCTTAGCAATACATATTTAGGGCCAAGTAATAGTTTACAATTGCTCGGTACCAGTTCGTCATACCTATTGTCTAAATCTAAATAAAAGTTTTGATCGAGTAATAAATCACAATCATGTTTTCTATTTGCTAAATCATCAATCACCATAATTTTCTTTGTAAATGAACGTATTTGTTGTTCCCATTTAATATCAATTGAATAATGATCTACGATTATCATATCAATTGACTGTTTCATAACTTTAATCACAGAAATAGTTTCATTGACATCCTCTAACCAATGATCAGTAGACCATTCCCAATGTGTAATTCTTTCAATTGATGATAATTCAAATACTTCGAAGCCTTGAGAGCGAATAAATTCATTCAGATTTCCATATAAATCACGAGTAATAAAAGTAACCTTTATATCATTCTTTTTTAATTGCTTAGCTAATGTCAAACATCTCATAACATGCCCTGAACCAATTTGTATTGACGCATCAGTTCTAATGATTACTTGCAATGTTACCCCGCCTTATATTTTTTTTTGTTCAATATGTGCATTTAATTTTACCCAATCGGGATGTTTTTCTAGTAAATTTATTATATCCTCCATATAAAACATTTTGTTAGGTTGATATAATTCAGTCAAAATTAAGTCAATAAGTCGAAAGTCTTCCAAAGTATCTACTGTCCAGCGATTATTTCCGTAGTCTTTCTTATTAGTCAAATGACCGATTCTAAAAATCTCAGGATTAGTATATAAGTATGCAGTTACGTGTTCCCTATCTCTTGCTAATGTTGCAGCTTCATATGCTTTTTTTAAGGCATTAAGAGAAAAGACTTCTGTGTCCAATCCTCTCGGAAAAGTTCTTTCAACAGTATTAGAAACATAATCAAATATTAGTGAATTATCAAGATAGTGTTGAATGGTCTTATCTATAATTATAGGGTCTATGATAGGACAATCTGAAGTAAGTCGCACTATAATATCTGCATCATATTTTTGTGCGGTTTCATAATAACGTGATAATACATCATTTTCTGATCCTCTATAATACTTAATACCATATTCTTCACAAAAATCGATAATAGGTTGATCTGCATCTTCAACAGTCGTAGCAATAATAATTTGATCGATTTTTCTAGATTGTTTCACCCGTTCTAATTGATATTCAAGTAGTGTTTTCCCATTAACTACTTTTAATATCTTGCCAGGCAATCGCGTTGATCCCATTCGTGCTTGAATAATCGCAATTATTTTTTGGGAATCATTCATTTGCCAATACATCCTCTACAGCTTCAATTACATCTTCTACATCTTGATCTGTCATACCTGGGAACAAGGGTAATGAGATGCTATTTTCATACAATTTCTCTGCATTTGGAAGATAGGTCTCCTTGTATCCTATTTCTTGATAGTAAGGTAATTTATGAACAGGTATATAATGTACATTTACCCCAATATTTCTTTTCTGAAGTGATTCGAATATACCTCTTCTATTCTGAGATACTTGAATGATATATAAATGCCAACTTGATTCTCCCTCATTTGATTGATAAGGGATTGTTATGGACTCAATATTCTGAAATGCATTATTATATTTTTTGACAATCTCTTTTCTTCTTTCTAAAAAACTATCAAGTTTTAATAACTGGCTGATTCCTAAAGCAGCTTGAATATCTGTCATCCGGTAGTTATATCCTAAAAATTGCATTTCATAATACCATGGTCCTTGATTATCTTTTAGTAGCTTAGGGTCTCTAGTGATACCATGAGAACGAAACTGGAGTAGTTTTTCATAATACACTTTATTGTTTGTAGTAATCATTCCTCCTTCACCAGTTGTTATATGTTTAACAGGATGAAAACTAAACATTGTCATATCACTTATTGAGCCAATTTTTTTGTTTTTATATCTAGCCCCTAAAGCATGAGCAGCATCTTCAATGACAACTAAATTATTTTGCTTTGCTATTTTATTTATTGACTCTAAATCAACAGGTTGACCAGTAAAATCAACTGGGATGATAGCTTTTGTTTTATTTGTAATTTGTTCTTCTATACTTTTGGGATCAATATTATAAGTACTTGAGTCAATATCTGCAAAAACTACTGTTCCCCCTTGATAAAGAACACAATTGGAACTTGCAGCAAAAGTCATAGGAGTTGTAACAACTTCGTCGCCTTTTCCAATATCTGCCGCAAAACAGGCTCCATGTAATGCTGCTGTTCCATTCGTAAAAGCTACAGCATATTTAGCACCAACGTATTCTGCAATATTTTCCTCAAACTTTTCTATTGCTGGACCTGTAGTTATAAATTCACCCCTTAGTACATTTACTACAGCTTCTATATCTAATTCATCTATCATCTGTTTTCCATAAGGTAAATAAGAATTTCTCATGTTGCATCTCCTTAAAGAAAAAATGCAGTCAATGACTACATTTCTCTCACTAATTCTTTTAATTGTTCAATAGATAACCAATCATTATTAATATTGCTTACATATTTAAATCCTTCAGGAAGCGGCTTACCACCCTTTGTATTCTCTTTAGACCACCAAGGAAATTCTGGCTGGATAACAAAATATTCATTAAATTCAACAGTATGTCGCGCGTCGTCCTTCGTTATCATAGCTTCATGTAACTTTTCCCCAGCACGGATACCAACAATTTTAGTTTCACATTCTGGAGCGATTGCTTTCGCTAAATCAGTAACCTTCATACTAGGAATTTTAGGAATAAAAATTTCTCCTCCATGCATGCGTTCTAAATTATCAATTACAAACTGAACACCTTGATCGAGGGTAATCCAAAAACGTGTCATACGTTCATCTGTAATCGGTAATGTTCCTGTTTCTTTAACTTTCTTAAAAAATGGTACAACACTCCCTCTACTTCCAACTACATTACCATATCTTACTACAGAAAAGCGTGTTTTTTTCTCACCAACATAAGAGTTACCAGCAACGAATAATTTATCTGAAGCGAGTTTAGTTGCTCCGTATAAGTTCACTGGACTACAAGCTTTATCTGTACTTAAAGCAATTACTTTCTCTACACCACAATCAATTGCTGCTTCGATGATATTTTGGGCACCATTTATATTAGTTTTCACTGCTTCAAATGGATTATATTCACATGCCCCTACATGTTTTAATGCTGCCGCATGAATAACTATATCTACCCCATCAAACGCACGATACAATCGATCTTTATCACGCACATCTCCAATAAAAAAGCGAATTCGTGGATCTGTATACTCTTGCGCCATTTCAAATTGTTTTAGCTCATCTCTGCTAAAAACGATAACCTTTTTGACTTCTTGTTCTAATGCTTTTTTAATAAACTTCTTACCAAAAGAACCAGTACCACCAGTTACAAGAACTGTCTTATTTTTTAATATCATTAAAATTCCTTCTCTCATTATAAACTAAATTTATTTACTATTTTCATCATCTCATTAATTCTAATTTCATATGTATGATACTTTCGAACAGTTTCATATCCCTGGTTCTTAATATTGTTTCTTTCTTTTTCATGATTCAAATAGTAATTAATAATATCTTTTAAATCTTGTAAATCTCTATATACTACTAAGTCGGAATCTCGCTTAAACATTCTATTAATATCCAGTTTATTATTTGTTACTAAAAAGGATTCTGAGCCCAATACATCAAATACCCGCATCGGTAAACCAGTTTCTACAAAACATCTTGTAATATTAATATTAATCTTTGAAGCTTTAAAAACTTTTGGCATTTCAAAATAATGTTCTGCATGGCCTTGGTAAGAGTTGATAATATCCTTATCTCCATTATGGTACCAACCTTCATCACCATAAATTTTAAGATTAAAGGTTTCAGATAGTACCTTCATTATTGATGTTCGTTCTAAATATGAATGGTAGCGTCCTAATATAAATGAAAGCTTTTCCTTTGGAGTGAGGTATATTTGTTCGGATCGATGAAGTGTCAATTTTGACTCAGCTTGTATAACTTCCAAAAGTTCATCTGTTACAATATCTTTTAAAATATATTTTTCGTTGTTAACTTGTTGAGAGATTATTTGTTCAATTTTCTTTTTAGTAGTATTAGTTAAGTGATGTTTTATTTTTGTCGAATATTCATTTGATAATCCATTGCTTCCAACAAAAGAAACATCTGCACCAAATTTTAGACTCTCGACCGAGCTTAAATAGATCTGCGTTAATCGTTCTACATTTGCTGCTACTGGCATATAAAATATATTTTTTAATCCTTTTGATGTTAATTCTTGTACAACTTTTTCATCGTAAACAAAATGAAGAGAATTTTTATTCTTATGATTTTCTTTTAAATATAATGTGTAGGCGGGTGTATCAACTGTCCATGATATATAAAAAATTTGTAAATCTTCACATATATTTGCTAAAGTAGGGCTAAAGTTAACTGAAAAAACGTATTTTGGGCTAACTTTAATAATTTCTCTCCTCAAGATTGACACATTAAACCATGCTAATCTATACACAATATAACCTATATTTTCAAAAGCATCTGCACAATCTCTAGCAATTGTTTTATGATCAAATACAATAACTTTTTTATTTGCAAAACTTTTTCTATTAATCTCTTGTAAAACACTTGAATAAAAGGTGATATCACATTCCATTAAATTTAAATTTTGAATAACTTGTATTTTTAAAGATTTAAAATCAATTTCTTTGTAACTTTCTCCTACTAATACATGCACATTGTCTAACAAACTACTGCCACTCAAAGCATGAAAAAATGCCTCATCATTTTCAATTACAAAAATATCCTTATTTGCATTTTTCTTCAAGTAACTTAATTCATAACCTAAGCCCAACCCGAGCATAACAATACAGTCTGCATTTTCATTTATATCAAATGTTTGAAGAATTTTTTCAGGTGAATATTTTGAATATAAATATTTCCAAGTATTATTGATAAAATATTTACACGTTAGGCTTCCATTTCTAGCTTGTTCAATTATTAATTTTTCACTTTTCATAAAAAAACCTCAATTTAATAATAGTTCTTCTATAGTGCTCTGATTTTATTCGCTTAATAGTATTTTAGTAAAATTAATAGTTGGTAACTTCTCTATATTGTAGTAAAAATTTCTATCATCAATATATTGAATTCCTTCAATTTTCGCTCCATTTAATGACATATTAAATATATTTATAGATGAACTTTTTACTTTCCTAGCAATCCATCTATGATAAGTATTTAAATTAGATGTTGTTTTAATATATTCATTGTTATTTGATAAAACTTTTCTAAACTCTAAATTACTTTTTACTTTGATACCAGAGGTTGATTGTTGAGAATGAGTATATTCACCTTTAAATCCCAAATCTTGCCCAAATAAATATATATCATTAAAACCCATATATTCTAATAAAGAGAGACCCGTTGTTGCCACCGATCCTCCTGTTTCAATTAATTCGCTTTCAAATCGCACAATATTTTCTTCTGATAAAGGGTAACCTTCTTGAAAAAGAATAAAACGTTTACCCTGATGGTGCAATGTCATTTCGTTATTTGCCGTAGATAAGTAAAACAATGGACCAGTATAATTTGTGTCTTCTATTTGTTTTACTACCTGAAGCAATGGATCCGTAATGATAATTGCGTCTGGGACTATATTTTGCTTTAATAATACCTTTAAAGCTGAGCCGACACATAATATAAAGCATTTTCGCTTTGCTGCTTTAACTAATTCAATAGATTCATCCAATGATGGCCCAGCAGCAACTAAACAAGCAGACATTTTTTCAAAAACTTTTTTAAAGCCTAGAATAGAAATATCATTATTCAATATATTTTGTCTAAAGTTCTTTTCAAGTAAATCTTTCTTAGATTTATAGCTCATTTGTCTGATTTTAATATCTTCCAGTTGGAAGAAAAGTGGATGTTCCACTCCTATTGCGTTAATCCAAGAATTCGGTATTATTACTTGAAAATTCACTATATCATGCTCAATTTTAGAATGATTAATTATTTCAATATTTTTAGAATTGAGAAGATGCTTATTTAGAGCATAATTATTATAAATTTCCATTTCTCTTGCATCTAAAACGATAACTATAATCTTTTTATTTGGATAGATATTAGCAAGAGCCTCTAAATGATACCCAATACCTAAACCTACTAATAAATATCCAACTGCAGCGGGTTCTAGTTCATTTTCAATAAACTTTTGAGCATCACTTTTTGGATTATATTTACTATATACGTATTTATTATTTAGTTTTAAAGTATATTCGCCATTTCTAGCAAACTCGATTTCAAAATTCATTTTATCTCACTTAAATCATAAAATGAACATTCTTCAAAAAAAGGCTTAATCTCGTATTCAAACATATCTGCCACAATAACATAATCTTGTATTTCTAATCCACTATTAATTTCATTTAAATATTCATTTATTTTTTCTGGATTAATTGGATTTAAAAAAGAATTCTTTTCGAGTAGTAAATTAGCGTCGACCAACCAAGTAGCTCCCTCACTAAATTGAAGTATTCCTTGAAAAGCCTCACTTAAATTATCTTGTCTAATATCATCCGCTACTTTTTGGCAACCATTAGGTAATTTTTTTAAGTAATCATTATAGCTTTCCATTGTTTCTTTTATTAATTTATCCATAATTTTCATCCTTTATATCTTTAGTAATTTTTAATATTAATTGATTGGTATATTCATTAGTTAAGTCGACCGCTTCAATTAATCCAGTGTATAATTCTTTGTTTTGACTAAAAACTCTATTATATTTCTCTTCAGAAGTTTCATTTGGCAACGGTAGATAGTTGTTTTGTATATTTAAAGTAAGTGGCTCAAATATACTAACAAATGACACTTCTTCACATAACTTTTTCAATTTTTCATCATTATTATTCAACCTTTTAAGAACCTTCGTAGAAAAATTTGTTGCTGATTTATTTAAAGATAGAACTTTTAGGCTATCCATTAAAATCTGTTGAATCGATTTATATTTACTTACTTCTATCTCCATTTTTTCAATAAGATGCAATTGTTTATTTAAATGAGTTTGAACTGGATTAACATCCTCTAATATTTTATCCTTTTTAGAATTAGTATTAATATATTCATCACAAAAGTCTCTAAAAGAAATCTGAGAAAATCCTTTTAATAATATGCCACCTTCAGTGCAATTAAATATCTTCCTATCTTTTTCAGCCAAAGATCTTAACTTTTCAAAGCTATTTTTCATGGAAAAGAAAACATAATCAGTTAAAACTTCCTCTCCATAATATCCTTCAGTAGAAAAAATCCCTCTTTTTTTCTTAAAGTCCTCATCTATTTCAAAAAAGTTTTTATTATATTCAGCATGCGTTTTATTGTCTGTATATGCTAAATCCTGTCCAATTAGAGCGATAGGTCCATTTGAGATATAATTTGCTATTGTAAATGCATAATTAGCAACCGACCCTCCTCCTAGTAAAGAGGGATATTCCATATCAGTTAAATGAGTTAAATGTTTTTTTACTATTGAACTTCCTGTAGTATCAAATATATAAGCATCACATACAAAACTCTCACGTATACTATAATGACTATAAAAACTATAGATATATTTTGTGTCATTAAGATTTAAATCTTTAAAATGATAATAATTATTCTCTGAACCATCAACCGAAACAACAAAATCAGGTTGAATATTATTTTTTAATAAAGTATTTATAGTTGAACCTGCAGCAATAATAATTGCGTAATTGCTTATTTCTTTTAATAATGGCAACTGTTTCGTAAGTGAAGGCCCCCCAGAAGCAATTATTACAGGGAGATTATATTTATCTTTTAATGTTAATAATGATTTATCTCTTGTTGTATTATACAAATTATATATATAATTTCTCTGCCAAATTTCTGCAAAGGAACGTACTGTATTCTCACTCACCCTATTAAGGTTAATTCTATCTTTCGTCATTTTTAACAAGTCTCTATATTGTTCTTCCATTAATTTATCATAATTTGGAGATGAAATAATTTGTATTCGTCTATTAAATTTATTAATTTTACTTTCCAGAAGCATTATAAATTTTTCATCATAAATTTCACTAATTATTTCGATTTCTGGATTATCACTAAACATTTTTGCTAAAGGATCTATTATCAATAGTTCATCTTGTTCATTAAATTTCTCTTTTAATTTATTTGCAAAATGTCCAAGCCCATACCCAAATAAAATATGCAAATTATTAGGTTTATATTTTTTTTCGATGAATTGTTCCGCTTCCTTTAAAGGATCATATTTACTATGTAAAAAAAAACCATTTACTTTCACTGTCATTATCCCTGATTTTGTTAATATTCTTTCTATTTTAAAGTCTTTATTCATAAATACACCTCCCTTTTATTATCGGTTTATATTCGAATAAATAAAGGTAAAAAAAAAGCCGAGCTTCAAAAAAATGAAGTTCAGCCTTTTTTAAATTAAATTATTGAAGTAATTGTAGAACACCTTGTGGTTGTTGGTTAGCTTGAGCTAGCATAGATTGAGCTGCTTGAGTCAAGATATTATTTTTAGTAAATGCCATCATTTCTTTAGCCATATCTACGTCACGAATACGAGATTCAGCAGCAGTTAAGTTTTCAGATGTAGCACCAAGGTTGTTAATAGTGTGTTCTAAACGGTTTTGAACAGCACCTAAAGATGAACGCTGTGTTGATACTGTTTCAATAGCTTTATTAATTGTAGTAATTGCATCATCAGCACCAGATTGGTTTGTTAATTTAAGTGCGTTTACACTTAAAGCGCCAGCGTCCATTGTTGCAATTGTAAGTGTAATTGATTGACCAGAATTGGCACCAATATGGAACGTTTTCCCACTGAAACCACCACCCAATAAGTTCTGAGTATTAAATTCAGTATTATCAGCAATACGAGTAATTTCTGAAGCTAATGCATTGATTTCCGATTGGATTGCAACACGGTCAGCAGTTACGTTTGTATCATTTGAAGATTGAACTGCTAATTCACGCATACGTTGAAGGATAGAGTGTGTTTCGTTAAGAGCACCTTCAGCTGTTTGAATTAAAGAGATTGAATCTTGAGCGTTTTTAGAAGCCATATCTAAACCGCGGATTTGTCCACGCATTTTTTCAGAGATAGCAAGACCAGCAGCGTCGTCTCCAGCGCGGTTGATTTTGTAACCTGAAGATAATTTCTCAAGGTTTTTAGAAGATTGTGATTGGTTAGCTGTTAAGTTTCTGTGTGTATTTAAAGCTGAAATATTGTGTTGAATTCTCATTGTGAGATTCCTCCTTGAATTTTGGTTTTTTAGTTCCACATCCATGTGGAATGTGTTTGGCAGTATAAGGTCGGCCGCCCATTTCTGCCTTACATAATAAGTATCGTACTTATTTAGAAATGTTTAATAGTTTTTTAAAGATTTTTTTTAGAAATTTGTTCTAAAATTGATTTAGTTACTTTTAAGGATTCTTTATTTTGATTTTGAATGCTTTCATATACTTCAGAACGATAGACCTTGATTTTTTTTGGAGCAACGATTCCTACCTTTACCTGATCTCCATCTATACTCAAAATTTTAAGTTCTATCTGATCACCAATCATTATGGATTCATCTTTTTTTCGTGAAAGTACAAGCATTAGAGTTTGCTCCCTTCGATAGGGAATCGTAATGGATATATATTTCCATCTTGTAATACTAGTTGTTTAGCAATCTTTTGTTTGTGATTGATTAATACTGGGGCTTGTAAGTTTAATGTCGAATTATTAAAAGGTTCTTTTAAAGTAACAATTGAATAGGTGATTAAATCTTCTGGTGTCTCTATTTTCAATTCTTCTTTGTCTTCTTCCATAACATCGAATGCATAGTCTTGCTTAAAGACAAATGGCAGAGCTATAACGAAGCCTATCTCTTGTTGTTTGATAGATTGTAGAATAGCAAAAGGAGAATCTTTTTCTAATGGCAGAATAACAAATTCTGTTATATCTTCAAATCCCGGCAATCCGTAAGGAAAATGAATAATTTCCTTATCTTCAATTGTAACTTCTCCTAGAAATTTAGTTTCAATATTCATAGTTAGCTCCTTTTAGACAATTACGTCTATTTCTATTGAAGGGTACTGCATCATATAGCCCGATACTTTACCTTGTGTATAGTTGTGAATTGGTTTATTAACAGTAGCGCTAATTTGAGCTTTATTTGTTTGCACATTTATGTCTATACTAGCTGGAGTATAAGTGGTTTTGACAGATCCAATAGATGGAACAAATTTAATACCAAGTGCTTTTTTTTGAGGAATTACCTTAGAGGCAGCAATTGCTTGTATAGCATTACCACCATTCTCAATACTAGCTAGTTGTTCGCCTTCTCTAGCACGTCTAGCAATACCCGAAAGGACTGCTTGCCTTCCTTTTTGTGCATAATTTCTACTAAATTCTAGTGGTGCTATTAATCCTAAGTCTCTTCTTGCTTGAGAAGAGTCAATATGAAGCTGACCGTCTGTAGTTCGAATAGATACTTCAGCTGCTGGTTGTCTAATTTGTAAATCAGCTTTAGGTTGTTCAATATGCTGGCTTGGTTTCTCGATATTTAAACCAAGTTGACCTTTTGTTGTTTGTATTTGAATTTGTGGAATTCTCATAGTCAACATCCTTTAAAGAAAGCGTTTGAACGAGTTGTCCAAACGCTTTTTTATTATCTTAAAAAATCTATTAATGATGGTTGGATAATGCGAGCACCAACTGAAAGGGCAGCACTGTGAATTGATTCTTGAGTTATTAATTCAGTAATGGCCTTTTCATAATCAATGTCTTCATTATTTGATAACTGTTTTGTTACAATTACTTCTTGTGTTCCAAGTCTATTTTCCATCATTTCCACTCTATTTTGACGAGCACCAATATCAGCACGTGCTCCTAAAACAAGATTTTGATTATCACTTATAGTAGATAGATAGGGACCAAAGTCAGATCCCGCCTTTGTAGGATCTTTCAAATCAGCTTCTAAGTTTATCATCATTTCATCGATCTTACTAAAAATATCATAACCATTAGTGTTTACAGTAATTTGAACACCATCATATACTTCAATATTTACAGAAGATTCATAGCTAGTTATAGTTGAATCCGTTGGATATGTGCTTCCTCCTGGCGGAACAATGTTCTCTCCAGCCAAGGTTGTGTCTGTAAATAAAGGTTCTAACGTTTTTGTTCCACTAAAGATATACTTGTCACCAACCTTAGTATTTCCCATGTCACGTATTTGACCTTTTATTTGAGTAATTTCTTTTTCAATTTTTGTTCGATCTTCTGGAGTTATTGTATCAGTTGATGCTTGTGTAACGAGTTCTTGTACCCGTCTTAAGGCAATTCCTACTTTATCTAATGCATCATCAGAGCTATCTAACCAGTTGTTTACCTCTCCAAGATTACGCTGATATTGTTCTACTTTACCTATATCAGTACGATAACCAATACCTTTTATCGCTACTACCGGATCTTGTGAAGGTCTGGTAATCTTTTTTCCAGAGTTTAACTGTTCTTGCAGTGTTCCCATTTTATTATAGCTATTTGATAAGTTACGAAGCATGTTATTTGAAAGCATTGATTGGGTTACGCGCATGTTTGTTTAGTACCCCCTAGTTATAATCCAACACGGCCCATGCCGTTGATAATTTTGTCAAGTGTCTCATCAATCACCGTAATCATACGTGCATTTGCGTTATATGCTTGCTGAAATGTGATCATATTTGTCATTTCTTCATCTAAAGAGACGGAACTAAAAGAGGCACGATTATTCTCGACTGTTAATTTGATAGTCGCTGAATTGTATTGAAGTCGTGCAGCTTGCTCTCCATCTACTCCCATTTGACCTATAATGGATTGATAAAAAGTTTGAACAGTAGCACCGCCTAGGCCAGTAAGTGAATTAAATTTCATATTAGATAGTAGTAATGAATTTCCGCCATTACCTTCTTCATCTGGCGAGGATGAAGCATTGATAAGGCCAGGATCAGTTTCAAAAATGTCTCGAACTTTAATATCACTTGCTCCATTTGTAAATTCAAAGAAATCATTTTCCTTCGTTTTTCCAGGTAATGGATTCCCGTTTGCATGAATCTTATTGAATTCTTCAGCAAATGCTTTCGCCATTTTATCAAGATTCGTAAGCATTTCTGGATAATATCCAGTAGTAGTACCACCATTTGTATATCCATACGAATCAATTAAAGAAAGCAATTTACCCTTACTCTTTTCTAAATCGCTATAATTAATCGGTGGTCCTCCAGCCGCATTACCATTCGCAGCTACAGTAAACTGTGTAAAAGGTTCAAAATTAGTATTATCATTCATACCTACTGCTGTTATTGAAGCAGCGTCTTTTCCGTCAACTACTTCCACTAATCCGCCATTCGTTTTAATGGAAACTTTAACTGTGCCCTCTGCAATAGGCAGTGAGTTCCCACCAGATTTAGTATATTCCACTTCAATCGGGAAGTACTGAGAAAGTTCATCTAAAAGTACATCGCGAGAATCATACAAATCATTCGGCATATATCCATTAGGTTCAATTTGTTGAATTTGTTCATTAATAGATGCGATTTGCTTCAAAATGGAATTTACATCCTTAGTTGATACGAGAATTTCATTTTTTAAATTCCCTTGGATATCTGAAAGTTGCTTATGCATATAGTTAAAAGATTCTGCAACCGCAATTCCACGTTGTACGACTACTTTACGAGTACCTGCATTTTCAGGATTTGTACTTAAATCTTGAAGTGATTTCCAAAATTGATTTAATGATTCATTCAAACCAAATTCAGATGGCTCAGACATAATATCTTCCATTTGGGTGATTGCTTGAGATCTTGATTCCCAATAGCCCAACTTGTTAGACTCTTGTCTATATTGACGATCAATGAAAGCATCCCTAATCCGTTGAACAGATTGAGCTTGTACACCTGTCCCAATGTGGCCTGGTGTTTTAGGGGCGTTTAGCCCTGTGCCTGGATAGCCGAGTGTAGCTTCCATATTCACGCGTTGGCGTGAGTAGCCTAATGTGTTGGCATTGGAGATATTGTGTCCAGTTGTGTATAGAGCTGATTGTTGAGTGAATAGTCCTCGTTTACTTGCTTCTAGTCCCATAAATGTGGAGCGCATGGGTTGGCCTCCTTATGCTTGTGAATCGAAGTATGTTTTGTCTTTTGAGGGACCACGTACTTCAGATTTCGAATAGTTTATTTGATCTGGTTTTGGGCGTAGCATATCCAATGTTAAATTAACAAATTGAAGTGATTGAAGTGTAAGTTTCTGGTTTAGGTCGTTTTGGTATTTTAGAGTCTCTAGCGTAAGAAGTAGTTTGTTTCTCGCTGCTCCTAATTGCTCTTTTTCTTCGTTAGTGTTGGTATTTTCTAAGACATGTGCAACAGTTGGGTTGTCAATCGGAGCAATTCCTTTTGCTCGAAGGTAATCCGTTACCTCTAATTGGCGCTGTTGTTCAAGCTGAGAAATTCCTGCTACGTGTGCCTGCTCGTCCTTGAGCAGTTGGTTTAGACTGTCCATGTCCCCAGTTTTAATTGCTTCTGTTTTTTTATATGCAATTTCTAGTAAACTTTTATGTAGCATTTCAAGTTTCGTTAGAGCTTGCAATATCTTTTCAATGGACATTCCTATTGTCTCCTTTTAGATACGGTAATAATTGAGGATGTTTGATGCAAGTTGTTTTGCATCTACTTTATATGTCCCAGCATCTATTCGCGCTTTTATTGCTTGAACGCGTTCAGCCTGTTCTACCTCTACTGGAGATTTAGTTTGCATGCTTTTCGCTACAGAAGAAATTTCTAATTGATCCGTAGATGCTTTGGAAGCATTTTGTACTTTTTCAGTTTGTTGTTGATTGCGTTTATATGGGTTTACTTGATTTAAACCAATGTTTGATATTTTCATATCTGTGTCCTCCCCTTTTCATTTACGAAGTATATATACCTTATTTCGGTTAGAACAGGGATGTTTTTAGAGTCTTTTGTACGAAATAGCTTAACACCTATAGTTTAGGTATTAATAACTAATACCTTATTTCCTTTTGCCATCCATATGATAGGTACCATTGTCTTGATTGGCAACTTTATCTCGAAATTCTTTTGCTGCATCAAATTGACGGAGTCCTGATTTAAGTTCTTCCGTACAGCTTTTGCATAGTTTTCCTTGGTTCGTAATTCTACCACAATTGTCACATGGATACCCAAGGTTTGGGAACATCGCTGGTTGCAAGCGATTTTTACGTACCCATTTGTGTAGAAGTGCTTCTTCCACACCAGTTGCCTCTACTATTCTTTCAATTGTTGCGGCACGGTTTTCACGCTTGCGCAAGAAGCGGTAAACTACCTCATATTGTTTTTCTTCATTCATTGCACAGTTGTTACATACTTCTCTAATTCCTGTATAGTTAAAAAATTCTCCGCAAGTTGGACAATTTTTAAGTTCTCCCATGATGGATTCCCTCCAAGTTCAATTTTTACAAATTAGACAGTTTAACTTCCTTATTTGATTACTGTCTAGTCTTCAGGCGCCAGCCGCTCTAGGTCAAATGCCGTTTTGCTCCTGCGCAAGCTCGTCGCAGAAAATCATTTCTGCGGTGGCTGAAGAACTGCCTCCTCGTAAATCGACATTTGCTCCTGCGCAAGCTCGTCGCACCAAAGGCGTGTGCTTGTCGCAGCTAAACAGGCGCCTTTCGCTTTTCTTTTTATATCGGCAGATTATCCCTTTATTAAAGTAATTGCTTCTATTTTACTTGCACCGGCTTCCTTCAAAACCTTAGCTGCATGATGCATCGTAGTACCGGTTGTGTAAATATCATCGAATAAAACATAGGTTTTCGCTTCTACCTTGCCAGTTACTTCGAAAAGGGGACTTGCCTCCAGTCTTTCCTTTTTTGATTTCTTTCCTTGTTCAGCTGTTTCAGTTTTAGCAAGTAGGTGCTGAAATGGAAGCCCTGCACAAATTAATAGTTCGTCCACTTGGGCGAATGTTCTTGTTAGTAGCTTTACTGGATGCATGGGGATTGGTACTACAATTCCTTCCCTTTTCTCGAATAAAAGACGAATCTCTTCAGCAAATACATTGGCTAATGCAACATCTTGTAAAAATTTATACTGGTGCAAATAGCTTTTCATTGCTTCGTTGTATGAATAAAGAGCTGTCACTGAATTTAGTGCTCCCTCGTAGGGAGTACCTTCAAAATCAGAAAGGTCGAATCGGTCATCGGCTTTTTCAAATTTACTTAAACATCTTTTACAAGAAGCGGCTTCTATTTCATATAGAATCAATTTGCTCCATGTAGGGGGTGATTGAAAGATGCTTCCACATAGTAAACAATTCATGCTTCATTCCACCTTTCGATTGACTCTTTTGCTTTGTCCATTTCATGTGTAATTCCGTGATGGAAAAAGACAATGTCACCATTTGGATACTGAAAAGAACGACCGACTCTTCCACTTATTTGGATAAGTGCACTAGAAGTAAAGATTTGTTGCTCCGCTCCAACTACTGCTACATGTACATTTTCTATTGTTATGCCTCTTTCTAAAATAGTGGTTGTTAGTAGTCCTGGTATTTTCTTTTCTCGAAGTTGCATAACAATCTCTTTTCGCTCAGGATGTTCTGCATGAACTCTAGGTAAAACTCCTGGAAAGTTTTCGAGCATTTCAATTGTTGGTAGAAAGACAAGAAACGGAATATTATTTTTTGTTTTTTCTTCGATCCATTGTTGCAATTTAGTTGGAACTTTCCCCTTTTTCAATTGTCTTGCGTAGCCCCAGAGTCCGCTGAACCTTGGAACAGGTAAATTATGTCCATGATATCTTTTGGAAAGAATAGATTGGTTGGTAGTTTTCAAGGATTTGGTAGGAGTGGCTGTTACATAATGGATGGCTGCATTCTTTTTTGCCGCTTTTGTGACTGCTCGCCTTAGGGTTTCATCAGCGTAATACGGAAAGGCATCTGCTTCATCTACAAACACAACATCGAATGCATTTTCAAAACGGTAAAGCTGATGGGTTGTTGCGAGTATTAAATCGGCAAACCCTTCTTGGTTGGGGGCTCCACCATATAATGCGTGGATTGTTGTTTTAGGGAAGACTTTTTGAAAGCGTGGGAATAATTCTAATATCACATCTGTACGAGGTGCTGCGACGCATACTCGTTTTCCTTCTTGTAAACTAGCAAATATAGATGGAAATAGTAGTTCTGTTTTACCTGCTCCGCAAACTGCATGTAATAAGTGGGATTGGTTTTGACGGACACTTGCCAGGAGCTCTTCACTTGCCTTTTGTTGAAGGAATGTAAGTCGGCCTTTCCAGTCAAACTCATGCTCGTTCGCGCCGCGTGCATGCTCTTTGCTCCAAAGAAGTAACTCTGAACAACTACTCACCCGCCCCATCCGAATACAGTGGCGGCAATAAATGCATTTTTTATTACAACGAGCACATTGAAATGTGTGAAATAAGTTTGGATTTGAGTTGTGGCATCTGTTACATACATAATTCTTTAATTGCCAAAATAGAAAATTGCTTTGGTTCGTGTGGATCCCGGGTTTGAGGTGGATGTGGCCACTGTCGATGTGGGCATCGATGGCTTCGCTTGGAAATGGGGTGTGTTCGCGAAGCCATATGCGGCCAGTGAGAAATTGTTGTAATTGTTTGTTCATGGGCATCTTCCTAACTTTTTGCTAGTCGATTTTCACCCATCCTAGACCCATCGAGCCCTCACCAAGGTGAGTTCCAATTACAGGTCCAAAGTAGCTGATTGTAAATTGAACGTTGGGAAGAAGTGCTTCTAACTCGTTTTTCCAAGCGATGGCTTCTTGTTCGTTGTTTGCATGGATGATAGTTGCTTGCAGTTTTGCATATTTGTTTGCGTCCTCTTGAAGCATGTCTGCAATACGTTTCATCGCTTTTTTGCGTGTGCGGACTTTTTCATAAGGCACGATGACTTTGTTTTCAAAGTGAAGGATTGGCTTCACTTGAAGAACAGAGCCTATGACACGTTCGAAACCGTTTAAGCGACCACCTCGATGTAGATGGTCGAGGTTGTCCACCATGAAGTACGCACGAGTTGTTTCTTTCATTACATTTAGTTCGTTTAGAATTTCGTTTGGATGGACACCTGCTTGTGCCATCTCAGCAGCACGAAGAACATAAAAGCCTTGAACCATGCAGGAAATTTCTGAGTCAAATGTGTACACTTCAATTTCTTCAACCATCTCACCAGCTTGCTTTGCTCCTGCAAGCGTACCGCTGATACCGCTCGATAGATGGATGGAAATGACTGCGTCGTATTCTTTCGAAAGTTCTTCAAAGGTTTTAACAAAGTCTCCGAGTGCTGGTTGCGACGTTTTGGGAAGCGCACGCTCGTTTCGGATTTTATCATAAAACTCTATTGTATTAATGTCTATTTCTTCTCGATATGTTTCATTTCCGAAGACCACGCTAAGTGGAACCATGCGAATGTTGAGTTTATCGCGAATTTCTTTTGGGATATAGGCTGTGCTGTCCGTTACTACTACCGTTTTCATGTAAAAAATCACACTCCTATTATTTAGTGTACTGAATGTCAAGGGTAAATGAAAGCACAAAAATACCCTCGACATGATATTTGTCATATCGAGAGTATGTTAAATGTATTATTCAGATGATTCGCCTATAAAATAGACGCTTGTGACAAGCCATTTGCCATCTTCTTTTGCGAAAACTGTTACTTGACGACCATCACGATCGAGCTTTGCTCCAGTACTTGGTTGTGATAGTGCGATGTTAATGTTCGCAAATACTTGCGCTTGGGATTTATCGTATTTGATGATTGTCGTGTTTTCAGCTTTTCGAATCGTATCATACTCCGTGAATGTTTCTTGTACTACTGTTTTTTCATCTGCATAGTTAAAACCTTCTGGATTTTTGGAAATGGTATTCATGTAGCGGTTAATATCTTCTACATTAAATGCTTCCATGTATTCATTGAATGCTTCGAGGATAGCGGTTTTTTCTTCTTCTGGGACATTTGTCGCTTCTTCTATATTCCCTCCGGCCATTTCAAAACCAACTTCTTCCGCTGCTTTATCTTTTGCACCGTGATCCGTTACCGATTGTGCATCCGTGGGCGCATTATTCGCAGAGCCACTATTTGTTGCTTCTTCCTCATTGCTATTGCATGCAGCTAGCGTGAACACGGTTGCTGCGAGTATAAGTGCGTGCATAAATTTCATCTAGTTCTCTCCTCCTGCTGAGGTTATTTTGTCATATCTAGGACGAAAACTCAATTAATTAGTTCCGTGAGAGATAGGTAGAAAATTATGGTAATGGTATGTATAGTATAGGTACATAGGAGGTGGTTCTTTGGAAAGACATTTAGCATTGTTGAAAAGATTGCGTGTTGATAGTGGAATGAAGGAATTTATTCGTAATGAAATTAGGAAAAAAGAAGCTGGAATCAGAGGTGAGGAACGACTCTTAAGGAAGCTTAAGGAGTTGAGGTTACCTGGCCCATTTCGAATATTTTCTGATGTGGGATTGCATATAGATGATTTGGAGGGTGCAAATCGATTGTATTGTTGTGACGGACAGTTGCTGTATCGTGATAGAGTCTAAAAATATGAGTGGAAATTTAAATTTTGATATAGACACTGAGGAATTTTATAGAATAGAAGAGTATTGAAAAATCTTTTCCGAATCCATATTATCAATTAATGCGTAATATTCGTTTTATGAAAGAATTCTTAAACAAGTCGTTCCCTGAACTTAAAGTATCTGGAGCCATCGTCATGACATCAAAATCATGTCGAATCCGAAATAAGCCATCGCATTATCCTCTATTTAAATTAGAAAGCATTATCGAAAAAATCATACACTTGAATATTAATTCCCCTTCCCTTCTGTTAGATTTTGAGTCCATTGAAAAACTGATTCAAAAGAAACAATCCGCTTTTGTGTATTCGCCCCTATGCGAGCATTATCATATTTCTCCAAACGACATAATTCAAGGAGTTGAGTGTCCCAGTTGTGGTGTTATTGGAATGGAGCGTATTTCTACAACCTGGACTTGTTTAGCCTGTAATAAAAATAATCGATATGCCCATATTTCCGCTGTAGAAGAATATTTTTGGCTAATCAAGAAAGAAATTACTAATAAAGATTTTCGCAAATTTTGTGGAGTTAAATCTATTCACTCTGCATCTCGGATGCTTAACGCTATGAATTTACAAGCATGTGGATCAGGTCCCGCTAGATATTTTATAAGTAAAGATAGTTGAAGAGCGATTAATTATTATTGCGCTATATAAGGTTTGTTATTCGCTATATAACCTTAATTAGTCGCAACATCTACTCGCTTACTCGCTATATTTTGGTCCATATGCGCAATATTTTTGTTATACGCAACATTAGCAACGTAACTCGCAATATATCCACTGTTATTCGCAACATTTATTAGATTTCTCGCTACATTCTCATGAATAGGAGCAATATTTTTCACGTAAATAAAAAAACCTCTCACTAATTCGCGAGAGGTTTCCCATTTTTTATTATCGTACTTCGACCCAACCGTTTTTGATGCCGGTTACTACGGCTTGGGTACGGTCGTTTACGTTCATTTTTTGTAGAATGCTGGATACGTGGTTTTTTACGGTTTTTTCAGAGATGAAAAGTGTTTCACCAATTGTACGGTTACTTTGTCCATCTGTTAACAGTTGTAGCACTTCGCATTCACGTTTCGTAAGTAAGTGGAATGGACGGCGAATTTCTGTTTGATGGAAGTTTCCTTTATTTTCACGTTCGCTTAGGCGACGGAATTCAGCAACTAGATTGCGAGTTACCTTTGGATGTAAGTATGAACCGCCTTGTGCTACTACTTTGATAGCAGAGACAATTGCGTTAGCATCCATTTCTTTTAGCATGTAACCAAGAGCACCAGTTTTAAGCGCATGTGTTACATAAGATTCGTCGTCATGGATAGATAGCATTATAACTTTAGCTTCCGGATATTTTTCAAGTAATTCAGCAGTTGCATCAACACCATTTTTAGTTGGCATATTAATATCCATTAATACAACGTCTGGAATATGTTGTTCATATAAACGAAGAACGTCGCTACCGTCATCTCCTTCTGCAATTACGTCAAAAGAATCTTCAAAATCTAAAATACGCTTTACGCCTTCTCTAAAAAGTTGGTGGTCATCTATTATTATAATTTTTGTCATCGTCATTTCCTCCTATAAAAACACTGTAGTTATTATTCCTCATTTATCGGAATACTAAACAAAATGGTTGCTCCCTTTCCTGGAGATGATATTATTTTCATCGTTCCATCGAGTAAATCCACTCGCTCTCGCATACCAATTAATCCAAATGATTTTTCTTTTGCTTCATTTGGATCGAAGCCTTTTCCATTATCTTTGACGATAATATTTATTTTTTGTTTCAACCATTCTACTTTTACCCAAGCCTCTTTAAACTTTCCGTGCTTAATACCGTTAGTTAAGGACTCTTGGATTAGTCGGAAAATGGCTACTTCAAAATTTGGTTGGAGACGTTGTTCTTCTCCATATGATTGAAAATGTATCATACACGTTGGATTGTATTCTTGAATTGTTGATATATACTTTTTAAGCGTAGGAACCAATCCTAAATCATCTAGTGCCATTGGGCGAAGATCATAAATTATTCGACGAACTTCTGAAAGTGCATTTCGAACCATATCTTTCAGTTCATTGATCTCTTTCATCGCTTCGTCTCCGCCACGCTGCTGATATGTAAGATTAATTAAATCTGTTCTAAGTAACACATTCGCAAGCATTTGGGCTGGACCGTCGTGTATTTCACGAGAAAGTCTTTTGCGCTCTTCCTCTTGTGCTTCGATAATTTTCAGGGTGAAATCTTGTTTGATTTTTGCGTTTTCAAGTGCAACTCCCACATCTTTTAAGTCAGAAGTTAAATAATTCATTACTATATTTACTTGATTGACTAGTTGATCCGCACGTTCGATCATTTCCAGTAAGCCCTGTAATCTGCGTTCTAATTCATCTCTTCTAAGACGAAGTTGTCTTTCCTCTGTTCTTTTTATCAGTAGGTTAATTTGAATCTCATTGGCAGTTTCATAAGCATTCCGAATTTGAGGTTCGTCGTACGTTTCAAAGTTTTTAGATACTTCTGCTAGGCGATTTCTAGCTAAACGTGATTTCGATTCTAGTAAATCCCCTTCAATAATAACGGTTTCAATGTTACCTCGAATTATTTCTAATTCAACTTTCATTTCTTCGAAGCTTTGACGACTCTGTTCGCTTATAATGAATATATCCTTTTTTGAATGATCCATTACTTCTACCATTCGATCGAAAATAACATCTAACGATTTTGTATCAAAATTCTTATTCGTCATCTGTTTTTCTCCTTTGTTTTTTGCAAATGAGTCTTCATTCATTACGGGTGACAAACCCTATTATAGCACTAAGTGACTAAAAATAAATTAAAATTAGTTTACAACTATATTTCAAATTACTCAAGGAGGACCCAAAAAACATGAGAAATGATTATCATACAGTCAAAGGCTATGGGGAAAGTGAGATTATCATCCAAAAATCACGCTTCCTTACTTATGTGAATCGAGCTGAGACTGAGGAGGAAGCGCAAGATTTTATTAATTCTATCAAAGTAAAGCATAAAGATGCTACTCATAACTGTTCTGCTTATATTATTGGGGAACACGATAACATCCAAAAAGCCAATGATGATGGGGAACCTAGTGGAACTGCAGGGGTGCCAATGCTTGAAGTTCTAAAGAAGCAAGGTATTAAAGATACTGTCGTAGTTGTTACTCGGTATTTCGGTGGTATTAAACTAGGTGGCGGCGGTCTAATTCGAGCATATGGAAAAGCTACTACAGAAGGAGTTACAGCAGCAAAAGTGGTAGAGCGTAAGCTACATCATCTGATGAAAGTATCAATTGACTACAATTGGTTAGGTAAAGTCGAAAATGAAGTGCGCAATTCAGAATATCCTTTAAAAGATATTAACTATGCAGATTCTGTAGAAGTCCATGTGTATGTAAAAGCAGAGGATGAATCCAATTTCTCTGATTGGATGACTGAAATGACAAATGGACAATGTAAAATAGAAATTGTCGAAAAAGAATTTTTGGAATTTGAAGTAAATTGATTTATACTTTTTACTAAGGGCGGTGGAAATATGAAGAAATTGATTTTTTTACTAATGTTCTTAATTAGTTTAAGTATAGCTCCAATCTCTACTAATGCGGCAAATTGTCCAGGGGTTGTGTATTGGGACGGTGTCGAGCTAAAAGCTGGTCAAATAGGCAGAGTCATCATTCAAAAACCTACTACTATTTATAAAAATAATAATGGAGTTTTCGAAGCTTCACGAAAAGTAAAAAAGGGAGAAGTTTTTCGAATTTATGCAAATAAAGGATCTTATTATCACCTAGGTGGCGGCCTAGTTATCAAAAACGATGCCACTATTTTGTATCAAACACCATCAAAAGAAAAATTGAGATTACTTAATTGCAAGCAAACTACTCCTACTTCTATGGTCATTGGTGACAGTATTACTTCTGTAACTTCTAAATTAGGAGGCGCAAAGAAATCGATAACCAATGAATTTGATGCATCAACGACTATTTATCACAAAAACTATAATAACTTCTATGCAATTAGTTACTTAAACAATAAAATAGCTTCACTTTATACAAAAGACAAAAACTATCAATTTAATGGTATTTCAATAGCTAGTACTGTTAGTCAACTAGAAAGCAAATTAGGAAAAGCATACGAAACAACTGGTAACACCTATCCAATTGAAATTATTACATATGATTTTCCTAAATATGAAGCCAATTTTTTTATTGATGTGCATAATGACAATAAGATCTCTGCAATCTACTTAATAGATCGTCAGTTAATAAAGCGAAACGCAAATCTCTATCCAAAAAAATCTAGTACACTAGAAAAAAGTTATGAGACACTCTTATACGAAATAACGAATGCTGAAAGAAAGGCAAAAGGCGTTTCAATACTACAATATTCTACCGATATTTCGAATGTTGCTCGTGGCCACAGTGTCGATATGGGTAAACATGATTATTTTAACCATGATAACTTAAATGGGGAATCGCCTTTTGACAGGCTAGCAAATGGTGGAATTCTGTTTAGAAATGCAGGAGAAAATATTGCAATGGGATACACGAACCCATACTTTGCCCATGAAGCATTGATGAATTCATTAGGTCATCGTAAAAATATCGTTAGTACTAACTATACGCAACATGGCGTAGGCGTGTTTTTTGCAGACTGGGCGTACGGATCGATACCTTACTATACTGAAAATTTTATTAAACCTTGAGTAAGAAGCTGTCTCTTTTGGAGGCAGCTTTTTTGTTTGTCGCTTTTGGTTGATGATTGGTCGCTTTCGACGATGAATTTGTCGCTTTCCATGCATAGTTTGTCGCTTACACTTGTTGAATGGTCTCGTTCAGCCATTAAATGTTATTTTGTTGTATTTAATTCCAGTCGATAGACAAAAACTAATACTAAGCCTCAGATCAGAGTCAATTAGTCTCGTTTTTTATCCATATAAAAAGGTGACCAATCTATTGGTCACCTGATTACTTAGTATTTTTCTATTGTTACGCCTTGATAATAGTGTTTTAGGATACGATCGTATGTCCAGCCTGCTTCTGCACGTGCTTTCGCACCATATTGGCTCATGCCGATTCGGTGGCCGTAGCCTTTTCCGTTTACAGTAACAGATTGGATTCCAGAGGTTGTCGCTGTTGTAGAGACAATTCCTTCATTCGTTTGTACCCCAACTGGACCACTTGAAATCGTTTCTGTTCCTGTTGCAGTTTGTACAGACATACCGTTTAATGATGTTACTGCTGAAGAACCGTTAGCTCCTTGCACAGCAATATCAGTACCTCCGGTTGGTTTAGTAAATGAAATATCAAACCAATTGGATTTTAAAGATGCATTATTTGCATCTAAAAATACGTTACGCATTACTGTTTCATTACCTTCAATTGTTTTTTCACCAGCGGAAGTCACAGCAGTTACAGCGGAAACTTCTCCGTTGGATCCTGTTTTAGCAAGCTTCACATCTAGTAATTGATCAGTAGAAGGATTAAATCCAAATTTCTTAAGAATATTCGATGCTGGTATACTTACAGACCAATTACTATATGGAGATTTTTCAATTGAATCATCTACCGATACAAAGTGCGGTACTTGTGTTGAATTCCATACTTCACCGATATTCGCTGTTCTACCACCGCTTGTAGAGTAAAAATATGCCTGTACTAGTTTACCACCTGATTTAATAACCAATCCGTTAGTTGCTTCTACAGCAGCATTTGTATTTTTATGCTCAGAGGTATATCCTTTGTACATTTGGTCTTTCGTTGTACTACTTAAAATACCAGACTTACTTAATGAATAACTTCTCGCTGCTACTGATTGAGCTTTTAGGGCTTCGATATGCCATAATGCGGGTGATTCATTTGGAATAACACCTTTTAAATAATTCTCTAAATCAAGTCTATTTGCAATTTGTACATTTGCACCTGATTTAACAATATTAAAACTACCACGGTATTGTGTACCATTAGGCGTCTTACCAAGTGGTTGATTTACGACAGATCCTACAGTTGCATTAGTCGAAGGAATCCAGGAAGAAACACCTTGATCATCTCTAATGGAGTACCATAGCTCTCCATTTGCATTTGTAAATTCGTTTACTACATATGCACCTTGGAAAGGTTTATACGCTTTTACTACCTCATAATCTGCAGTAGCACCTTTTCTACCTTCTACATCGGCTGTAAACACAACCATCTTTTCATTGCCCGATAAAGCATGTAAAGCAAATCCATTCGCTGAATACATGGCTGATCCAACTTGATAAATGGAAACTTCCCCATTTACTTGAGAAAAAGTAATAGGTGTATTTGGTAGAGCGTAAAACATTTCGTTCGTTGTTAAATTTTGTAGTTTATAAATTCCTGTCAAATTGAGCGAAGTGGAAGATGCATTATGCACTTCTACACGCACTTGCTTAGAATAGCTTTCTTGTGTATACGCGAATGCCGTATTAGATGTAGCTAATGTAAGTAAAGCGATAGATAAAACGGTCAATCCTTTTTTGAACATCTTACTTCACCTCAGTTAGCGTACTTAGCACCCAACCTTTATTACCTTTTGCGGTTTGCACATTGTACCAAGTTTCACCAGAAGCATTTTTGAAAGAACCTAAATATTTTAATGATGTACCTTGTGCAACTAGTTCAATAGAAGCGTAATTTGTAGTTGCACCTTTTCTTACATTCACAGCTTGTTTAGTTATTACATTTGTGGGTATATAATTAGTAGGCTTTGTTGTTGAAACGTCACCTGAGAATACCCAGCCTTTTACAGTAGCTGAAATTTCAACACGGTACCATATTCCAGAAGCAGAATTATGTTGGTCAATAACTGTTAGTCCTTTATTTGCTCCAAAAGTAGCTATAACTTTATAGTCACGACTTGCTCCGCTATGCACATTTACACTATTAGTAGTTGTATAGACTACTGATGGTAATTCACCAGGTACTGTAGGAGTAGTCGGTGGTGTCACTGCTCCTCCACCTTCAGCAACCGCTTTTTGTAATTGTTCGATTAAAACTTTTTGTTCTGCAACTTGTTTTTCAAGTGATGTTACTTTTGTTTGTATTGGATTTAACTGTGCTTGTACCCATTCAACTGAAGCTAACAATAAGTTAGAGTCTGCTTTTGTTGATGTTGGAATATTGATAGAGATAAGTAAGCTTAAACCAAGTACTGCACCAATAGTTGCTAATAATTTCTTTTTCATTTTTACCTTCCTCTCAATTACTGATTAAAATAGTTTTCTAATCCTTTACGAATTCCGATTGCCGCATTTTTTTGAAACTTAGCTGTTTTTAATTGTGCTTCTTCAGTTGGATTAGAGATAAATGCTAACTCTACTAAAACGGAAGGTAACTCATTCATACGATTTACATAGAAAGATTCTTGTTTTACGCCTCTATTATACGTTCCGATAGCTTTTACAAGATCGGTTTGAACACTTTTTGCAAGTGTATAACTTTTTGGTCCATTAAAGTTTACTGAAGCATTGTAATATGTCGTTGTTCCTCTTGAAGTAGCAGCGAAAGCATCTGCATGAATACTAATAAAAGCATCATAATCAGATTTATTTGCAATATCAGTACGTTGTTTCAACTCTAGGAAAACATCTGTACTTCTTGTTAGTACGACTTCAGCACCTGCAGCCTCTAATTCAGCCTTTAAAGCTTTTGCTGTTGCCAAAGTAACATCTTTTTCTTTTGTCTTATTCGGGCCTACAGCACCAGGATCTTTAGCGCCGTGTCCAGCGTCTAAAATAATTTTCTTCCCAGCTAGTCCTTTAGGAACTATTTTAATCGTTAGTTCTTTATCATAGTCACGGATTGTGTAAGTATAACTAGGGTTGAAAGTTATTGTTAAAACTGATGTACCTCCAGAAACCTTTTCTACTTTCATACTGTCTACGCCAGTAACCTTCGATTTTATCTCATTAATTTGTGATAGATTACCAGATACCTTTAAAACATTTTTAGATGGAATTGAATAAGAAATATTAAATTTAGATGGTTTGGACCATACAAGATAGTTTTGACCATTACGTACTTCTGTTCTTCCATTTGTCAAAGAAACTGGAGATGCATCTGATAAAACCGACGCTTGAATCCAACCACGTTTTTGGTTTTGTGTTTCAATATTCACCCAGCCATTTAATGTGCGTAATACGCGAACAGGTGAGCTTATATAAATAGTATCAACTTTTTTGGCAGTAGCACTTGCACCATTATAAACAGTAGATGTTTTAGTGCCGTATTTTGTAGGAATGTTAACATTTACTTCAAAATCTGGGATCCATCCTACTTGTCCACTTGCTGTACTAATCTGAAGCCAAACAGTACCATCGGTCACTTTCTGACTTAAGATTGTGAAAGAAGTGTTTTTGGCTAATCCTACGATGACTTTAGAATTGAAAGAGCTATCTGCATAAACTAGGGCATTATAACGCTGAATTACCCCACTGTCTCCATAATCCGGTACATCAACAGATGAGTCTTCTAAAGTAATAACAGATTGATGTAACCATGCATCACCACTAGTAGTACTTACTTTAAACCACTTTTCACCTGCAGTATCCACAGCATATTCCGGTGAAAGGAATGAGTCATTCATTTTTGATTGTGTAACAACTTCAAAGTTTAATCCTGGGCCTGAACGCATATTTGCAACCGCAACGGAGACTTTTAAATGCGTGTCTTCTATTACATGTTCATTTCCATCCACTGGTGGAGTTTCATCTTCTCCTGGAGTTGATGAAACACTTTCAAATGCAGATGCTGCAATCCATCCTTTTTTACCTGCTGCATATGTTACTTGATACCATTTTTCTTTTGCTGCATTTGTAAACTCTTGATGTATAGGTAATTTAGTTCCTACATTTATCGTAGCAACTGTTTTATAGCTATTTGTAGCACCAGAATGTACAGTAGATTTTCTAAGAACTGTTTTATTTGCAATAGATGTATCTTCAAAAGCAGATGAGCTGATCCATCCTTTTTTTCCTGGAGCATAAGTTACCTGCATCCATTTTTCCTTGTAAGCATTTGTGAACTCTTCGTGGACCACTAGTGTCGTTCCTGGTTTCGCAGTAGAGACAACCGTATAATTTTTAGTTGCTCCTTTATGAATTGTCGTTTGATTAACAACTTTTTTCGAAGTAGCAGTTTGTCCCGCAGTTGCTTTCAAAGCAAATAAATCAGATGTTACCCAACCTTTTTTACCTTTATATTCTACATTGAACCAAACTTCTTTATTCGCATTCGTGAATGCATTAAGTATCTTCAATGAAGTGCCTGCTGGAATAGTTTCAACTACTTTATAAGATGTAGTTGCACCACTTCTCATATTAGAAGCACTTTTACCGATAACTTGAGTTGTTCCTACGTAACTAGTTCCATTAGTGATTGAACTACTTTTTACTGCAGTCGTTGGAGCTTGTCCAACTGCAGTATTCAACGTAAATAAATCGGACTTCACCCAACCTTTTTTACCTTTAAATTCTACATTAAACCAAACTTCCTTTTGAGCATTCGTAAAAGAATCTAATACTTCTAATGAAGTGCCTGCTGGAATCGTAGCAACTACTTTATAAGATGTTGTGGCACCACTTCTCATTTCCGAAGCACTTTTACCGATAACTTGAGTAGTTCCTACAAAGTCCGACTCAGTAGTTGTTACAGTAGTCGTTTCTACTTGTAAATAGTCACTAATAATCCAACCTTCTGTAGAATTAAAAGAAACTTTGTACCATATCTCGCCTTTACTATTTTTTTCAGTTGCAAGAATGGAAACAATTTGGTCAGTATTTACTTTCGTAATACTATTAAACTCGGTTCCTGCTCCAATTCTAATATTGACATTATCTTCGGTAAGTATTGCTTTTTTCCCGATAAGTTGATTAGATGCGACAATTTCATTCGAAGCAGCATATGTGGAGAGTGGAGTGCTCACGAGAACATTCATTGGCAAAAGGACAGAAGTTGCTAAAACAGAAGATGCAATTACTTTTTTCATTTGTTCCTCCTTGAAACGTGTATTTCTTCCATTTTAATAGACAAAATTAGATAAAACAATCCAACGAATGTAATTAAAACCATTGTAACAAGACTGTAATATAACTTTAGGTAATAAAAATTACCTAAATAATGGTTGTTTAAGACCTATTTGCTAAAAAATAATAAAAAATTGGCGAATAATGTCATGTTCATAATGAAGAGTAAAGTGGCATAAACAAAGCCCACAGAAAGGTTTTTCAACTTTCTTATAAATAAGTTCCTTCTCTAAAACAACTAGGTGTTTTTGAAGAAAGATTGGTAGTATAAACTTGTATTCTAGCTGCTATTTTTGGATTCTATTAGAACTGATAAGATTACACTTATCCAACATAAGGATTTCATTTTTATTACAAGACGTATCGTATGATGTATAAACGAGGCTTCTTCCAAGTGGTAGACAATACGATAAAACTGGTAGTATTCTTCTGCCCGGTTTATAGCGGTAGCACCGAAGTGGTTAGATGAAGTACAAGTTCTTGTGATTGCTATAAGAACGCAATGGATTGCCCCTAATCCAACAACAGTATCTCTTTTTATTATCAAGAATTGCTTTTGATAGGAAACAATAGCGAGGCGCCTTCCAAGTGGTAGCCGAAGCGATAAGACTGGCAGTGCTCTTCTGCCCGGCTTATCGGGGGAGGCATCCACATAGCGCCGAAGCGTTTTAGTAGAAGTAACGGTTCTTATGGTTGCTTTCATATATAAATGGTCGCTTTAAGCCCACAATTGATTGCCCTTTTCTAACATTTTTATTATTTATAATTGCTTTGATAGGTATCAACAGCGAGCTACGTCTTCCCAGTGGTAGTCGAAGCGTGTTAGTGGGAATTTCACGTTTAGTAAATATTAATAAAACATATTATTCTACAACAAAAAAACGAGTGGTCATTGCGACCACTCGTTTCATTTGCCTATTGATAAATCATTTACTTGCGTTGTTTTATTATTTGTTTCACTTGATGCATTTTGTCCAAAGTCATCTAAATTAAGTTTGAGTTGATTTTTTACCTCTTCCAGAGAGTCTTCTCTTGGAATGAAATAATAATACCCACTACTTGTATCGTTATCGCCTTCAATTTGTAACTGCTCAATTGGAGATGACTTAATCTTTTGATACATTTTAATAAGACCGAAGTATTCAGAAGTTGGAATGTTCGTCTTTACATTGTTTCCGACATCACCGATCATGTCGTCAATTTTTGTAATATTACTTATGCTTGTGCCTTTGTTAATGATCTCTTCGATGACCTGCTTCTGACGAAGATTACGTCCCATATCACCTTGAGGATCTTTTTTACGCATACGTACATAAGCAAGCGCTTCATTTCCATTTAAATACATTGGACCTTCTGTGTACGTCTTCCATTTTAAACTACCTGTAAGCTGAGCCTTAAATGTAAATGGAACCTCTACATCTACTCCCCCTACAGTATCAACGATGTCTTCAAACCCCTGGAAGTCGGTTGAAACATAATAATCAATAGGAATATCAAGCAATTCTTCTACTGTATTAACAGTATAGTTTATACCACCATTCGCATACGAATGATTTATTTTATCTTTGTAGCCGAGATCCGGGATATAAACTTTCATATCTCGAGGAAGGCTTACCATAGATATTTTTTCAGTCTTTGGATTGATGGTTGCCACGATGAGTACATCTGCTCGACCATATTTTGCTTCTTCTTGATTTTCAATCCCTGCTAATAAAATTGTAAATGCGGAGTCTTCAGCTTTCGCATTTTCAAATTTCTTTGTTGTATCATCTTTTGCTTCTTTTTCACTATCAAGAGGTTCATACATTTTAGAGGTTGCATTTTTTGTCTCAAGAGATAAATTAATAGCAAAAACGATGACAGACGACAACAATAGCATACAAACGGTTAATACTGTATATAAAACTTTTCTTTTGGTCTTTGATTTACGTTTTGTTCGACGTGAAGTAGCCATTTTCTTTCCCTACTTTACTTATAAAATATAATCTAACCAATTATACATAAATTTCATCGTCATGTATATTGAAAAGACTATTACTATTTAGTAAGGTTGTGCAAAAGATCTTTGACAATAGATGACCAGCTATATTCATTAATTGCTAGTTTCCGACCATTCTCCTGCATTTCCCTTCTTTCTTCTTCTTTTAATTCGACAAACTCAAACATCGTAGTAGCAATAGAATCGACGTTTTCAGGCATTGCAACTAAACCAATACCATTTTTTGATACAATTTCTGCACTTTCCCCTTTACCACAATACAGAACAGGTACACCTGAAGAAGCCGCTGGGAAAATTTTAGACGGGCGAGCACCTTCAAATAACTCTAAATCCCGTAATGGAACTATACTAACGTCTGTAACAGAAAATAGTTTTGGCATTTCTTTTAAAGGAAGATGTCCTAAAAATGTCATATTCAAAAGACCAAGTTCTTCTTTAAGCTGATGTAGTTTTTCTTCCTCAGGTCCAGCACCTGCAATTAAGAAATGTACGTCTGGAGCAATATCCTGCATTTTTTTAGCAGCATGTAAAATAAACTCCAAACCTTGTGCATATCCTAAGTTTCCACCATAAGAAAATACAAATTTATCTTGTAAATTAAACTTTTCAACATATTCCGGATTTCTTTCTGCAGGTTGAAAGAAATTTGTATTTACGCCATTTGGTAATACAAATACTTTGTCCGAAGGCTGCGAATGATTCATAATATACGATCTAATACCATCAGTTGCTGTTGCTATTTTCCAGGAATGTTTATAAAGGAAGGATTCTAAAATCTCCGCAAGTTTGATAAAAAACTTGTTTTTAACGAGTCCTAGCTTCACTGCTGATTCTGGCCAAACATCTGCCACATTAAATACAAACTTCGCACCTTTTAGTTTCGCACTCAATAAACCAGTCAATCCTAAAAAGATGGGAGGAGAGTTTACTATGATGACATCTACTTTTCCAGCTTTCATTAAACCGTAAAATGAGCTAAATGTAAATGAAAAATAAGAAACTAAGCGCTTCCAAAATGTTCCCTTTTTAGATGGATAAATCCATGTACGATGTACTGGAATACCGTCCCATTTTTCAAATTCATATTTTTTTCCCTTATATTCATCCGGAATTATACCGTGTGGATGATGAGGAAAAGCAGTCACTACTTGGATATCATGCCCTTGAGCTAGCAGTTCTTTACTTACCTCATATACACGGATTTGCGGAGCACCTGTTTCAGGTGGAAAGTGTTGACACAAATATACAATACGCATAGCTATCACCGTTTTATTCTTTCAATTTATTCTTCAAATAAGCAAGTAACGGTTCTTTTAAATCGTCACGCTTCAATGCAAAGTCAAATGTTGCTTGTAAAAATCCAAATTTATCTCCAACGTCATATCGTTTTCCTTCGAATATGTAAGAGTAAATAGATTCTTTTGTTAGTAATGAATCAATTGCATCAGTTAACTGAATTTCACCTTTTGCATCTGGTTGTACTTTTTCCAACTCTTCAAAAATACCTGGTGTTAAAATATAGCGTCCAACGATTGCTTGGTTGGATGGTGCATTTTCGATAGCAGGTTTTTCAACTAATCGTTTAACTGAAAATAAATCGTTTTCTGCTTCACTGTAGTCTACAATTCCGTACTTATTAACATCTTCTGTCGGCACTTCATTAACACCAAGAATACTGCTTTCCACCTGTTCATACTTATTAATCATTTGTTTTAATGCAGGAACTTCTGCATCAATAATGTCATCTGGAAGTAAAACAGCAAATGGTTCATTACCGATAAACTTTTTCGTGCACAGAATAGCATGTCCTAATCCAAGTGGCTCTTTTTGACGCATATAATGTATGTCCACTAAGTTAGAAATGTTTTCTACTGTTTCAAGTAACTCTAGTTTACCTGTTTTTTTCAAAAGCAATTCCAATTCAATCGATTTATCAAAATGATCTTCCATCGATTTTTTATTGCGACCGGTCACAATAATAATATCTTCAATTCCAGAAGCGATTGCTTCTTCAATAATATATTGTAAATTTGGTTTATCTACAATTGGTAGCATTTCTTTTGGCAATGCTTTTGTTGCAGGAAGGAAACGAGTTCCAAATCCTGCTGCAGGAATAACCGCTTTTTTAATCATGTTCATTCCCCTTTTCATTTATCAGTCAGTATTGAATCACTGTCTGATCAATATTTTTTATATAAAGAAAGCATATAATGCGCATTATCTATCCAGCTATAATTTTCTTTTACATGTTCCACTCCAGCTTTACCCATCGAAGCTCTTAGGTCACTATTTCTAGCTAGCTTTTTAAATGCTGCTGCTAGCTGATCTGGACTGTTTTTATCCGTTACGATCCCAGTTACGTCTTGAACGACTACTTCTGGCAAGCCTCCAACATTGGAAACAACAACCGGTACACCACAGGCCATTGCCTCAACTGCTGCTACACCGAAGCTTTCACTATCCTCTGTAGAAGGAACAGCAAAGATAGACATTTTACGAATGACATTAGGTACTTCCGTATTCGGTACTTTTCCAGTGAAGGTTGTAACCTCATCAATACCTAAATCTTTTGCAATTTGCTCATATTCAGCTCTTTGAGGGCCGTCTCCTGTAATAATAAGCTCAGAATTCGGAAATTCCTTATGGAACAACGCAAAGCCTCTTACTAAATCGGCAATACCATATTTGTCTTCTAGAGCTTTAACTGTCCCAACAATAATTTTTTCGTCCGCTTCAGCTACTTCATCAGAAGGGTAAAATTGTTCAATATCTACACCAAAAGGAGTTACTTCTACTGGACGATTTGTATATAGATTAGTTTCTTTCGCCATAACACGACTTGTAGAACAAATCGCAGTTGCTTTACTTAACGTAAATTCGATTAGCATTTTATTTAATCTGCCTTTTTTAGGGAATACAAAAATATCTTTTCCCCACACTGACACAAAATACTTTTTATAGTTAACCATCGCACCTAGTAAGCCGTAGCTTGATACAAAGTGTGAGTGTAAAATATCTGGATTCCAATCATTTAGCATCTTTTTCAAGGCTGGTGCTGCTGCCAAGTAGGAAGCTTTACCAGGTAATACTTTTGGTAAAATTTCTGTAGGTATTAGTTTAGCATTGTCTTCAGAGTAATGATCTTTAAATGTATACACTTTTACTTCAATACCTTGTGACTGATAAAACAAAGCCCATTTTTGTGTATGAATTGATTTACTTGGAGCTAATAATGCTATTTTCATTTTATGCCTCCTATCAGCGCATGCGCCGCTTGTTCGGCACGTTCATTCCATGCATGCTTCTGTAAAAACGATTGTTGAATATTTCTTTTATATGTTGAAAAATGTGGTTTGATTGATTGCATTCCTTGAACGAGTCCTTCTGCATCGTCGGTCGTAATAACTCCATATGGACCTGACTGGATAAAGTCTTCTTGTGCGGAACAATTTGTTGCGATAATTGGTAGACCTGCGGTTAAATATTCCACTAGTTTTATCGGAACAGCAAAATCATTGTAGATTGATCTTTTTCGAGGAATAAAGGCAAAGTCTACTTCTTCATATACTTGTTGTAGTTCTGCACCACTAACATGCTTTAACGAAATATAATCTTTGTTTATCTTTTCTTTATCTTCTTTACTTAATTGACCAAACTCATCTTCACGACAAACAATTATTAATTCACCTAATACACTGTCTTTATTTAACAGATTGTAAGCATCTACTAGAGTTGACAATCCATAATCCTCATTGTTAATCCCACCAACATAGATTCCCTTAAACGGTTGTTGAATCTCATTTGTATTTACACGAATTTCAGCAAACCGTCCACCTGGTGGAAGTGCCATTTTTTCAGTGCGTATATTTACATACTGCCCCATTGCATCGCTTGGTAAAAAAATTGTATGCACATATTTTTCGTAAAACTTTTCTTCCATTTTATAAATAGTTTGCATGACGAATTTTTTCAACCCTTTTAATGAATAAAGTTCGTCAAACTTCCAATAGACATCTCGATAAAAAACACCGATCGGAACATTAAGGTTCTTCAATGTTTGAAATACATCTTTATCTATTTTCCAATCCTGTGGTTTATGACCTGGATCGGTTAGCCAAAGAGGTATTGTTTGGTTTTCCGAATAGCAAAACAATGTTTGCTCGTGTTTTTTCTCTTCAACAATCTTTTTCCAAAGCGCACGTCTTTCTTTACTAGTTCCAGATATAACTATCATTTCAAGTTCATACTTTTTTGCATAAGCTTCAAATGCCTTCATCATTTCAACTGGTCGTAATGCAGAGCCACTTTTCGGGTTGGAAGCGACTGTAAAAGGATAATAGATAATTATATTCTTCATGCCTTCACTCTTTTCTTCTTCACTTTGCTCATCAGAAAACTCCATATTACCGTAAAGTATTGTTCTAAAATATATAATCCAGCTAAAACAACTGTCGTCATAATCCAAATAGGGTTAAATAAGAAATCGGAAACCCCACCGACAAGAGTTCTTGGAATATTAATTGTAAAATATACAAATAATGCGATGACAACTGGTGTTTTTCTTAGTCGCAAAAAGAGCATATAAATGATTTGAATGATTCCCGCAACATAAATAATTGCGGCGATGACACCAAAATATCCATACATAGCAAAAGCTTCTGCTAAGAATATTGTATTTAATACTCCACCAGTTCCTTTATCCACATTCTCTGGAAAAACGTTCTCCATCATCATTCGAGCAGAACGAACCTGTTCCATATCAAAAAGGCCGATGATAAAAGAAGGAAGTCCTTTTGCTTCTAATAAAGATAGTGAATGAGAGAATGTATCTAAATGCAAAAAGAACGGTGAAATTTGCGCCAAGATTATTCTTCCGATCGGACCAGTATTATAAGCTAAAAAGCTTTCTACCTCTGTCACTCCTTGTATTGAAATATACATAACGACTAACAGTACCGTACCTGCTAATAGGTATCCACTTATCTTTTTCCAATTAAGTTTTAAGCTATTTGAAAAAACTCTCGTAAGTATTAACATGATGACATAAAAGAAAATAGGAGATTTCGCTAAATCATATGTAGTTATTAATACGGAAGATACGAAGAGCGTAAAGAATAGTGCCTTCCAAAATAATTCTCTTGTTTGAATTGCATATACATACGCAATGATCGATAGTATTGGCGTTAAAGCGATAGCAAAGATATTCCGGATGTACACGTTTCCACTAAACCCTCTTGATGCATCAATACGCATCTTAGCAAGATCCTCTGTATTTCCCTTTAATAGTTCAAAAATAGGGACTGAATGCGTTTTTAATAAAGTATAAGCAACAGCTAAAAAAGATATTGCAGCAAGAGCAGTAAATGCAAGTTGAAATATTCTCTTATTCTTATCTACACTTGTACGAACGGGTTCATGTAGGTATCGTTCAAATTCTAATTGTGCATTAAAACCAAAAAGTCTCCCTACAACTAGCTGCGTAAGTGGGAACAAAATCATTAATATCGTCAATAAAACAAATCCAATGATCCGATATTCCTCATGGTCCATTCTTTTGATCATATAATAATCATCTATTCCTAATGCGATTAATAATCCGCCAATATAACTGGAGATAAGGAATGAATAATAATATATTATAGAAATCATATTTGGCTTTACAAGAGAAAGGCTTCCAGAAACCTTTTGGAAAAGGTATGTGGAAGCCACCACAGTAAAGAGCCATATGCTAAAAATTAACAATGCTCACACCTACTTTAATTTCATCAATTACTCCTCAGGGCAATTGCACATAGATTTTTAACGGGCTCGCTCAATAAGTTCCCCATCAAAAATCTGTTGCATCCGCTTGAGGCTATAACTCAATTCAGCTTAGGTTGCTGAATTAAGCTGTATATTCCTTTAGTAAAGCTAACACTTTTTCAGCTGTTTTTCCATCTCCAAAAACAGGAGTGTAAGATGGAGTCACTTGCTTTTGTACAGCTTCAACTATTTTAGTCGTATCTGTACCAGTAAGGATATTCGCGTCTTCTATTAGTGTTTCAACCCACTCAGTTTGATCTCGTACTGTCACACATGGAACTTCGGCAAAATATGCTTCTTTTTGAACACCACCAGAATCAGTTACTATTTTTTTCGCGTTCATTTCTAATGAAAGCATATCTAAATAACCAACTGGTTCAATTACTTGTAAGTTAGGAATTTGGTCCAATTGGAATCCATAATCCTCTAGTTTTTTCTTCGTGCGCGGATGGATCGGCCAAACTTTATTGTCAGGAATTTGACTAAATGCATCTAAAATTGATTTCATACGATCAACATCATCCGTATTTTCAGCACGGTGAATCGTAATGAGTAAATAATCTTTTGCTTGTAACTTTTCACGCTCTAAAATAGAGGAAGTAGATTCCGCAAGTGTTTTATTGTATAAAACTGCGTCATACATAACATCACCAATATTATAAACGCCATTCGTAATGTTTTCGTTTGTTAAGTTTTGGATAGCAGTATCTGTCGGGCAAAGAAGCAAGCTCGACACATGATCTGTTAAGATACGGTTTACTTCTTCTGGCATTTTCATATTAAAGCTTCTAAGACCTGCTTCGATATGCACGATGGGAATATGAAGTTTTGCCGCAGCAAGTGCACCTGCAAGTGTTGAGTTAGTATCCCCATATACAAGTACAAAATCCGGTGTTTCTGTTAAAATAATATCTTCAATTTTAGCAAGCATTTCGCCAGTCTGCTTTCCGTGATTTCCAGAACCAATACCTAAATGATAATCTGGTTTAGGAATATTCAACTCGTCAAAGAAGATATCAGACATATTTGCATCATAGTGTTGACCCGTATGCACGATAAGCTCAGTAACCTCTTCTCGTAACACACGTGAAACAGGAGCTGCTTTTATAAATTGTGGTCTTGCCCCTAAAATGGTAAGAACTTTCATTTTGTAATCTCCTTTATCATTTGAATCATATCTTTTACGATAAACGAATTAATATTGTATGGATGCTCGTATTTTTGACCATCTCTTTTAAACGTTAGTGATTTGACGTATTGTTTATACGTTGGATAGATTCCATACCACTCCATTGGTTCATCAAAATATTTTCGATAAAGATTTTTCATTCGATATATCTTGCGCAATAAAGGATAGAGTAATCCATATTTATTTCTCATTGAATTTTCAGGACCTGGCTTTTCTGGTAATGGATAATAATCCGGATACATTTTGTGCAATGTGTAATCGTACAAATATTTTTTATACTTCAAATCAACTGGAACCTTACTGAAAAAGTGAATCAATCGGTCATCCCACAATGGAATCGACCATCCTTGTCCAAAGTATTCATAAACTCTAACAGAGTTTATAATAAACTTTGATTGTCTTTCTCTCCAGTTCCACTCATCAATAATAGAAGTCACACGCTCATTCGTGTAATTTGAGTAAACTTCTATATCTTTTATGAGCCCTTTACCAATAGTAGTCGAAGCATAGGTTTTCTCACCTGAAAGCTCCCATAATCGGAAGTGTTTATTCATAATAAAGGTTTGAATTTCACTTACTTCAAAATCTTTATTCACAATCGATTCGTATGGTAAATGTCCACCAGCCAAGTAATCTAATGAGTGTCCTGGTAAAAATACGGCATCCTTTAGATTTTCCTCTTGAACTAGAAGCTTCGTACTTGGAAAGTCTTGAAGATGCGCTACAGAAACTCCGTTACTGGAATACACAACATAGTCTTTCCAATCTGGTGATCGATACATTTCTTCCCACATCTTTTTATCATAAGCGAAATATTTCCACTTAAGGCCTAGACGATCCGCAATTTGCTTACTCACTGTGGATTCTCCATTACCGGGTCGACCATATGTAAAGGTAGTAATAGAATCTTTCAACCCTCTTTCCACCAACATAAGAGCGATCAATCTTGAATCATATCCACCACTTAGTGGAATGACAATTTGTTTACCTTGTAATCTATCTGCCAAATCGTCAAACAATGAATGAAACACATGTTCAAGCTCTTCTGCAAATGAATCAATGGATTCTGGCTCTTTCTCCAACACATACGAATAATAATAAGTTTGTTTCGCTTGATCCGTCAATGTGACTGTTGACACGGCAGGCACTTGGTACCATTTTTCATACAAAGTCTTATCTCTAAAAACAAAACCTGTTACAAGAAACTCCTCTTCCGATTCTTTTCTCATTTTCATGCCTTCATGAGGCTCGATAAAGTCTTGGACTATCCAGTTTCCTTCTTTATCTGTTGAATAAAAAAGTGGAATGGATCGTTTCATATCCGTAACAAGCGTTGTTTTTTTTTCATTCGTAAAAGTTAAAGCATATTCTCCGTTCCATCGAGCAAACTCCATGGAAAAAAGATCATCATTGTTAAATAGGCTCGCAAAATTTTCATGGGTGACATATTGATTTTCATAGTAGAAATAACCTCTAAAAAAACCTTCATACCCCACACCTTTAATAGGATAAAAATCTTTATGCCTAAGGTTAGTTATACATTTTTTCGACATGTCTTTTCCCCCATTACTTTCTGTTCACAAAATATTTATCCATTCGAACAAGTAGTATTAAGATAATAAATACTATCCATACTCCTACAATTAACCAGCTATTTAAATCTTCTAATTGCACATATACAATGCTAAGTGTTGCCGCTATTAACCAAAATATTGTCCAAGCCATTTTAAATCCTGAGAATGGCACATAGTAAAGCTTTTGACTTTTGCGGAACACTATAAATAATGCTAAACAATATGATCCTACATACGAAATAACAGTACCCCATATTGAAAAAATCGGTACGAATATAAAATTTAATATTAACGAAACAACTGCCGCGATTCCAAATGCGATAGAAATATGTTTCGTTTGTTTCGTGTAAAATATCCCTGTCGAGACAATCATATAATAAAAACTTAAAAATGTAGCGATAGAGATTGGTGCTACATATTGAAACGCAATTCTAAATTTCTCTGGCATAACCATAATAATCCATGGCATAGCAGTAGCTAATAGTAAAACTCCTAAACTACCTATCAATAAGAATGCGGCATATAAAGTAGAAAATAACTTTGGACTACTTTCTTTATCTTTTAGCGACATTGAAAATGGTCTCCAAGCTAGTTGTATTCCACTAGTCAGTAAAGTAATGAATGTAGCAAATTTAATAGCTGTACCGTAAATCCCTACATCAGATATTGTTGCATATGCTGTTAAAAAGTAATTATTTGCATTTGCGATTATCCAAAAAGCTAAAGATGCAGGAACCAAAGGAGCGGCATAAACTAAGATTTTCTTTAAAATATTCCAATCAAACAATGGGCGTAAGTATACTCTTACTGGTCTTATTAAAACTAAAACAATAATTCCTACACTTATCAATCGCGCTAATAGTATACCTTCAAGTGAAGTCCAAACGAACATTAAGAAGAGAATAGAAACGATGGCTATCAAAAGCATCTTTCCAACAGTTGTGGCTACCACTCTCTTAGTATGAAATTCATATCTTAAAATCGTTAATACGAGTGTCACTATAGTGTCTAAGCAAAGTGTTCCAAGTGCAATGTAGAATAATTGAGAGTAACCCTCTGAGTCCAATAGTATCGAAGAAAGCCATTCTCCACCAATTAAAAATACGACGAATAATAAGATAACCATCGATAATCGGAAAGTCATGACAGAACGAACATATTTTTCACGTGTTTCTTTATCTTTATACTCAAAATAATAATATGCTAAAGCCGAATCCGTACCAAATATCACTAAGAAAGTAAGCATGGATACATTGGTATCGACAAGCTGAAGCAACCCAATTTGCGATGTATCATCTAAATAATGGGCATATAAAGGAAACAAAATAAAAGCAATGAGCTTCGTTCCTACATTCATAAATGCGTAAAGGAGCGAATCCGCTCCTAAACGTTTTAGCTGAGAAAACACTTAGAGAAGTTCCTCCTCAGGTACATTTTTCAAGAATTTTGCAGGGAAACCTTTAATGACAGTTTTTTCTTCCGTATCTTTTGTAACAATTGCTCCAGCAGCAACAAACGTTTCTTCTGCAATTGTAATTCCAGGAAGAATAATAGATGCTCCACCAACGCGAGCTCCTCTTTTTACAGTTGCACCTTTAATTTTATCAAAACGTGCTTCTGTTCTACCCATAAAGTTATCATTTGTTGTCGTCACACATGGTGCGATGAATACTCGATCTTCTAAAGTAGAATGTGCTGTAATATAAGAATTCGATTGAATTTTAGTACGGTCACCAATTTTCACGAAGTTTTCTACTGTAACATTACGACCGATTATAACAAATGAGCCAACTTCAACATCTTCACGTACAGTTGCAAGGTCAGCGATTAGTGTACTTTCACCAATCACTGCACCTCTATATATAATTGTATTAGCGCCAACAGTACATTCTTTTCCAAGTTGTAGAGGCGGAATTTCTTTTGTAATTTGCATCGTGCTAGTTTTAGCAGGTTTCGGTTGTTTTCCTACTACAGCTCCATCATCAATTGTTGTACCATCACCGATAATTGAGCCAGCATGAATCGTTACACGATTACCTACTCGAACGTTGTTACCAATTTTCGCGCCTTCTTCAATGACTGAGAAATAACCAACGGTTGTATTTTCGCCAAGTTCAGCAGTTTCATGTATAAAGTTCATGATCACAGCTCCTTATAGTTTGATATAACGATTTGGAGTTTCAATACCTTTAAATGCATTACGAGTATCAAAAATTACTTTTGATCTTTTCGCGATGTTTTCATAATCAAAAGCAGTATGATCCGTTGCTAAGACTACGATATCTGCCTCATCTAGAAGTTCATCCGTTAATTCAGTCGTTTCTAAAACTTGACCATTTACTCTGAACTTCCCTACATGCGGGTCAACCGTTTTGAACTCTGCACCATGGTGTAATAACAATTCAACCAATTTTAATGATGGAGATTCGCGCATATCATCAATATCTTTTTTATAAGCAACTCCAAGCAATAATACTTTTGCGTTACGCAGTGCTTTACCTTCATCGTTTAATATTTGCATTGCTCGAGTGATAACATAGTCTGGCATAGAGTTATTAATTTCACCAGCTAATTCGATTAATCTAGTGTGGTAGTTATATTCTCTAGCTTTCCATGTTAAATAGAAAGGATCGATTGGAATACAGTGTCCACCTAGTCCAGGACCTGGGTAAAACGCCATGAAGCCATATGGTTTTGTTTTTGCAGCATCAATAACTTCCCAAACGTCAATTCCCATTTTTTCACATAAAATAGCCATTTCGTTTGCAAGGGCAATATTAATATGACGGAAGGTATTTTCAAAAATCTTTTCCATTTCAGCAATTGCTGGGCTGGATACTTTATGAACATCCCCATCTAAAACACTGCTATAAAGTGCAGCTGCTACATTTGTACATTTTTCCGTTATACCACCAACAACTTTTGGTGTATTTTTTGTATTAAAGCTTTTATTACCTGGATCAATACGTTCTGGAGAATAAGCGATAAAAATATCTTCTCCAACTGTAAATCCTTTTTCTTCTAATGCTTTTCTAATAATTTCTTCTGTTGTACCAGGATACGTTGTTGATTCTAGAACAACTAAAGTACCTTTTTTAGCATATTTAGCAATTTCATTCACTGAGCTTTCAACGTAAGAAGTATCAGGTTGTTGGTAAATATCTAATGGAGTTGGTACACAAATTGCTACGGCATCTACCGAGCTAATAGAACCATAATCAGAAGATGCTTTTAAGTGACCTGACTCTACCATATCTTTTAAATCATTATCTACAACGTCTCCAATATAGTTAATACCTTCATTAACTTGTTGTACTTTTGATTCTTGTACATCAAATCCGATTACATTGTAACCAGCTTTTGCTTTTTCAACAGCAAGTGGTAATCCTACGTAACCTAATCCGACAACACCAATTGTAGCAGTGTGATTTTCAATTTTTGTTAATAGTTCTTCATAGTATGTAGACATAATTGTCTCTCCTTTATTATCAATAAGAATGGAAAACTTGTTTTTTCATATGCACCATTATTAATGTGGTATCTGCAACATTCTAACGCTTCTTTGTATTAAGAGAAAGTAATACGTTTTCCTGTTTCGGATGATTCAATAATAGCTTCGATCAAACGAACTGGATTATATCCGTCTAAACCACTTACAGCTGGCTCACGATTTTCATTTATTGCAGCTACCATATCCTCAATAATACAATCATGTCCTTTTTTACCCCAAGGATCGTTTTGTATACTTGACTTTAATGATTCTACTTCCTCATCTTTATAACCTTCTACATCCCACGTTTCAATATATAAAGCATTTTTCCCACTAACTTTCACACTAGCAGTTTCTCCAAAAATTGAAAGGGATTCTTCAAGGTTTTGAGGATAGATGGTTGTAGCAGCTTCTATCACGCCAAGTGCACCACTTTCAAATTCGACAATTCCAGTAGCAACGTCTTCTGTTTCGATATCACGGAATCTTGTTGCGACCAAACCTTGAACCGATTTCACTGGGCCCATAAACCATAAAAGCAAATCCAGATTATGTATTGCTTGATTCATTAGAACGCCACCGTCAAATTTTTTCGTTCCTCTCCACGGAGCTTGATCGTAATATTCTTGTCCTCTGTTCCATCGAACAGTTGCATTTGCATGGCTTACCTTACCAAAACCATTAGCATCCATCAGTTTACGAACTTCCATAATTGCTGGACGGTATCTATTTGGGTGAACAATTGCAAGTTTTACACCCTCAGAGTTTGCTACGTCCATCATCTCTTTCGCATCTGCTGAATTTAAAGCCATCGGTTTTTCTGTAATTATATGTTTTTTATACTTTGCAACAATCTTAGTCAAATTAGCGTGAAGACCAGATGGCACACAAATATTCACTACGTCAATTTGAGGGTTGTCCGCAAGCATTTTATCTAAGTCAGTATATTTTAATACGTTTTCATCATCTATTATTAGTCTATCTGGGTTTGTATCACAAATGGCAAATAAGTTTGCGCCTTCTGTATTGCGAATAGCAGCTATATGTTTATCTGCGATGAAACCCATACCTACAATTGCAAATTGAATCATGCTCTTTTACTCCCTCTTGCTTCTAAAATGTATTTCCATAAAGATAAAATAAAGATAGTCAATAATAACCCTAAGACTAATCCTGCAATCGCACCTTCTAAACCATAAGATTTAGTTTTTACAACGGATGTTTTTGCCAACTCAGGATGTTCGAATGCAATAATATCATTTCTTACACGTTGCTCTGTAGCCATTGCATTAGTTAAATCCATCTCAGCAGCACTTAACAAAGTTGTGTAATTATTTATAACAGTGAGATTATCAGTGCCCGCCAAAGCAGTTTTATATGCTTCAATTGTTGCGTTTAAAGTTTTTACACGTTCTGACTGTGCAGATGCATACGTTTCGGTACCTGCAATAATTTTATCATCTTGTTTCATTAAGGCTTCTAACAATTGATCATTAAATTGGTTAAGCTCTTTTGTTACTGTTTCTTCGTTATCACCATAGACTTCTGTCTTAATATAACTTCTAGTTGGAACAAATACTTCTGATTTCCCTGAGAAATGTTGACCATATTTAGCCATAATATGGTCTGGATTTGTTAAAGCCTCTAGTTTCACTGAACCAGTGAATACTGTACTTTTACCAACATAATCACCATCTTTCGGAATAAGCATTGAACCAAAATAGCCTAAAATAGCTACAATTAATGGGATAATGATAAACCATACTTTCTTTCTCCAAAAAAATTCTAATGAATCGTATAAACGATAGCTTTTATTTTCCGTCATTTCACTTCTCCTTCAAAAAACATCTAAATATAGGCAGGTAGAGGGAAACGTGTTAACGTTCCCCTCTACCAAATTGCCGTTTTATTATTTCGCAAAAAACTCAGCAATCTTCTCTACAACGTATTGTTGTTGTTCCTCTTTTAATTCTGGGAACATCGGTAAAGAAAGTGCTTGATCTGCAGCTTTTTCTGCTTTAGGGAAATCCCCTTTTTTATAGCCTAAGCTTTCAAAAACAGGTTGAACATGCAATGGTAGAGGGTAATAAATCATCGTTGCAACACCGTTTTCTTTTAAATAAGCTTGTAATTCATCACGGCGTTCAGTCAATATTGTGTATTGATGAAATACGTGATAAAACCCTTCTGCTATTACAGGTGTTTGAACATGTTCAGACACTTTTTCATTTAGTAAGTTTGTGTAGAATTCTGCATGCTCTCTGCGTTGTTCACCCCATTTATCTAAATGAGGGAATTTCACATTTAAAACAGCAGCTTGTATCTCGTCTAAACGGCTATTATACCCAAGAACGCTATGATAGTATTTTGGTTTACTACCATGCACACGAATTACTCTACTTTTTTCAGCGATATCATCGTTATTTGTAACGACCATTCCACCATCACCATATGCACCAAGGTTTTTAGTCGGGAAGAAACTATATGTAGCTGCATCTCCTAATTGACCAACAGAATATTCGCCTTGTTTAGCTCCAATTGCTTGAGCTCCATCTTCAACTACAATTAGATTATGTTTATCAGCGATTTCACGAATGCGCACCATATCTGCCATTTGACCATATAGATGTACTGGAATAATCGCTTTTGTTCTATCTGTAATATGTTTTTCAATTTCTGCAGGATCAAGATTAAACGTTACTGGATCAATATCAGCATAAACTGGAGTTGCTCCAGCTCTTACAATTGCTCCACCTGTTGCAAAAAATGTAAAAGGTGTTGTAATTACTTCATCTCCAGCACCAATTCCAGCAGCTTGTAGAGCAATATGTATTGCATCACTACCATTTCCACAACCTATACCATGAGAAACATTACTATACTTAGCGATATCCGCTTCCAGTTTCTTCACGTTATCACCTAGAATAAATTGTGAACTACTCATAACACTATCTAATGCTTCCAATACTTCACTTTTTAAAGATGCATATTGCTCAGATAAATCTAACATTGGTACTTTCATTTCGTTTACACCAACCTATCATTAAATTAATTATATATGTGAAAAGCACAAAATCCCTTATAAAGGTAATTCCCTTTGTCTGATTGAAAACGCTTGTCATTCGAGGCAACCTAAGTTCGCGACATCCCTGTCGCAACGGTTGCATGACCCACATCGAGTGGGCCCACGCGCTGCCTCAATACAACAATAAAACGCTTCTCATCAGTCAAAAAGCTAGTTGCGCTTATACCCAACAACCTTCCGGAACACAGAAATAATTGGTCGATAATCTTCGTTAACAAGACCAATTTTTTCTGCAATAATTTCAAACGCGATCAAGATAAAGACAAGGATAAAAATTGCCCATCTTAATGTTAACGTTTCAAAAGTAATGGCAGCGATACTAAATATCAAACCAAATCCGTATATTACTAATACCGTATCTCGATGTGTTAAACCAAGCGCTAATAATCGATGATGCAAATGTGATTTATCTGCAACCGATATCGGCTTTCTATTTACAAGTCTGCGTATGATGGCAAACGATGTATCAAAAATTGGTACTCCTAAAATCATAACTGGTACAACAAAGCTAAACAATGTCACACTTTTGTACAATCCTAATAACGATAGAATAGCGATAGCATATCCTAAAAACATAGATCCTGTATCACCCATAAAGATTTTCGCTGGGTAAAAGTTGTGAAAAAGAAATCCAAGTGTACTACCTAACAATATTAAGGAAAGAGTTAATATTAACATTTTATCTGCTGAAAATGCCAGAAATGCAATACTAGCAAATACAATAGAAGAGATACCTGCTGATAACCCATCTAAACCATCAATCAAGTTGATTGCATTTGTAATTGCCAAAATCCAAAATAATGTAACGACATATGAGAATATCCCAAGATCAAATACACCTAAAAATGGGATATTTAACACTTCAATTGTTAGACCACTTCCCATTACTGCACAAGCAGCAAGAATCTGGCCTAATAATTTTATTTTCGCAGAAATTTCATATTTATCATCTATTATTCCCAAAACAATGATAATCAATGCACCAACCATAATACCAGTTATTTTTGCTTCATATAATCCTGCCACAAAATATCCAACTGTAACTGCAATGAATATTGCGAGTCCACCTAATCTTGGCATCACGTTTTGATGAACCTTCCGTTTGTTAGGTTTATCTACAGCTCCAATTTTATGTGCCAGTTTTATAACGAGTGGAGTAACAGCGATAGCAGTTACCAGGGATACGATAAAAGCAAGAAGTAATTTTATATCCAAAAATATCATCCTTGTCTTTTTATTTAAGTTTCCTTTTTATTTCTACTCAACCAATAGACGAATCAGCAACATGAAAGTTTCCTCAATTAATGATTATACTATAAAAATAGAGTTGTAACCAAGTTTAATATAAATAAAGAAAAGACTGACTTTTCGCTTCATTATAAGCGATAATCAGTCTTTTCTATACACTCCATATAAAGGTGAATCATTTTACTTACTTACTTTACTCCTCAGTAACTAGCATATTTGCTGTTCTCATGAGAAATCTGGCCAATTTACTTGAAACTCGTCTCCATCAATTTGCTCAAGCGTACGATACTTAAATGGTAGCAATTCATCCATTTCTAATTCTTCCATTGCGTTTTCAAGAGGGTATAATTGAAAACTATCATCATCTTCTACAATTAAATAAGCACCTGCAACTTGTCCCTTTTCTTTAATGTTGATTCGTATAAAAGCAGGAAAATACAAATCGTTTTTGGACTGAATAATAGAAGATGCAAGAATTACATTTTTACCATCTTGCACTACATTGTCTTGATCAATTTTTTCAAACACTTTTAGAGCCCATGCTTGGCGTTTGTAATAACCAATTACTTTTGGTGCATGTTCTTCTGCCGATGAACTAGGTGAATTTTTACCCACCTTATTTTTTTCTTCCGAAGCCATGTATTTCCCTCCACAGTTAGCCAAAATCCATACTAATTACGTTAGCACAAATCCAATTTCTTGGCAACAGCTACTACTTTTTACTTATAACAATAGGATAGGTTATTGGTTACAAAGTCAGTCCTTATAAATGGATTGAATATCATCAATAATTATTTCACCATTTGATTTATTTGCATTTTCTGTTTGCATGTATCGAATTGGAAGATCCATTTTTAGTGGATAAGACAAACCTGTCGGTAGGATTGCTTCTACAAATCTCCAGTCTGTCCAATTTACATTTTTATCAAAGTCAAGATGTACTACTTTTCCAGATGCATCTTCAAGTTGCGCTCTCAACCAGTTACCTTTTCCATCACCTTTAACCCACATACCGATTTTTTTAGCAGGAGTACTGATTGTTAATTTAGTTTTTGCGTTAACGTATGCTCCGGAAGTTCCTGAAGTATTCGTAAAATCATAAACTAGTTTAATAGCCTTCGTACCGTCTCTATCATTCTTAGCTTCCTGAACAGAAACAGATTTCACACGGTCTCCTGTTGCTTCATAATTAAAAATACCTTTATTAAAAGATTCTAATATAGTTGGAGCAACATTACCTACAATTACAGGAATCGTAATAGATTTTGTTCCATACTTCACTGTAATTGTACCAACACCATCTTTATTTTGAGCAGTAAACTTTCCATTAGATTGTACCGTTCCGACAGTCGAAGTCCAGTTAAATGCAGATGCTTCTGTTAAGACTGCTTGTCCATTTTTCATTCCTTTTGCAGAAAGTTGTACCGTTTGCCCTTTTTGTAATTCTAAGAAACTATTAGACGGAACAATACTATCTAGAGTATTTGTTACTTTGATTTTGATGTTCGTTGTTTTTCCATCATAAGTTACTACTCCTGAATAAGTTCCTGGAGTCGCTGATACTACTTGTTTCCCACCACTTGATTTTAAAATGGATGAAGTAACTTTTCCATTCCCAGATACCGCCACCGGATTCATGTATTGATCGATTCCTTTTACAGGAACAGATAACTCTGTGTATGCAGCTCCTTGGAATACCTCCATTACATTGGATGCTGGTGTGATTGTATATAAAGGACCTGTTTTATATTTACTAATAAATAATAAACTGTTTGATACCGCTCGCTCATTTCCATCGGATGGTTTATTATCAACAGTTACTTTGCTATCACCAAGATTTCTTGTAACTTGAGTAGAAGAACCACCGCCATCAAAGGTCATGGCATAATTTGCACCTAAATCTTTCATCAATTTAGCCGTGTTTTGTAACGTTAAACCTTTACTTTCAGTTGTTCTTCCATCTATAACTGTTGTAAATATACTTCCGTCTTTTCTGACACCAACAGCTGTTCGCGGTGCTACTCCTGCAACTTTAATCGTTTGGATCGTACCGTTTTTCACTAAATGATAACGTCCACTCACAGCTTCTCTTACTTCGTTCCATTCAGCTGGAGTAAATGCTGTTTGGATCTCAATTTTATCTCCAACTTGCACATTTTGTAAGAATTGACTTGCAAAGTTATGTCCAGATAAAATGATCTCTCCTTTATTTAAAGGAGCATTTCCTACTCCAGTAATATTCTCAATTACTGTTCCAGTTAAAACTTCCTGTCCATTTAATTTACCTGACTCTACTTTCACTCTAATTTCTGTACCAAGCTCATTCGTATTGGTTGTTGCTGCAAAATCTCTTGTATAAACTACTAAATGATTTGCTAATCTCTTTCTATTAACAGAGTTAATAGCATAGGATTGACCGTTTACAGAAACATTCATCGATACTTTGGGAGCACCAATAATCGCTTTATTGTCTCCTTTAATACCTAAAACTGCTAATTCATTTATGTTTGTTTGTGGAGTGGAAACAATGGAACCATCCATCATCATCAAATCAATAGGCTGACCTTGCTTATCAAAATAATCAGCGTTCACTCCTGCAACAACATGGTAAGAATCATTTTGTTCCACACTATTTGCTTGGGAAGAAGTTGTTTCAAGACCAATTAATTGGTCTTTAGCAAGTTCCGTTTTAAATCCGATATTAGATGTTTTGCCATCATATTCAATCATAAATACGTTTTGTGCACCAATCGCACCATCTATATCGAAGTACTTTTTACGTATTCCTGGTGCAAGTTGAGTTACGGATTGACTCAAGACTTTACCACCTGTAAGGGTAGGTGTAGCTTCAGTTGGGAATAAATTTGATGAATTACCTGGCACTGTATTTCCTTGTGCATTTGCCAACTCTTTTAATTTTGCTTTGGAAGGCGTTTTGTACTCTACATAGCCCGCCATTTTCGTAATGTACATATTACCGCCAAGTCCGTATTGTCCGCCATATAAGTTATCATAACGGTACACTCGATACTGCTCGCCTACTTTTAAAACTCTTTCAAACACCAAACCATTTGAAGTACGTTTCCAAAGGTTGATCGGTTTTACTACTTTAATTTTCCCGACTTGACCAGGAACCATTAAAATACCGTCCCAATAAACTTTGGTAGTTGTTTGTGCTTCTGCTTGGCTTGGTTGGAAAATTGCACCCGTGACGATAGCAAAAATAATAAAAAAGTATAGCAATTTTTGTTTCATTTAATTGGAATTCTCCTTATTCTTGTTGTTTTTTATCGCGATTTTTTTCAATTGTATATTTCCAAAGATTACTGCCATCGTAATAATAAAGGTTTCCATTCATGTCCTTCTCAAGTCCATAAACCCCTTTGTCCTTCAGCCATTCTACTTCTAATTTATCTTTAGCAACTTTAAAGAGTTTTCCTTCTACACTTCCATAGATATATCCGTCATTACTATCAATTATTTGAGCATTACGGAATCTACCAGAAATTAAAGGGAGTAACTCAACATACTTAATCTCTGTAAATTCATCTGTATAAACAAATAATTTACCATCTGCCATTCCCCAAATTTTATTATTGCTATCAACAATTAAACTTGTAATCATACTAGAATCAAAAGGTAATTGTATATACTTTTTGTAATCCGGATTGCTTCTATTAAAGTAAAACAACCTTGCTCCTCTTGGATTTACTTGTTGATTCGCATGGATAGAAGTTCCCCCGTACACTTCTGTTCCTCTACTTGCCAGTGAAACGATACTTTGGTTGTATATAAAGTTTTCGTATATATCAAATTTCTCTGTTACAGTATCATAGAAAGCAAGAGCTCCACCACCAACACTAGCATCTGGCAATGTTCCAAATATAATTTCTTTTCCATCATTATATGGTGTTACAGCCGTTGTTCTTTCTTGACCGTATTGGTTCATTCGGATAACCTCTTTTGGATTTGCAGTATCCCATGGTTTTGAACGATCATAAATTAGTACTCTAGCTAGTGGATATGCACCGATGTATAGCTTATTGTTAATATCAAACATTGTTTCAATTTGACTAATATTTCGGTACAATTCTTTGTTCCCTGTTGCTACATCATATACTCCAAGCCCGCCTGACATATAACCATTAGCAAATATTTTTGTCCCATCTGAGCTTGAAGCTAATGTATATAATTCTACTGGCTGCTCAGGTAATTCAAATTGAAGATATTTTATCTCTGATGTTTGTGGGTTGTACTCGAATAGTTGACCTAAATTATCGACCATACCAGAAAGAATCCACCCCTTTGATCCCTCTTCTATTGGTACTTCTTCCACTGGTTTTTCTATGTTAGATTCTTCAGTAATCGGCTTATCCACAATTGGTTGCTTTAAAGCTGGCTCAGTGCCAATTGATGTAATTGATGAAGATACATTTAATTGTTCCTCTGTAACTACTTCATCTTCTGTTTCTTTTAAGATGAAATCTAAATTAATTGCTTCCGTCCCTTTTGGTAAATATAAACCAAGTTCTGTATGCACTTTTGTTTCAAAATCGTACTTCATTAATTGTTGGGCTTTTGTGTAATATAAGGATTTTCCATCAGGAGACAATGTAGAAACTGTTTTTGAATTCAATTCAAACTCATCCACAATTTTTAAGGTTTTTCTATCAAATACTACGGCAACATTGGATGGATATAATCTTGCAACTACAAAATCATCTGTTAAAATTAGATCTTGCGCATATTTTTCAGACATATATTTTGATGGTAAAAAAGAAGTGAAATTTTTTGCTTTAGGCTTTTTCACTAATAAATCCATTGACGAACCGATCGAAACAAATATTTCTCCTGTTTCTTCATCTGCTACAATTGCTTTAACAAATTCTTTTCTTTTACGAATTTGCCCAAACTCTTCTATTTCTTTTGTCTCCGTGTCATAAGCAACGAGTGAACCACCATAAGCAGATCCTGCATAAACTTTATTGCCAGAAACGATTAAATCTTGAATAGAAGTATCACTTTTATTGGAAAAAATACTTCCATGCTTTTCAAATTCCTCTGTGTTTGGATCATAACTATAGAGCACACTTGCTACAGATCCACCAATCCAAAGCTTTCCGTTCTCATCAACGTCCAATCCCCAGGCGCTTTTTGAATCTTCTAATGTAAATGTATGTACTATTTCTTTCGTTTCATAGTCTACAACTACTAACGCTGCTGGAGATCCGTGCATGATGTAATAAATAAAGTAGTCTCCCTCATTATTTGCTGCAATTTTAGATGAAATTGCGGAAGATTTATAAATTAATGGACCTAAGTTTTCATACCCTTCCTCTACTACTACTTCTTCTTCCACTGGCTCTATCTCTACAACATCTTCTAACCATTCTTCTGAATTATCTACTTCCACAACTTCTTCTGTATTTATTTGTTCTTCAGTCTTCGTAAGCTCTTCTGCACTTACAATATTTCCTGTTGGCGTTGCTATCATAGCGGCAATAATTGGTAAATAAACTTTCTTCAAATTGTAATTCCCCCTTATTTTATATAATAATATTAACATCATTTGGTAACTTTTTAAACTTATTCTTGTAATATAATTGAAATAATAGCAATTCAACTAGAAAATGCTAGCTTCATTTTTTCGTGATATAATAGATGTTGGAATAAAAAAGTAGGGAGAATGAAAATGTTACATTCTATTAAAAAAATGATTTCAGGCGAAGTCATTGAACTTAAACAGCTAAAAAAAATAGTTTCTAAAATAAATACTTTAGAAGATTCTTTTACAAATAAAACAGACGCGGAACTGAGAGCTTATTCTGACCTGTTTCGGGATCAATTAAATATGGGAGTTTCACCAGAAGAATTAATTGTGGAAGCATTCGCGGTTGTTCGAGAGGCATCCAAACGCGTACTAAATAAGCGCCATTATGACTCACAGCTAATGGGTGGTGCAGTTTTAACTCAATCTCAAATAGCACAAATGCAGACAGGAGAAGGAAAAACCTTAGTTGCTACCCTTCCTGCCTATGTTATGGCTCTATTTGGAAAAGGAACTCATATTATTACAGCAAACGAATACTTGGCAAGTCGAGATTACGAACAAATGAAGCCTTTGTTTGAGTTTTTAGGTTTGACCGTTGGACTTAATGTTTCAGGTATAGAAACGTATGAAAAGCAAGCTGCTTACAATTGCGATATTACTTATGGGACTGGAACAGAATTTGGTTTTGATTATTTAAGGGACCATATGGTTCAAGGCGTAGACCAATTAGTTCAAAGACCATTGTTTTATGCTTTGATCGATGAAGTGGATAGTATATTAATAGATGAAGCGAGAACTCCTTTAATTATTGCGGGGAAATCGAATGCAAGTTTAAACTTATTTCCAATAATGCATCTTGTCATCGACTCTTTCCAAAATGATGATGATTATAAGTATTATCCTGAAACAAAACAAATCGTGTTGCTCGATAATGGCGCAGACCGTTTAGAGGCGGCTTTCGGCATTGATAATGTATACGATAGCGAGCACCGTGAATTTATGCATATTGCAATGCAGACCCTTCGAGCTAAAGTTGTTATGCGCAAAGATGTAGATTATATTGTCAAAGATGATAAGATTATGATTGTCGATCCATATACAGGTCGTATTATGGAAGGCCGTACATTTAGTGATGGGTTACACCAAGCAATCGAAGCAAAAGAAAAGGTTACGGTGAAAGAAGAGAATAATACGCAAGCTTCTGTTATGATTCAGCACTACTTTAGATTATATAAACATGTATCTGGTATGACAGGAAGTGCCGTTCCTTCTCGTGATGAATTTTGGGAAACGTACAATTTAAGAGTGACTGAAATTCCTACGAATAAACCAAATAAACGTGTAGACATGGACACACTTGTATACTTAACTGCTAAAGATAAAATGAAAAAAATTGTAGAAGAAACACAAAAATACCATGAGACAGGACGCCCGGTATTAATAGGTACAACTTCTATTGAACAATCTGAAAAATATTCTGCTCACCTATATGAATTGGGCATTGAACATTCTATTTTAAATGCAAAAACAGTAGAAGACGAAGCAGAAATAATCGCAAGTGCAGGACAAATGAATAAAATTATGTTAGCAACGAATATGGCTGGACGTGGAACAGATATTATGTTGGGTGAGGGTGTCGCAGAGCTAGGTGGACTACATATTATCGGTACCGAACTCCACAGTAGTGCCCGTATCGACATGCAGCTTCGTGGACGTGGAGGTCGTCAAGGTGATCCGGGTAGCACTCAATTTATCGTTTCACTTGAAGATGAGCTTTTCCATTACTACGATGAAGAAGAGTTTGATAAGTATAAAGGTAAAGTGAAAACGGATGAGACCGGCTTAATCCTTTCACCTAATCCTACGAAGTTTGTATATAATGTACAAAAGGTTATTGAAGGTATGCATTTCTCCAGTCGATCTCATCTATTAAAATTGGATGATATTAATAACGATCAACAAAAGGTTATGTATAACTACCGAGAAAAAGCATTAAAAGTAGAAAATATGCAATTGCTTATTGAAAATGCAATGCAAGAAAGATTTTATGGATTAGTTGAAGAAATCCCAGAATTGAATTTAGATGTAACTACTAATTCAACTATCTTAAATGAAATTATTGATGAAATAAAAATAATAAATATGTTGACTTTAAAAGATGAAAATATTTTTGAATCGATAAAAACTGAAAACAAAGAGCAATTAACAAAAACGCTTGAGGACGTATACAATACTGCCTTAGAAGTCCTTCATAATACAGATAAAGATGACGAGAATTGGAGCGATATCCAATCCATCTACTTAGAAACATTGGATCGATCTTGGATTACTCACTTAGACAATCTGTATCATTTAAGAGAAGGTATTAGTATTAGAGGTTATTCCCAAGAGGATCCATATCGACTGTATTCTTTTGATGCTCTTCATATGTTTAATGAAATGCTTCACTCTTTCTTCCGAGATGTTATTCGATATTATTTACAACTGAATGCAACAAAAGTAGAAGAATAAAGTAAAGGTCAGTACCAATATTCGGTACTGACCTTTTATTATTTGTTATATCTCCAAATATCTCCTGCCGTTGTAAAATAGATGTTACCGTCAGCCCCTAGTGCCACCCCGTTTGATTGTTGTGTACCCAACAACTCTAGCTTAAAAGATGTGGAATGAATACGAAATAGTTTATTTTCAATAGTTCCATAGATGAACCCATCTTTTCCATCCACTAAAGATCCATTTCTAATTTGTCCACTTGTACGGCTTGCGACAGGTATAGTCTTAGAATTTTTCGTCTTTGAATTATATACAAATACTGTTCCATCTGCCGCTCCCCAAATAGTAGATGAGGGGCCAGTGATCATTGCAGAAATAAGTCTAGGCTTTGCGATTGGGGAAGGTAACTCCTCTGGCTTCGCATTAATATTGTTTACTGGAATTCTAAAAAATTTAGCAATACCGATTCCACCAGATTTACTATTCGCAAATGTAGAAGTTCCTCCATAAAAATAACCATTTGAATAAGTTAATGCCACAATACTTTGATTTGGAAAAGGTGCTTTTCGATTAACTACTTTTTTCGTATTCAAATTATAATAGCTTAAGCTTCCGGATACTGTTCCTTGTTTTGGATGCGACCCTACCGCAAGGATTTTTTCTTTAGGTGCTATCGCTAATGAAATCGGTCTATTTTGTCCCATCTGTGAAACAGAAAAAACCGTTTTTCCATGCGGATTCGTTTCGGGATGATAATACATGACGTCCCCTGCAGGGTAAACACCCAAATACATTCCCCCGTTGTAAGAAGTCATACCCTCTACTTGTCCAATACTAGTAATTTGTGTTTTATTTTTCGTAATGGGATTTAAGATAGAGACCTGGCCAGAAACATAGCCACTTGTGAATATATTCCCCTTACCATCTGAACTAATCGTATGAATTGGTACACTTTGTTTTGGTAGATTCAATTTTGAAATTTCAACCTTATTTTTTGTTTGATTATATAAAAGGTGAGTTCCTGTATTTCCTAATAGTCCAGTTAGCATTGTGTCTCCTGATGGTAATTTTACAAAATCCATTGAGACAGCTTCAGTCCCTGCTAAATTAATCTTCATATCTTTTGTAATACTTGATTTCGTATTAAATTGATATAAGCTGGTGGATGAATTAGTCATATACGAATAATAGACATTTCCATCTAAAGGAGAAGAAACTCCTCGTGAGCCAACTGCTAATTCTTTCATAAATTTGTTTGTTTTCGCATCAAAAACTAATACTTTTTTACTTGGACTGAGCTTGGCAAAAATAAGCCCTTCTGCAAAATCTAAGTCATAGACATCACTTTCAGTTTTATATTTAGCAGGTAAAATTTCGGTCTTTTTATTCGTTTTTAAATCCCAAACAATTAGGGAAGCTTTAGAACCAGCTCCAACGAATAACCTATTGCTTCCTGTTTGGAAAGCTAGACTTCGTGCATTTTTTTGAATTCCTGTTGCTGCTCCTATTGTTGAGAACTTTCCATTTTGAAATTTAAATACTTTTCCATTAGGAGCTGTGCTTCCATAAATCGCATTCCCTACTACTTCTAAATCTAAGATAGATGTATGACTACTATCTGGTGTTCCATGATTTATTAATTTCTTGTTCGTGGGATTATAACTATATAAAGCTGCGGTTGGCGTCCCACCAATCCATGCGTGTCCATTCTTGTCTATCGTAATTGCCCAAGCTGCAGTTGATTTGGGTAATTTAACTTGATCCATTAATTCCTTTGAAGGAAGCTTATACACTGCAAGAACTGCGGGCTCACCTTGAAGAATTACATATTGATACGGAACACCATTTACATTTGAAGCTGCTCCACTCATCGCAACCGTTCGCTCAAAAGGAGTATATACTTTATCAAACCCTCCCTTTGTCGCTGTCACCTCTAAACTTGTTGATAAAAGCAAAAATATTATTCCAATGCTTAGCATAAATTTTCCGATTCTCTTCATAACTTCCCCCGTTTATCTTTCTATTTATCTCGTCCATTTTTATCAAATCTTAATAGGAAGTAGAGAGAGCAAGGGTATTATAAGCATATGTTTAATAAATTTTATGAATATCCATACTAAGCGTATGATTTTATAATAATTTAAGACTCTATTACATACTAATAACAATACATTTACGCCTAAAAGAAACGGGGATTCTATGTCAAAGAAGAAAGTTATCTGGATTTCACTTATTACATGTTTTTTAATAGGGGGAGTCGTCTATGCAAGCAGTATTTATAATGATGTTTCCACAACAATACAAACCATCCACGAGCCAGAAATACGAAAGATTTCCGAGTTAAGAACTACTGAAGTTGAACTAGTTAAAAAGGAACCATTTTCTTTGCTCCTCCTGGGGGTCGATGAAAGAGAGGGAGACAAAGGACGTTCGGATACTATGATCGTTTTAACAGTTAACCCAACGACAAATTCAACGAAGATGATTAGCATTCCACGGGATACATATACCGAAATTATCGGCAAAGCTAAGCTAGACAAAATTAACCATGCGTATGCTTTCGGTGGAATTGAAATGTCATTAGATACAATTGAGAACCTTTTAAATATCCCAGTTGACTATATATTACAAGTAAACATGGAGAGCTTTCTAGAAATTGTTGATATCATTGGGGGAGTTAATGTAGATAACCCAATTGCTTTTCAAGAAGGTGGATATACATTCAATGAAGGAATCATTCATTTAGACGGTGAGCAGGCACTTACATATGTACGCATGCGAAAGGATGATCCTCAAGGTGATTTTGGAAGACAAGCTAGACAAAAACAAGTACTTCAAGCCATTTTAAAAGAAGGAGCAACTGTTAATAACTTATGGAAATACAAGGAGTTCTTAGCATCCATTCAAGAGAATATTCGGACCAATATGACCTTTGAACAAATGATCGATATACAAAAAGGATACAAAAATGCGTTAAATCAAATCGAAACTTTATCTTTTGAAAAGGGTGAAGGCACACGGATAGATGGTATTTGGTACTATGTGATGGATGAGCAAGAATTGAATAATGTGACTCTCCAGTTAAAGAAACATTTAGAAATTGAATGACCTAACCGTCAGCTTATCCGATAATAGCGACAAACTTATAAAAATCCCAAAAGTCTAAACGCTGACTTTTGGGATTTCTTTATTCATTTATACTTTTCTTTAAACCAATCACACATCACCATCGCATCACCTATTTTACGCAAGGACCAAGTGTTAGATTTTACTTAGAAATCAATATGCGGCTTACTTTCTACTTCCAGTGCAATAACACTCTCATATACACGGGTCGGTTTTTGTGGCAAGGACTTGGCTTCAAATGTTTGTAGCGACTCATGGAAGCCGGCAAGTGTTCTTTACCTACATCTCATCCTTTCAGGACTATATATTTAGAATAACATTAACGTTCTCATAAACTTCAACACATAAAATAAAACCCTAATATATTTAGGGTCCAGACTGTAGACAAACTCAAAGAAATTTGAAATTGTCTATAATCTTTTTTTATTTACAATACATAGTATGAAATCGTCGATTTCCGTTTCAGGCGCTACGCTTTCCACGGGCACGGCCTCAGCCTTCTCCCTCGCTACGCTCAGTCCGGGTGCTTCGGCTCGTGCTGTTCCCGTAGGAGTCTTCGCGCCTTCCACTCCAATCGACTAGTGTAGGCTAATTTAAAAAGTGTTGAGTTTTTAAATCTTTTACCGCATCTTAAGGGAGATTATGAACCGTGGTTTATCAGAAGACCATGTATTCATTGATTCAGCTCATGTGAAGGCGAGTGGCAATAAATACAAGTATGACAAGAAAATCGTAAGGAAAGAAACACTTGCCTACGAGGAAAAGCTTCAAGAAGAGCTTAATCTAGATCATGAAGAAAACGGAAAAAAGCCGTTTTCCCTGGAGAAGTTCGGCGTGATGAAATGAAGAAAATCAAGTAGAGTTCGACAAATCCTGAGAGTGGGTACTATGTGATAGATGAGAGTACACAACAATTCGCCTACCCTTTCCATGCGGCGACAGACGAAAAAGAATTGGACATGGCTAGCTGCCTAATGCGAGATGAGAACGTTTCGTAGAGACGACTAACTCATAAAATTCAGGGGAAATTTGAACTCAAATACCTACAATATTGACAAGTACCCCGAGAGAAGAACTCTCGGGGTACCCTGTCTACAGTCTTAATTTTAGTAAACTTAGTAAGCATCATATATATCGAAATACTTCCAAGCATTGTTCTCTTTTATCATTAAATAAACACTAGTTAGAGTATCTGTTTCAGTTCCCTCTGTCATTCGATCCGTTACTTCTACATATGCATATCCATCGAGAATAGATAACACGTTTACATCTAGCAATTCAAATTTCATATTAAATTGATCAAATGCATCTTGGATGTCTTTTTTCAAATATTCATAATCTGGATAGGCTTCATTATATAAATTAAATACTCCATCTACATCTTCTTTATTAATAAGATCATTAGTAGTTGCGAAAAATTGTTTCAGTTCTTTCTCTTGTGCTAAGAAACTAGCATCGTTTCGAATGGTTAAGCTATATATATCAAAAAGAGTATAGTAAATTTCATCCTCAACAATTTTATCTAAACTGTTAAATAATTGATTCACTTGATTTTCAACTACTACTTGATTCGCGTTTTGTCCTACTAATGTATTTAACTTTCTCAAATCACTTTTTGCTGTAATCGTGTATTTCGCATCATCCAGTACTTTTTCAGCAGGTGCCTTAAAAGTAGCAAGGAAAGCATCCCGTGTTGATTTGCCATAAACTTTATATAATAATTTCGCTTGCTTTCTTATTTCTGCAGACAGCTCATGATATGTTTTTTCAGTAGAATCTGCAGTTGGTTCATCTCTGTACTGTTGTTGAAACTTTTTCGTCAAGGCTGCGATTTTATTACCGGATGTAATGGCATCTACATACCCCATTGTACGTTCATAATGAATACCAACGTTATCTTCTAATCTTTGCTCTAGCTTTTGTTTTTCAGAGCCACTCGATGCTGAAATTTCTTTTTTCGCCTGTAAATAAGCTGACTTTGTTGCATTAAACACCTTCATATCCGGTGTTTTTATAACCTTTGTTGTCTCATACGATATTTGCCATTTAAGCTCTCCCGCATGCTTTTCAGCAGTTTTTACAGCTGTTTCTGCTTTTGATAGTGAAGCAGCAGAAGCGTTTGAATATGGAATGAACATTGCAGAACCTAAAATCCCTAAAGCTAATGAATACGAAAGTATTTTTTTCATAAAAGTCTCCATTTCTTTCTTAATTGAAAGGCGTATTTCACTATTACAATTTCATACAATTTATTCTATTTTAACTTAGGGAAAAGTAGAACACAATCCTTCTTCAAGTTTTACACAATAACTACTTTAGAATAGTTTGAATAAATTTTTCTAGACGGTTTAAACCTTCTTCAAGCACAGCCATAGAGTATGCATATGATATACGAATATACCCCTCTCCATAAGGTGTAAATGTACTCCCTGGAACAACTGCAACTCCACCCTCTTGGAGTAACTTAGTTGCAAAATCAAATGAGTTCATACCGAACGCTTCAATAGAAGGGAAAATATAAAATGCTCCATTAGGTTTTTCAACTGGTAACCCAATTTTATTTAAACGTTCATATACATAGTCACGTCTTTTCACATACTCCACATTCATTTCAATTGGTGTGTCTTTTGAATTTGTTAGTGCTTCAATCGCAGCATGTTGAGCAGGTAAAGAAGCGCAAATTGAGTTGTATGCATGTACCAACATTACTTGTTTCATAATTGTAGCTGGTCCCATTAAGAATCCAACCCGCCATCCAGTCATGGAATGAGATTTCGAAACACCATGAATATAAAAAAGTTTATGTTGAAGCTCTTTATATGCCGCAAATGAATGATGTTCACCCGAGAAAGTATTTTCACTATATATTTCATCAGTCAGGATAAAGACTTCTTTTCCCTTCAGCATTTGTACTAATTCATCCATTGTTTCCTTTTGTATGATAACACCAGTAGGATTGGAAGGATTATTAAACAAAATTGCTTTTGTTTTTTCTGTAATAAGTCTCTCTAAATTTTTCGCTGATGGCTGAAACCCCGTTTCCGTCGTATCCAAATAGACTACTTTTGCACCACATAATTCAATTACCGGTACATAACCTGAATAGATTGGGGCTGGTAAAATTACCTCATCACCCTCCTCTAAAATCGTCCGGAAAATCGAGTCAATTGCTTCACTAGCTCCATTTGTAATTACAATTTCATTTTGAGGATCATAAGAGAATCCGTATTTATTCGAGAAAAAGGTATTGACTGCTACTCTAAGTTCTAGTAATCCTGCATTATGAGAATATCCAGTCAAATTCTGTTCAATTGCTCGAATCCCCGCCTCTTTTACTGCGACTGGTGTTGGAAAATCTGGTTGCCCAATTGTTAAATTAATAGCGTTCGGAAAGTTTACCAGTTGATTAGAAAACTGCCGAATTCCTGGTACTGTTAGTGTTTTAGCACGTGGATTTATGCTCAAAGACATACTACTTCATCCTTCTTTCACTTTATATTACTTAAAAAAACTTGGTAGCCATAAAGATAAACTTGGAATAAATGTAATAACGATTAAACAAATAATCATTGAGAATAGAAACGGTATAATCGCCATGACTATTTTTTCAAACTTTACATTCCCTACACTTGAGGCTACAAATAAGTTTACACCAAGTGGCGGTGTGATAAAACCAATCGCTAAGTTAGAGACTAAAATAACGCCAAAATGTATTGGATCAATGCCCACTGCAACAACAATAGGTAATAATATTGGTGTTAAAATTACAAGCGCAGATATAGTATCTATGAACATACCAACTATTAATAGTATGATATTAATCGCTATTAAAATGACAATTGGATTAGTAGATAATTCTGTTAAGAAAGTTGAAATATCATTCGGAACTTGTTCTAATGTCATAAAGTAAGCAAAGGAAACAGAAAGTCCAATAATAATCATTGTTGTTGCATTAATGACAACTGCTTCTCGAAAACATTCATAGACAGTTTTCCATGTAAGTTCTTTATATACATATAGTCCTACTATTAAAGAATAAACTACTGCTACTACCGCAGCTTCTGTTGGAGAGAAAAATCCCCCATATATACCACCTAATATGATAACCGGAATAAGTAATGCCCATTTTGCATCAAAAGTAGCTTTTAAAACATCCTTAAATGAAAAAATTGCATTTTGTTCTGAAGTATACCCTCTCTTTTTCGCAATTATATAAGCTGTTATCATTAGAGCAATTCCAATTAGAATTCCTGGAAGAATACCCGCTAAGAACATACTTCCTACAGATACACTCCCTATTACTCCATATAATACGAAAGGAATAGAAGGTGGAATAATAACACCTATAGAGCCAGCAGATGCAGAAACTGCAGCCGCGAATCCTCCATCGTATCTCTTCTTTTTCATTTCAGGAATCATAAAACCACCGATTGCGGCAACTGTTGCTGGACCTGAACCGGATATTGCCGCAAAAAACATCGAAGCAACAACAGTCACTAAAGAAAGTCCACCTACAATCCAACCTACCATTGCTGCAGCCATATCTAGTAAACGTTTGGAAACCCCGCCTTTACTCATCAGCACCCCCGCGAGCATGAAAAAAGGAATTGCCAATAAAGGAAATGAATCAAGAGAAGTAAATGCTTTTTGTGCAATAATCCCAAGGGGTAATGTAGAACCAAAATAAATGGCAACTAGAGCTGAAATTCCAAGAGAAATGGCAATCGGCACACCGACTAATAAGCAAATGAATAACGTTCCAAATAATAATGCTACTGTCATGCGATTATCTCCTCATCTGCTGGTTTGTCATAGTTTCCTTTCCATACCTCCACTAGTTGTACAATTAATCGAATAGCCATTCCTAAACCCCCAAGTGGGATAGCTAAGTAAGCAATCCAAACTGGAATTTGCATAGCAGGTGCTAGTTGGCCATGTTCAATACTACTTAACACTAGTTCTGTTCCAAATACTGCCAAAAAAAGTGCCATAACAAACCATATGAGAATTGAAATTGTTTCTAGTACTTGACGAAAAGTTCCATGGAAGCGTGTAACAAACGCTTCCACTCTTATATGTTGTCGTAATTTTACGGCATAGCTTGCGCCGATCCAAACTTGAAAAATATGAATATACCTTGCCATTTCCTCTGTCCAACTAGGAGCAGATTCAAAAACTTTTCTACCAACTACTTGTCCAAAAATTAAGGCAACCATAATAACAAGTGACCAAACAAGGAGGATTTCTTCAAACTTTGCAAATTTCTTTAACATAAAAATTTTTCCCATCCCTTCCCCTTATTATTGATTGTTTGCATCCTCAGCCATTTTAACTAAATCTTCACCAATTTCTGAAACGTATTTATCGTAAACAGATTTCGTTGCATCTTTAAATTCTTCACGTTCTTCTGGAGTTAGTTCATTCACTTCCATTCCTGATTCTTTCAGTTTGTTTAAGAAATCTACGTCTTGTTCTTGAGCAAGCTTACGTTGTTCTGTTCGATATTCTTCAGAAGTCTTTACAACCAACTGTTGAAGATCTTCTGGTAATGAATTGAAAAATTCATTATTCATCAACAAAATAGTTGCGGCATAGACATGTGAAGTAATTGTTAAGTAGTTTTGTACTTCATAAAACTTGTTTGTGTAATAGAGAGAAATCGGTGATTCCATTGCATCATATGTTTTTTGCTGAAGTGCTGTATATAGCTCACCAAATGCAAATGGGGATGCGTTTGCACCAAATGCTTTAAATGTATCTGTATGCACTGGGTTTTCAAGTGTACGATATTTCAATCCTTTTAAGTCCGCTACTCCATGAATCGGACCGTTATTGTTAGACATATGACGGAATCCATTCTCAGCAAAAACAAGTCCCTTTAAATCATTGTTTTCCAATTCTCCAAGTAACTGTTCACCAAGAGCTCCATCCAACGCTCGGTATGCCGCGTCATGATCATTAAACAAAAATGGTAAATCGAATACCATAAATTTTTTATTGAATGATGCAAGAGGTGCTACGGCTGGAATGGTCATTTCAATATTTCCAAGTTGAACTGCTTCAATCGCTTCTCGGTCTGAAGCATATAGTTGTCCATTTGGATATAACTCAACTTTTAATCGACCATCTGATTCTTTTTCAAGCTTTTCTTTAAAAGTTTCAGCCGCAATATGAGAGGATTGCTCTTCAGAGACTAAGTACGCAATTCGAATTGTGTAAGAACCTTCGGACTCCCCTGTACTAGATGTAGTTACTGTTTCTGTAGGTCTTCCACATGCGGATAGTGTTATAACAATAATCAGTAATAATGCGAATAATTTTTTCATTTCATTTCCCCCTGAGTACAATATGATAAAAATCTTTTTTCTACATTATCTAGGTGACTTGTCATAAGTTGTTTAGCTAAATCTTTTTGATGATTTTGAAGTGCTTTTAATATCTTTGTATGCTCGTGGTAAGCTTCCTCCGCACTCACTTGTAACGTATTGGAAAGAATCAGAAATGCTCGATTAACTCCAGCATTAGAATCATGTATAAGCTCCACTAGCTTCTTATTGTCTCCAATACTTGCAAGAATTAAATGAAACTCTCGGTCTAAATCGATAAATGAATGAAAATCATTACGATTTATCGATTCTAATTGTTCTTCCAAATTGTTTTGTAAATCATACAGTATTTTTTCAGAGACTTTATCTGTATTTTTATCGATATTGTAAATTTCTAAAAGTCTTCTAATTTCCATATAATGTAGCCCATCAACGATTGAAAAAGTAGCTACAGTTGCTGGCTTTGCTTTATTTAACTGTATAAGCCCTTCTGCTGCTAACCTCTTTAATGCTTCACGAATTGGAGTACGACTGATTCCTAGATCCATTGCCAATTTTTCTTCTGGTAGCTCTTCGTTTTGTTCAAGCTTTCCGGCGATGATTGAATCTTTTATACTCTTAAATGCTTGATCTGCAAGAGTTTCTTTTGGAAGTATCTTTTTCAAATGTCCCCCTCCTTCCTGTATACTGTATACAAGCATAATATATTATGCTACTATTCTTGTAAACAAAAATTTTAGAATTATTAGAAAGTTAGGTGTTTTTAATGATGTTGAATAGTTTGATTGAAAAACTAGGAAACAAAAAAGTGAGTCAAAGTGAATCAGAGTTATATCGCCACAGTAGAGATGAATCTTCACATCCCCGGGTAGAACCAGATTTTGTGTTTTTCCCAGAAAATGTGGAGGATGTTGTGAAAGTACTTCAATTAGCAAATGAATATGATGTTCCAGTAACGCCATATGGTGCTGGTTCTGGCTTAGAGGGCCAAGCTATTCCAATTAATAAAGGGATTTCAGTGAACTTCGATCAAATGAATAAAGTAGTGGAGTTTTTCCCAGAAGATTTGATGATTACAGTAGAACCTGGAATGACACGTCTTCAGCTAAATGAGTATGTAAATAAACATGGACTATACTTCCCAATTGACCCAGGTGCTGATGCTTCTATAGGAGGTATGGTTGCCACCAATGCAAGTGGTACTACAGCAGTACGTTATGGTTCGATGCGGGACCAAGTATTGGACTTAGAAGTAGTTCTAGCAAATGGAAGTATTATACATACTGGTTCAAAAGCGAAAAAATCATCTTCTGGTTATCATTTAAATGGAATTTTCACTGGTTCTGAAGGAACTCTAGGTATCATAACGAAGGTTACAGTTAAACTGCATGGTATTCCCGAAAAAGTTTTAGCTGCACGTTGCACATTTGAAACTCCCGGTGAATGTGCAGAAGCTGCTCAAGCTGTTCTATCAAGTGGTATTCAAATAATGCGTATGGAACTAGTGGACTCTGAAAGCATAAAACAAGTAAATGAATACGGAAATTATACATTTCCAGAAGCACACTCCCTTTTCTTTGAATTTGCTGGCTCACCGAATATCGTGGAAGAAGAAGCTACAGTTGTAGAAGAACTGATGAAAGAATTTGGCTGTAAAAACTGGGAACGCGCAAATTCTTCGAAAGAACGTACAGAACTCTGGAAAGCACGTCATGAAATGGCATATGCATATAAGCATATAAAAGGGAAAGTATCTACGGGATCGGATTCATGTGTTCCTATTTCAAAACTCGCTGAAATGGTTGTATTTGGTCGTAAAATACTAGAAGAAAGCGGACTAATAGGAGGAGTATTTGGACACGTTGGCGATGGTAACTTCCATACGCTTGTTATGTATGATCCACATAATTCAGTAGAAGTTGAAAAAGCAGAATATACAAATTCACAAATTGCGTTGAAAGCGATCGAACTTGGTGGTACATGCACAGGTGAACATGGGGTAGGTCTAGGGAAAATGAAATACCAAGTTGCCGAGCATGGGGAAGCTGTTGAATTAATGAAATCAGTTAAAGCGTTATTTGACCCAAAAGGCATTCTAAATCCTGGAAAAATATTTTATTAATAATAAGAAAAACGCTTATCGAACGCTTTAAAGCAATACGTGTGAGACATTTCATTTGGAAATTTATTAAATTTCCTACTACTGATTAATGCCAGGAAAAATGCGTCCATATAAATTTTTTCCGTCCACATAAAAAGTTTTCTGTCCGCATAAAATCTTTTCTGTCCACATAAAAAGTTTTCTGTCCGTCAGTAAACTTTTGAACACTAAGTTTACGGTAGTTGAATTATATAAACTTTCATTATCTATTAAAAAAGGACTGTACAACAAATTACGTTGTTGTACAGTCCTTGCTATTCTATTGAGGCATTTGATCGTTTTCGAGGCTTAGTTGCCATTCGATACCGAACTTGTCCTTCACGGATCCGTAGCATTTACTCCAGAAAGTTTCTTGGAGCTCCATTCCTACTTTTCCGCCTTCTTTAAGTGCTTCAAATGCTGATCTAATTTCATTTTCATCTCTACTTACAACTGCTAAGCTAATATTATTGCCTTCAATGAAAGGAGAACCAGGAAAAACATCAGAAAACATGACATTGCTTCCACTAATATTTAGTCGAGTATGCATAACTAAATCTTTTGCTTCCTCTGGTAGCGTGTAATCGGGACTTGGTGGTGCTTCACCGAAAGTCATTATTTGTGGCTTTTCTGTTTTAAAAACTTCTGCGTAAAACTCTGCAGCTTCACGACAATTTCCATTAAAATTAAGATATACATCAACAGCCATTTGATACACTCCTCTACTTTTTAATGTTATTCATGTATTAATGAATGACAAGATTATTGTAGCATTTGTCTGTTTGAAAAAATATATACCTCTGTTAATTTTATGAAAAAAATTGTTTAATAAACTTTATCACCATTAAAAATTGAATTTTTAACGATAACATAATCTACATTTCGGATAGCTTCTAGTTTATTTCCACCAGCATAAGAAATAGAAGATTGAAGATCTTGCTCCATTTCTCTCAATGTATCTTCAAGTGGCCCTTTGTGTTCTACATACATTTTTTTGCCTTCTACATTTTTCTTTTCGCCTTTTTGGAATTCAGAAGCAGAACCGAAATATTCTTTATAGAGCTTTCCATCTTTTTCGATTGTTTTTCCTGGAGACTCTTCGTGACCGGCAAATAGTGATCCAATCATTACCATAGATGCACCAAAGCGTACAGATTTAGCGATATCACCATGCGTACGGATTCCTCCATCAGCAATAATCGGCTTGCTTGCAGCCTTTGCACACCAACGTAGTGCTGCTAGTTGCCAACCACCCGTTCCAAAGCCTGTTTTAATCTTCGTAATACATACTTTACCTGGACCAATTCCTACTTTAGTTGCGTCGGCACCAGCATTTTCTAATTCTCTAACCGCTTCTGGTGTTCCAACATTACCAGCAATAACAAAGCTGGCTGGTATATGTTTTTTAATATGCTGAATCATATTGATTACTGCATTCGAGTGTCCATGTGCAATATCAATTGTTATAAATTCAGGTACTATTTGTTCCTCTGCTAATTGCTCAATAAATGAATATTCTTCTTCTTTAACACCTACACTAATTGATGCGATTAGTCCTCGAGATTGCATATCTTTAATAAAAGAAATCCGTTTTTCTGGTTCAAAACGGTGCATGATATAGAAATAACCATTTTCAGCTAAATAATTAGCGATTTTATCGTCAATAATAGTCTGCATATTTGCAGGTACGACAGGCAGCTTAAATGTATGTCCACCTAAAGTAACAGTTGTATCACATTCAGAACGGCTATTAACTACACATTTCGCCGGAATTAATTGAATATCTTCATAATCAAATACATTATCCATGCTTAACACTCCTAAATACGAATATTAATTATACGGATGAACTAAAATGTTCGTCCATCGGATAATTTACAGCAAATTCATGTAAATGTCAAAGGTTTTAAATTAATAAAGGCCAATTAGTTCGATTCCTTATTAACTTATTACATCCGTGACATAAATTTCTCTTTAAAAGGGTAAAGGTGAAATATAGAAATGAAGGATTCTATTCTTGACGGACAAGCAGACAAAAAAATTATTCCATTTAATTAATAAGATACTTATAACATACGGTTATTTTCAACTATAAGAATTACATCGTTCAAAGACATCAAGATGCATAGGAATACCATTCAGTTTTTAGTGGTAACCTATTAGAAAAAAAATCTTCCTAGAGAAGGTGGTTTCAAAATGACTACTAATAAAAATACTTCCAATCGATTACTCGCTGAAAAATCACCTTACTTATTACAACACGCACATAACCCTGTAGATTGGTTTCCATGGGGTAAAGAAGCTTTTGATAAAGCGAAACGCGAAAACAAACCAGTATTCGTAAGCATCGGCTATAGTACTTGCCATTGGTGTCACGTGATGGAAAGAGAATCATTTGAAGATCAAGAGGTTTCAGAGCTATTAAATAAGTACTTTGTTTCTATAAAAGTAGACCGAGAAGAGCGTCCTGATATTGATTCCATCTATATGAATGTATGTCAGATGCTTACTGGTCAAGGTGGGTGGCCACTTCATGTGTTTTTGACAGCAGATCAAAAGCCTTTCCATGCTGGAACTTACTATCCGAAAGAAAGTAAACATGGGCGTACAGGAATGCTCGACCTTTTACCACAAGTTTATAATATTTATATAAATGAACAATCCCGAGTTGTTCATATTAGCAATAAACTTACGGAGGCCTTAAATGAAGGTCCTCCATCAAATGAGAGCTCTATTCCACCTAATACAATTGATCAAGCCTATCAACAGTTAACTGGCAATTTTGATACCCAATATGGTGGTTTTGGAAATGAGCCTAAGTTTCCCTCCCCGACCAAGTTATTATTCTTATTGCGATATTATTATGCAAATAAAGATGATAATGCTTTAAATATGGTGGAAGCAACCCTTGATGGAATTGCACGTGGAGGGATATACGATCATATTGGATATGGTTTTGCTCGATATTCCACAGATGAAATGTGGCTTGTTCCGCATTTTGAAAAAATGCTATATGACCAAGCGTTACTGTTGCTTGCCTATACGGAAACCTATCAAATTACGGAAATTCCTCAATATAAAGAAATTGTTTACAACACTATTGAATTTATCGAACGGGAGATGACTCATCCAGATGGAGGTTTTTATTCGGCAATTGATGCGGATAGTGAAGGTGCTGAAGGTACTTATTATATTTGGTCGTTATCAGAAGTATTGGATATATTGGGTGAGCACGAAGGAAATCTTTTTGCAAAAGCATATGATCTTACTGAGGAAGGGAACTTTGAAGGTAAAAATATCCCAAATTTAATTTATTCTGATGCAAAATCCTTAGTAGAGGAATACGATATTTCTTTGGATGAGTTAGAAGAGCGTTTGGAAGCATCCCGTCAGCTACTATTTAATAAACGTCAAACTCGGGTATATTCTCATCTGGATGATAAAATACTTACTTCTTGGAATGGACTACTTATTGCAGCTCTCGCAAAAGCTGGTGCTACCTTTGCAGAATCAAGATTTATTGACCTTGCAGCTAAAGGATTACATTTTATAGAACAACATTTAATGAAAGAGAATTTGCTATATGCACGCTACAGGGATGGCGAAGCGAAGCATATGGCTTACTTAGATGATTATTGTAATATCATTTGGGCATTAATCGAATTACATCAAGCAACTGGGAACGAAGAATATATTGGGAAAGCAACAAAGTTAGCAACTACCCTTTATACCTATTTTGAAGACAAGGAAAATGGAGGTTTCTATTTCACAAATAAAGAAGCAGAAAAGTTAGTTATACGTGAAAAGTCGGCATTAGATGATGCAACACCTTCAGCGAATGGTACAGCAGCGATGCAGCTTTGGCGATTAGCAAAAATTACAGAAGATATGGAGCTACTGAAAAAAGTGGAACACATTTTTTCCGCATTTACAGACGATGCTTTACAATACCCATCTGCCGTTCTTTCCATATTAAATGCACAACAGGGCTATCTTGTCCAAGCCCGTGAAATAAAAGTAAATGGCAGTCCTGCCATAGAAATATTACATCACTTACACAAAACTTTTCGACCGTATGATATCTGGACACACGATAAGAGTGCTCACTCCCTTTCGGTTCAAATTTGCCAAAATAATATTTGCCACAATCCACAAACTGATTTGGATCTAATTTTAAAAGATTTATCATAAATAGGTTAAAGGCACTTTAATTAGTGCCTTTTAACTTTTCCGTTATACTCCAAATGGATTTCCTTTCTCCCATCCATATATGCTTCTATCAATTTAATTCGTTCACTTAATTCGAGTATAGCCTGCATAATTTGATGCTGCTCCATTTTGTTAATATTCGAATACAGTTCCATATATTCTACGGATTCTCCTACTCTTCTTAGACTCTGATTCATAGCCTGTACAAAATACTCAATTTTCACCTGGCATACCCCCATTCCTATATATACGTACTATATTAGATCGTTTTAGAGTTGTTTCAAGTGTCAGAATTATTCGTATTTTTTATCTATGCCATTTTGAATGGTTATAATCAATTACTTTTCATTTTTGCTTATGTTTAATCAATCAAAATTTTATTTTCAGACTATATTAGTAAATAAATAGGCCGTTTCTAAATATACTAGACGTAAAGGGTTGAGGAGGAGAATGGTTGTATCCTAATTATGTTGATTCGGAAGAAATGGCCATGAGACAGAATTTAGATTTAATTGCTTCCCTTAATATGATTGCAGAAGGAAGTCCAGTTCATCTCCTTGATGAACAAGAGCTGATACAAGAAGACAATAAGATTTAGTTCCCCACATTTGTGGGGTTTTTTAAATAGATTTATAATCGGTCTTTTCCACCGATAAGTAAATAGACGAATAATTTAGAAGAAAGGAAATTAAACATGAATAACGTGCTAGAAGATATAAGGCCAATTGTGGAATCGGTTTTTCACCACCTGCATAACAATCCGGAGGTTAGTTGGAAAGAAGTTGAAACGACAAATTATTTAGTTGATTTGTTAGTTAACGAGGGGTTTGATGTAACGACTTTCGATGATTCCACTGGACTTCTTGTTACTATCGGAAATGGTAAGCCATGCGTAGGACTGAGAACAGATATGGACGCCCTTTGGCAGGAAGTTAATGGTGTATTCCAGGCAAATCATTCTTGTGGTCATGATGCACATATGACGATGGCAGTTGGTACACTGCTATTATTAAAAAAACTAGCTGTACCCAAGCAAGGAACTTTGAAAGTTTTGTTTCAACCAGCTGAAGAAAAAGGAACGGGAGCCCTTTCGTTTATTGACAGAGGATTGGTTGATGATATGGACTTTTTATATGGCGTTCACCTTCGGCCAATTCAAGAATTAGAAAAAGGTTACTGTTCACCAGCCATAATCCATGGTGCCGCAAAGCTTTTGATCGGGAAAATCCACGGATTAGAAGCACACGCCGCTCGACCGCATCTTGGTATAAATGCTATTGAAGTTGGTGCACAAATTGTACATGCAATTCAGGCAATCTACTTAGATCCGATGGAGTCTTATTCGGCAAAGCTCACAAGATTTCAAGCCGGAGGAGAATCGGGAAATATTATTCCTGGGAATGCTGAATTCAGTATAGACTTAAGAGCGCAATCCAATATAGCAATGGATGAGCTGATTGCAAAAGTGGAGAACGCTATTCTCTCTATTGCAGCACTTCATCAGATTACAATCGACTTCCATATAGAAACGGAAATTGTTGCTGCAGAGGTAGATGCAACAGCAGTCGAAATAATGAAAGAGGCAATTATTCATACAATTGGAGAAGATAATTGTGTACCCCCTATTGTGACACCTGGTGGTGAGGATTTTCATTATTATCCTGTAAAAAGACCTACTATAAAAGCGACAATGCTCGGACTTGGCTGTGATTTAGCTCCAGGATTACATCACCCAAATATGAGCTTCAAGCATGAGTCAATCTTCACTGGTATTGAAATACTTGCCCAAACAATCAGGAACACATTTCAAAAAGAAATGAATGAATGAATCCGATGGAGATGATAAATGGATTACAAATGGTACAATATTAATCGTTAATGATATTTACCATGCACTGATTTCAAAGGAGTAATAATATGATCATTAAAGAAATTAATTTACGCAAAATGAACATGACGATGAAGTCACCCTTTAGTACTAGTTTTGGTTCGATGCAAGTAAAAGAATTTCTTTTATTAGAAGTAACAGACGAACTTGGAAACACAGGTTGGGGTGAATCGACTGCTTTTTCGGCTCCTTGGTATAACGAAGAAACCGTTGAAACGAACCTTCACATCATTAAGGACTTTTTGATTCCACTTGTATTAAACAGAAACTTTGTGCATCCAGATGAAGTAAGCGAATTATTTGCTCCTCTTCGCAAAAATAATATGGCGAAAGCAGCAGTTGAAGGAGCAATTTGGGATTTGTATGCTAAAAGAAATAAATTAACACTCGCAGAGGCACTTGGTGGCACTGCAGAAAAAATTGAAGTTGGAATTAGTATAGGGATTCAGAAAAGTACTGATGAATTAGTCGAGCTGGTGGGGACCTATATAAAAGAAGGATATAAACGTATAAAGGTAAAGATTAAACCAGGAAATGATATAGAAATTATTCGCGCATTACGAGGTGCTTATCCAGATGTTCCACTTATGGCAGATGCGAATTCTTCTTACACTTTAAAGGATATAGCGTTATTACAACAGTTAGATGAATTCAATTTAATGATGATTGAGCAACCACTTGCCTCAGACGATATTATTGATCATGCAAAACTACAAATAGAATTGAAAACGCCTATTTGTCTAGATGAAAGTATTCATTCCATGGAAGATGCTCGTAAAGCAATCGAGCTTGGAAGCACCAAAATTATTAATATTAAGATTGGACGCGTCGGTGGTTTAACCGAATCGAGAAAAATCCATGATTATTGCATGGATAAAGGGGTTCCTGTATGGTGTGGTGGAATGCTCGAAGCTGGCATAGGGCGCGCACATAATATAGCACTTACAACACTTCCAAACTTTCTTCTACCAGGTGACACATCAGGCTCTTCTCGTTATTGGGAGGAAGACATTATTAAGCCTGAAGTAGTAGCAGAGGATGGCTATATTAATGTGCCAAAAGCTTATGGCATTGGTTATGAGCCAAATCTAGATGTAATGAATCGTTATACAGTAGAGCAATTTCATTTTAAAGGTTAATTGGGCAGACAAAAAAGTTCAGATTCAATAGAATCCGAACTTTTTGTTGTTAATTAATTTCTAACCTATTCGTGTTTGTTGCTAATAAATTATTTAATTTGTTTTCAGTAGCATTTACTTGTGCTACTAAATCTTGTAGAAGAGGACTATTTTCTACCCCTTCCAAATTGTTCACTAATACTTTAATTTTCTTCATTTTAAAGCTTAAATTTTTTGTATCTCCTTTATCCAATGAGTCATTCACATTTTCTAAAGCTATATAGATGGTAATCGGCAGAACTAGTTCAGAACGCTTTTCTTGCGCAGGAAGTTTATAAGTTGAAATTAATGCATCACGATTTTGTTTTCCATCAACTTTATAAAATATGGACGTTCCTCTTCTTAACTCTTTAGAAAGTAAATGAAAATATTTTTCAAGTGCTTCCCAATCTTTTGCTGCTTTTGCAGATTCTATTGCTGAAATTAAAGGTAATATGGTGTTTTTACCATATACATTTGCTTGTTCATAGGAAACTAAAGGGAATGACTTTTTTATTTCTTCCTTTCTGTTTACTTTTGATTTGTCTATTTGGTCGGCTTTTATTTTGTTTTCATTATAATCTTTATCTCTACTTTTATCGTCAAAGTGTCGTTTGTCTCTTTCTTGATTTTTAAATTTTTCCATCATTTGATGTGACTGTTTCCAATCTCCTGAATGATTTCTTTCCCAGTCTCTATCTCTCCCATCGTCTCCTTGAGCATTTCCGACTAATGGACCTCCGATCAAAGATACCGATAACAGCGTAGTTGCTGCAGTAACTATTAATGCCTTTTTCTTCATACAAGAATTCCTCCTCTTTCTTTTGGAAAGTAAGTACTGTCTTCTGTATTAAGATTTAATTTTGGTTCCTTATTCTAAATACCCTCCATTTAATAGACTAAACATTTTAAATATACAAAAAATCCTCTCCCTATTGCTAGAGAGAGGAATTTTTTTATGGGTTTATTTTTTTACGTCTACAATACGGCCTTCTACTTCATTCTTAACTGTTTTCATTGATTGAAGTTGTTCTTGAAGATTTTCCCAATCAGATAGACCTAAATCTGTTACGCGGCCTTCTTCATAAGCTTTTTTGAATACATCATAGCCATCTCCGCCTTTTGCAGTGAATGCATTTGTAGCTATGACATATTTTTCATTATCTTTAAGTTCTACAAGAGTACCGTCAGCAGCTTTATATTTAATAGAAACAACACGTTCTCCAGCAGGTTTAGAGGAGTCAAATTCCACTTTTGCTCCAGAAACATGTAAGAAGCCACCATTTTCTTTTGGATAAGATTTGAAACTAATTTCAAAAGCCGCTTTTAATTCGGCACCGGTTACTTCCATTGTTGCTAGAGTATTACCGTAAGGAAGAACTGTAATTACTTCCCCAACTGTAATTGGACCAGCATCAATTGAAGCACGAATTCCTCCACCGTTTTGTAGTGCCATAATTACTTTATCATTATACTTCTTCGCTTTTGAAAGCATTCCGTCTGTAATAATATTTCCAAGTGCTGTCTCGTTTTTACGAACGCTCGGATCCGCGTCTTCTTTTACACGAGGATTTGTTAGTTCACTTTCTGCTACTGCACCAATTTCTTTTACTTTAATTTCTTCAATTTTTTCAGAGTAAGTCTTTAATAATGCAGCAGCTGTTGGATCTTCTGTTTGATCTTTAATTGGAATTAATTCTCCAGCATGACTAACTACTTTACCCTCTTTATCGAAGTTTACATCTAAAGTACCCAAGAAATCACTATACTGATAAGCTTGGACGATTACTGTAGGATCTTTTTCAGCACCATTTTTATCTTTGTTTACTACTACTGGCTTGTCTAATTGTGTATGGCTATGCCCACCAACGATTACGTCAATCCCATTTACAGCAGCTGCTAGAAGTAAATCGTTATCAAATTCCGAACTATCATCGTAACCAATATGTGTAACAGCAACTACTTTATTAACACCTTGTTTTTCAAATTCATCTACCATTGTTTGAGCTGCTTTGATGTAATCAGTAAATGTCACATCTTTCGGACTAGAAATATTAGCAGTTTCAGCAGTAGTTAAGCCGAATAAACCAACTTTTTGTCCATCAACTTCTTTAATAATACCGCTGTAAATTTGACCATCTTTCGGGTCAGAGGTTACGTTTACATTAAACAAACCTTTTAAATTTAAATCTTTGGAGAAGTCTGCATTTGCACTAACGAATGGGAAGTTAGATTTTTGAATAAATTCGCTAAGTGCTTTATGACCTTCTGGAGTCGATCCTAAATCAAACTCATGGTTACCAAAAGTCATTACATCATAATCCATTAGTTTCATTAGTTCTAAATCTGCTTGACCTTTGAACTCATTGAAATAAAGGGTGCCAGTGAATACATCACCAGCATCGATCAATAGTGAAGATGGTTTTTCAGCTCGTACTTCTTTAATTACAGTTAAACGTTTTGGTGCTTGTTGTGTGTTTGCATGTGTATCATTTACATGCATAAGAGATAATGTAAATCCAGGGTTAACTTCTGCATTTACTTTTTCAACGAACGCAAGTAGTTCTTTTACTGCTGGAAGCTTTTGTTCACTTGGTAATCTCTCTAGTAATGGTTGAATGGATTCAAGAACTTTTGCAGCTGCTTCCTCTTTACCTGCTGCAAAAAGCGCCTGTGCTTGAGTAGCTTTCATATAAACTGTTACCGGAACCATTAATTCTGAACGTTTTAGATCAGCAGGTTCTTTATATCGATCTAATAGTAGATCGCGAGCAGCTTTCCCGGAAAAACGATATAGGATTGCAGTTCTCGTTTTTAATTGAGCTGATAGTTTATGATATTCTTTTTCAAGTTTTGCCCAGTCTTTAGCAGACTCTGCCTTTTTAATTTCGTTCATTATTGGTGTTAAATATTTATCTGCATAGTTATATGCATCAATATAAGGAACAAGTCCTTTCGTTACTCTTTCTTGGTACAGTTCATCTAAACTTTTCAGTAGTGAAGATTTATTTTTAGCATTGGATTTGATGATTTCATTTCTTGCCTTTTGATAATTTGCTTTTGCAGTGTTTAATGCTTTATATGCATCAGCACTTGCCACTAGTTTACCTGACTGTGCAGGTACCACGTATGAATATGAGGCATTTTTAATGTCTTTTCTTGCATTGTCCACTATATTCTGTAGAGAATTAGCTGCAAATGTAACACTTGAAGATGCAAATAATGACGTTGCTATAACTGCCGCAACTGCTGACTTTTTGACCTTACTGTTTTTCATAACTTACCTCCTAGTTAATGATGAAACAATTAATCTATCAGTAGATTTATATGTACCCACTAGTTCTAAATTAACTTAATTACCAATATATCGCAAGTAAAAATTCTGATAATTTTGAGTGAAGGATTTGTAAAGAAATGAAAGGATTGTTCGGAAATTAAACAAATATCTCCATTTTTCCCTAGGAATTTTTTACATATGACATTTTCTACTCCCTTTTAATGATTACTCTTATGATTCTGTGGTATAATAAAGCATCAAAACAGAGATGGGAGTATCATTATGTTAAGAGATTTTTTTATCGCATTATCTGAAAATCAACTATTAAATGGAGCAGCAAAAAAATATGGTCTAAAAATGGGTGCACAGCATGTAGTTGCTGGTACAAATGTGGAAGAAACAATTGAGAGCATTAAAAAACTAAATGCAGTCGGAATCTCTTGTACTGTTGATAATTTAGGCGAATTTGTATTTAAAAAAGAAGAAGCTTTAGAAGCAAAAAACCAAATTATTGCTGTTATTGAAGCAATCGAGGAGAACAAAGTAGACGCTCATATTTCATTGAAGCCTTCTCAGCTTGGCTTAGATATTGACTATGATTTCGCTTTAGAAAACTTAAAAGAAATCGTGGCAATTGCGCATAAATATGGAACATTCATCAATATTGATATGGAATCATATAAACACTTGCAACCATCTTTTGACATCTTGGACGAGCTTTCAAAAGAATACGATAATGTAGGTACAGTAATTCAAGCGTATTTCTATCGAGCAGCAGAAGACATTCAAAAGTATAAAAATTTCCGCCTTCGTATTGTAAAAGGTGCATATAAAGAGCCAGAAGAATATGCATACCAAGCAAAAGAAGACATTGACAAAAACTATATTGAATTAATTGAATGGCATTTATTGAACGGTAAATTTACTTCTATCGCAACACACGATCATAATGTAATTAACCATGTAAAACAATTTATTAAAGATAACAATATTCCGAATGACAAATTTGAATTCCAAATGCTTTACGGATTCCGTACAGATATGCAATTAGAACTTGCTAAAGAAGGCTATAACTTCTGCACATACGTTCCATTCGGTCAAGATTGGTACGGTTACTTCATGCGTCGTTTAGCTGAACGTCCACAAAACTTGAACCTTGTTGTAAAACAAGTATTCAACAAAAACACAAACACGTTGCTCGGAATCGCAGCTGGTGCATTCGCACTTGGAAGAATGACAAAACGCAATAAAAACAGACGCTAATAACCAAAAACACTGCACCGCCATAAAATATGGCAGTGCAGTGTTTTTATTTTATTGGAAAAATGTTATTTACATGGTTACAGGAGTGTTACTGGTGCCAGGCACCAGTAATACTCCTGTAATAAAAAAACACCTCATTCTACGGGGAATGGTAGAATGAGGTGTTTTAGTATATCCCTTGTTATCGCTCAAGGTTTATTTTATTTAAATCGCCGTAAATTTTATGCCTTCTACTTCGTTTTCTTCGCTCTGTGAAAACTGTTTTATCGCTGTTTATTTCCCCAATTATACTGAAGTTTTTTGAACTTGCTCCTTCTAAACAAGTTCATCAACTTTACTTACTATTCACTTGTTAACTTAATAGTAAACCAATTAAATGAGAATACGCAGAGAGTATTATTAGAAATTGATGAGAATTTCTTATTCCCATGTGACCGTAAGAATTTTCCCTGATATTGCATGTACTTGGATAGTAGCCTTTGTCTGTTTTGCTTTCGTCGTATCTTTTGAATCACTCTCAGGTAAAGTTGCTTTCATTACAATTAAATAATATCCGCCTTCATTTGTTTTTACGAATGAACTACTTTCTACTGTACCCTTCACTTGTTGTTGAGCAGTTTTTATCGCTTGATCCTCAGAAATCAAAACAGTAGTAGGTTTTTCCGGCTTTGATTCAGCTTCTGGTTTTTTCGCTTCCGTTTGAACTGACTGTGACGGTGGTGCCACTACTTGGGTATCCCCCACTTTTGTCTCTTCAGTCTTAGAAGATTCTGGTTTAGTAGTCGTTTCTTCCTTTGCCACTTCTGTTTTACTTGTTTCTGGTTTAGTAACTTCTGTTTTGATAGATTCCGTTTTTGCAACTTCCTCTTTCGGCTTTTCTTCTTTTGTTTCTTCTGTCTTAGAGGCTTCTGGTTTTAAAACATCTTTTAAAGCATCTTTTATTACTTCTTTTATTGGTTTTTCTTCCTTTACAACAATAGAAGGCTTGTCCTCTATTTTTATTTGAGAAGACAAAACACCCTTCGGAGTAATAGTTTCAGCTAATATTGATTTTTCTTTTGTATCTAATATTGTACTAGAACTTTTAGGTTTCTCATTAATGATAATTTTCGTAGGTGGCTTTACTATATCCACCTGCGTCACAGAATTAGTAGTATCATCTATTTTTAATAATGGTTCTTCTAAAATTTCAAGAGTTTTTTCTGATGTAACATCTATCGACTCTTCCTTTTTGTCATTTGCGTTCTCTACGACAAACTCATCTGTTTCCTCAAGAGAATAAACATCTCCAGTAACTGCGTTCATCTCCACCACATACACAGAACCGCTTTTTGTAATTAAAGCCTTGTAAACATCTTGTTTCATCGTTACACCCGCAACTTCTGCATCAAACATTCGCTCAAGATGGGAGCGGGCTTCATTTTCAGATATCGACTGTTTATTATTTTCGTTGATTACTAGAAAAACTACGATTCCACCAGCGACTATAATTGCACTAAAAACAGGTACGAATCCTTTTCTTTTGAAAAATTTCACTCACACTTCCCCCCTCAAACCATCATACTTCACGAACATTAGAATTCGATGAGAATTTGGCTTTTCGGAATAAAAATATGAATTGTTGTTCCAAATCCTACTACGCTCTCAATTGTTAGCTCCGCAGAAATTCTTGTAGCAATATCTTTTGCAATTGCCATGCCCAGACCAGTTCCACCTGTTTTTCTATTTCTATCTTCATCTACACGGTAAAAACGGTCATATATACGTTCTAAATCTTTTTTAGGAATTCCATTTCCATAATCCATAATAGAAATAATGGTTCCTTCTTCATTTTCGGTAATAATCGTTTTAATTTCTTTTTCACTATATTTTCGAGCATTATCTAAAATAATGAAAAGCAGCTGTCTTAATTGTTCTAAATCGGTGTTTGCATAGATAGGACCTTCCCCTTTTAACAAAAACTTCCGATTATATGCAGTGCGCATAGAATGCAATGTAGTTTCAACCAATTCAAACACATCAACCGTTTCAAAGTTGCGCACGGATTGCTCATTGCTCTTTGCAAGTAAAAGCATTTGAGAAATCATTTCTTTCATTCTACTCGTCTCATTAATAATTGCTTGAACGGATTCGTTGGCAATTTCTGTGTTATTAAAGCCATGTCGAGAGAGCAATTTCGCATAGCTCTCAATAACTGTCAATGGCGTTTTCAATTCATGAGACGCATCTGAAACAAATTGTTCCTGTTTGTTATAATTTTGTTCCAACTGCTCCATCATTTCGTTGAATGTAATGCCCATTTGCGTCATTTCATCCTTACCATTTGGTGGAACAATTATTTTTTCGTATTTTCCAGAAAGTCGACTTTGAGACATAGTATTTATTAACTTTTCGATTGGATTTGTTATAATTTTCCCAAGAGTAATACTGGAAATGGTCATTAGAAGCATACCTGTTAACGTAACGCCAAGTAATATTAGTCTTAAAAATTCTAAGTTATTATCAACGTCATCTAACAGTTTTAATGTCTGCACTTCATTTACTTTTCCATCAACCCAAATTACTGGTTTGCTTATAGTTAGAACAGGTGTCCCTTTAAAAGTTCCTATCGAGTATCGTTCCCCCGCTTCAAACTCCGGCACATAGTTATTTACATCATCCAATGTTTGTACAAATAATTGCATTTCACCTTCATTATTTTTCACACTTATAGCACCTTTTACAGGAATAAAAGCACGCAAAATGGTGGCAGCATCATCTTCTTTTTCCATCTTACTTAGTGCAGTAATCAATTCGTCTGCATCCGAATTTAGTTGCTTATATTCAGTATCATATGCCATTTTTTCAAATATAAAATAGATTCCTATATTCATTAAAGTTAAAATTATTAATGTTAAAAACGTGGAAAATAGGTGAATTTTTGTTTTAAGCTTCATGCTTAGACTCCTTCAAAACATATCCAACCCCACGAATAGTTTGAATTAGAGAGGACTTCTGATTCTCTTCGATTTTTTTTCGAACATATCTTATGTATACGTCAACCACATTTGTATCTCCATAGTAATCAAACCCCCATACCGCATCTAATAGCTGTTCCCTCGTTAACACTTGGTTAGGGTGTTTCATCATATAGAGCAATAGATCATATTCTCGAGGTGTTAAATTAATAGATTGCCCATTTCGAGTAATCTCTCTCGTATGTTCATTTAATATCAGTGACTCAAATATATGTATGTTTTCGTCCTTCAAAGGGAGAACAGGTGCAGTTTTAGAAAAGCGAATAGCAGAGCGAACGCGAGCTAGCAGTTCCTCTATCTCGAAAGGCTTCGTCACATAATCATTCGCACCAAGATCAAGACCCGTCACCTTATCCTCTAAATCACTTTTAGCAGTGAGGAGAATCACAGGTGTATCCGATTCTGTCGCTCGAATTCTTCTAAGAACATCGAGTCCCTTCAATCCTGGCAGCATCAAATCAAGCAGAATCAGATTCCACGCTTTCTCTCGATATTTTATTAACCCATCAGTACCGGTGTAAGCTAATTCTACCGCGTAGCCTTCGAATTCTAGCTCTAGTTGCAAAACACGTGCAATATTCTCTTCGTCTTCAATAATCAATATTTGCTCCTTCATTGCTTTCCCTCCCCCACTTTTCTTCCATTTTATCACACAACACACTTCTCCGGTCATCCTACAATAAGGATGCACAATGAGGAGAATGTGTGTTACAGGAGTGTTACTGGTGCCAGGCACTAGTAACACCTCTGTAACAAGAGTACTTTTTTCAACAAGGTTTTAAAATTTTATTTTGGATGTCTATTCATTAGCAAAAATTCATTCTTGGATAATTAACTCTATCAAAATTAAATAGTTGCTGAAAGATGCAAATTATGACAATTGTTCTAATTTTAGTTTTGTTATATGGTGTAGGAAACTTAAGGAGGGTGTTATCCAATGGGCAGAATGAGAAGAATTTGGCAACCAGAGATTTATTATCATGTGACGATGAGAGGGAACAACCGTCAAAATATATTTTTGAATGATGGGGATTTTGCTCTTTTTTTCCGTGCACTTGATTACACTTATGCTAAATATCCTTTTACAATTATTGCGTATTGCTTAATGAACAATCACTATCATTTATTGATTCGGTCTCCAGTCGAGCCGTTGTCCAATGTCATGGCTATATTAAATAAAAGGTACTCGGAATTTTATAAAAGAAAATACAATTATTTCGGGCAGCTCTATGAAACACGTTACTATGCAAGCATGGTATCGGACCCGATTAGCCTATTGAATGTAAGTAGCTATATTCACCAAAATCCACTAAATACAACAAGAGAACTAGTAGGAAAAATGGAAGACTACAATTATAGTTCATATAAATACTATTATCATCAAATAAAATCGGCACACCCTTTTTTAAATACAGACTTACTTCCTTCATTAATACCATCTTATCCTGAAATACAACCTTCAGATTACTGTACTTATTGTGAGAATTTCAGAATTCATTTAGAAGAAAAAAAATCCCCTCTTCATCAACTAATGCTGACTTAAGAGAGGATGTTTAGTTACGCAATAATTTCAGTTTCTTCTACTACAGACAGTAGAGGATTGTTAACATTACATGCTTGCACGAAAGCTGTGAAAATCGGACGAATCGAGGCTACTTGGCCCTCCATCATTTCAGGATGCCATTGTACAGCAACTACAAAGCGAGAATCTTCCCATTCCATCCCCTCGACAATTCCATCAGGAGCAGTCATCGTTGTTTTAAATCCTTTACCTAATTCTTTCACTGCCTGATGGTGAAAGCTATTTACACCAATTTCTTCAACTTGGTAAATATCGAAAAGCATAGATTCTTTTTCAATTTTCACCGGATGAAAGGCATGATGTCTCACCGCTTTAGGTACAGAGTGATTAATTCCTTCTGGTTTTTGAGATGACAAATCCTGATATAGAGTTCCTCCTGTTGCAACTGTTAATAATTGCATCCCTCGGCAGATTCCTAGTACAGGCAATGTCGTTTCAAATAAAACCTTTTGAGCAAGCCTCACTTCATGAATATCACGTTTCGGCTCAATCATTCCTAATCCGAAGCGTGGATATTCCCCATATAAGTTTGGATCTATATCTGACCCACCTGAGAATAATACACCATCCAATTTTTCTAAAAGTGGAGTTAACGTTTCAATATCCTCTGTTATAGGCAATATAACGGGTATTCCACCAGCGCGTTCAATTGCAACGATATAGTCATCCGCAAGTAATTGCCATTCTTGATGTTTAGCACCAATACCTGCTTCCAATCCTGCTGTATCATTTGATAAATAGTTAGCACAAATACCTATTAGTGGTTTCATTTTTATTCCTCCGCCCATACACTTACAAAAAGCTTGTTTATTTTATGCGTTTAATTCTACTACCCAACCAAATGGATCTTCCATACTTCCTTTTTGAATAGCAGTTAATGAATCATAAAGTTTTTTAGATAGTTCCCCAGTTTCGCCGTTATTTACATAAAACAGCTCGCCTTTCCAACGAAGTTCACCAATTGGAGAAATCACCGCCGCAGTTCCTGTTCCAAACGCTTCATCTAACTTACCATTAAGGTATGCTTCTCGAATTTCTTCCATTGAAACTCGACGTTCAGTTACTGGAACACCCCAATGTTTTAACAACTGGATAATCGATTTTCGCGTGATACCATCTAAAATACTACCGTTTAAAGCAGGTGTTACGACTTCTCCATTAATTTTGAAGAACACATTCATGCTTCCTACTTCTTCTATATATTTTCGTTCAATTCCATCTAACCAAAGAACTTGAGAATATCCCTCGCGATCTGCGACTTCTTGTGCTTTTAAACTAGATGCATAGTTTCCTGCAGTTTTCGCAGTTCCAGTTCCTCCTGCAACAGCTCGAACATATTCACTTTCTACTAAAATCTTAACAGGGTGAATCCCCTCTTTATAATAAGAACCTACAGGTGACATGATAATGATGAAGCTATATGTTAGTGCAGCTGATACACCTAAATGAGGCTCTGTTGCAATCATAAAAGGTCGAATGTATAAGGAAGTCCCTGGCTCATTTGGAATCCATTCTTTATCTATCTCAATTAATTGCTTTAACGCTTCAATTGCATCTTCTTCATTAATTTTAGGCATGCTTAGTCTTTCACATGAGTGATTCATTCGTTTCATATTCTCTTCCGGACGGAATAAACGAATTATGCCATCTTTTGATAAATAAGCTTTCATGCCTTCAAAAACAGTTTGACCATAATGCAAAATAGTTGCAGATGGATCTAAAGTTAATGGCTGATAAGGGATAATTCGATGATCATGCCAGCCTACTCCTTCCGTATAATCTGCGATAAACATATGATCAGTAAAGGTTCTACCGAAAAGAAGCTGATCAGCTGGCAACTTTTCTTTCGTGTTCTCATTTAGTGTAATTTGAATTTTTAGATTACTCATGACGTACTTTTCCCCTATCAATTATAAAATTAGTAAATTGCAACTTCTTTCGGTGTGCAATATATTATATGCAATTATACTACTTTTACGAAAATTAGAAATACCTTTTCTTCATTATTTTCAAAAAAATCTTTTAATCTATTGACTATTTGTATCCCTAGTCTTTTGATACTGATAGAAATCTCATATATTTGTAACAATTTCCTAGATATTGCCGATATATTTGGTATGTACACTTACTACCAAATAGATAGGAGGCATCATTTTGCATAAGTTTTTACCATACATATTAACTATTTTTATTTTATTACTTACATGCATGTCATTACCTTCTTTAGCAAATGCATCTACCCTCGTGGATGGACATTTTGTCGATGCGACTTATGAAGAGGTTGTTTTAGAGGATAAAACAATCGAAAAGAAGTTAACGAAAGTTACTTTAATCAACGACACAGGTAAAACGATTACCTTAAATATCGATAAGTATACACCTCTATTTATCAATTCTACTTCTACAACAATGGACGCTTTTAAAGAAGGTATGTGGGTCCAAGCGACTGTTGAATTACGAAAAGTGAAAGAACTCAGAGGCTTTGCTGATATTCCTCAAGGTGAATCTAATGCGATAGGTGAGTTTCTGACAGGTACCGTTAATGAAATTGATAGAAACGGAAAATTTATTGCGATTAATTTAAAGAACAAGCAAACGAAGCGATTTTATTTGGACCAACACACACAAGTATTTAAAGACACGAAACTTGTTGATTTGAGCGTTCTCTTTGAAGGAGATCGAGTAAAATTAAACCTCTCTGATTATGATGCAGATACACTTTCATCAATCGAAGTAATAGTGGAAGGCATTCAAGTAGAGAATCTTTATAAAGGAACAATTCAACAAATTGATGCGAATCAGAAAAAACTAGTTATGAAAGAGGAAAAGGTATTTAAAAACTGGAACTGGCAATCTTCAAATACTGCTAATCCAAAAACAATTTCATCTCGATCTTTTACTGCAAAAACTCCTATATTTGTTGGTAATAAAAAAATAGATCCTTCTCAACTTCGTTACTATGTAAACAATGAAGTTTATTATGTAACAATTAGCCAATTCGGCAAAGAAGTAGTCCAAAAAATAATTATTAAACAATCGAATGAGCGTACAATTCATGAAAACTTATATTCTGTTGATACCGCTTCACAAAAAATTAGACTATCCAGTACCGGAAACATTCCATACCACAACGGGACAATTATCATTCGCAATGGACGTTTAGTGGACGCAAGTGCATTGACTCAAAGCGGTAATGCATATGTAATAACAAACGGTGGTACGTCTCATCAATATGCAAATATTATTCATATGACAAATGACGGCTTCCAAAGTTCTAGCTTGTCCAATCATGAAATTTATTTCGGACAAATTAATAGTGTTGGATCCAATAAGTTATTTGTTACTAACGTAAACCAGTTGTCTAATAATTATTGGTACTCTACTTCTTTAACTAATCTGAGTTTCAGTACTGATACGATAGTCGTCGAAGACTATAATAGTGCAACGAAAGACTTTACAAATAGCACAAGTAAATATGCTTATTTCTATGTAAAAGATAATCATGTAGTCGCAGCTCATATAATAGGAAGTGGAAGTCCCGCATCATTTGTTTCTGTTGGGCGTTACGAGGTAAATTCCTACTCTTATTACAACTATATTGACTTGATCGACGTAAGCCAATGGAGCAATGGTAACTGGACAAATGTGAATCCGCTTTATAATTTAGACGTTAGCCAAACTACTTTCATTAAAGAAGGAAAAGTTATCTCTGCTAGCGATATAAAAGTAAACAATAGATTATATATTCTTCACGACTCATACTTGAAAGCTCGAATAATTTTAGTCGATTAAGGGATGATAGGACATGTTTTAGAATTTCAAATCATGTCCTTCGTTTCATAAACTACTCGAAAAGAGGTAAGGAATTAAACAATGAAAAAATTTACTATCAATCTACTAGCCTTATTGTTATTACTAACTATGTTAACCCCTTCTGCGAGCGCAAAAGCACCTGACTTTAATGGTGGTGTTCTTGATGAATATGAATATGAAGAGGTATTTTTCTTAGGAAATTCTCCTGTTACTTTTTCTGGAAAAGCGACAGTTACCGAAAAAGAAAATAAAAACCAATTAACTTCTACATATAAATTTACATTATCAAATATTTATGGAGACAAATTAACACGTAGCGTTGTATATGTTTCCGATTTAAAAAGCTATGAAACAAAAGGCCAAACTACTTCGAATAAGAAAGTAAAAAGTTATTCAGAAAAAGTTACGATGAACGATTCGAACAAAACAACATTTACCTTGGATGATTATCAATTTTCACAAGGATCTGTCATTGATAATCGACCAGCAACAGATTATTATTCAGGAAATGTTATTGCACGTAAAATTTATATAAGAACTGCTAAAGTCGGTAAAATAACAGAGAAAAAAGAAGTAACAGTATATATGAGTGGTCGTGATGTTGGGTATAAAAATTTCTGGGGGTCTACTGATACTCAATTTATTGACTATGAAATCGTTACTCCTGAGGGAACCTCATTTGTTACTAGCAAAGTTTCTGATAGCAAATCAAGAGTGCTAGAGTACGAACCGCATACTCCTTCTCTTTCAAGTTTTGTGGGAGGACATTCCGTGATTAGCTCTTCTAATATGGTCTCTGAATACACGTTTAATATGCCTTATCGCTATTCTGGTCCAACTACTGGAACAATCTATTTAAATAAAGAAAAAACACCAAAAGTAGAGCGTTTAATTGTTCCGAAATTTCGCGACATCGCAAAACATTGGTCAAAACCAAACATTGAAAAACTTTATTCATTGGGTATTTTCGACGAATCAAGTAACTTCTTTTCTCCAGATGCAGCAATGAAAAAAGACCAATTTACAGTAAGCGTTGCAAAAGCTGTAGATTTGCGTGTATTAGAAGAAAAGCCAACAAAGAAAAATACAGTTAAAAAAGCTTTATTTGAAGACCTAGACCCAAAAGATCCTAACTATGTATATATAGAAAGCGCATTAAACAATGGAATTGTAAGCCCTGTAAACGCTAAGAAATTCGGTGCGAAAAACTCCATCACTCGAGCTGAGGCAGTTACTATTATAGTTCGCTCACTAGGCCTAGAGGGTCGTGCACCTAGCCCAGGATATAAAACAAACTTTATCGATGACCATAAGATACCGAAAGAAGCAAAAGACAGCATCTATGTAGCAAGTGAATTAGGTCTAATCGACCCTGATAGAAAAAATCGCATTAACGCAAATGAAGTATTAACTAGAGGTAAAGCATCCCAACTTTTAGTACGTTATTTAAACTTCTTAGAATCTGACTTAAAACAAAATTATCGCGACGACATGCTTTACTTCGACTAGAAAACAAAAAAATCCCCTTCCAAAACCTAAACAGGTTGGAGGGGATTTTTGTTTCAGAATTGTTACTGGTGCCAGGCACTCGTAACATTTTTGTCATTCTTCAGACAAATATTAACCAAAGAATCATTGTTACTATTATTGTAGTGATTCCTTGCAGTAAGGTAGCCATTGTTTGCGCTTTGTATGCATCCGTTACTTTCATTCCACTAAATTGTGTTACTACCCAGAAGTAACTGTCGTTTACATGGCTTACCGTCATTGCACCAGCTCCAATGGCCATTACCACTAGGGCTAGTGGAAGTGCTCCTTCAATTCCTAGTGTAGGAAGCATTGGTGCTATTAAGGATGATGTTATAACAAGTGCAGCGGTGGATGAGCCTTGAGCCGTTTTTAGTGCTGCTGCAATAAGGAATGGAACTAATAAGAATAATGCACCATTTGCTAGAGCCCCTAAATCCATTTGTTGTAATTGATCAGCAACACCAGAATTTTTAATTACTGTTCCGAACGATCCACCTGCACCAGTGATTAATAAAATAGGTGCCGCTTCTTTAAGACTCTCTCCAATCCATCCAGATAAAGTTGTTTCACTGATTTCAGGTAGTAATAAAAATGATGCCAATACTCCGAATAATAATGCTACTGTTGGAGCTCCTAAAAACTGAAGAAAATGTGTGAATCCTGAGTCACTGCCGGTTAGTGCAGCTACTGAACCGATCCCTATTAATATAATTGGTAACACGATAGGTAGAAACGATTTAAATGTAGAAGGCATCTTGCCAAAGGATTTAATTACTTCTTCATAATCCAGCGCTTCTTCATGATCTGCATCTACTTCAATTTTAGATCCTACTTTTATTGCCCAAAAATAACCTACAATCACTGCTGGTATAGCTACTAATAAACCAACTAGAATAATAGTTCCTAAATAGTCAGAAGCTCCAATGTTTCCTGCAGCTGCTATCGGTCCAGGAGTTGGTGGAACTAGTGTATGAGTCGCAAATAAACCTGTTGAAAGTGCGATCGCCATCGATGCAACCTTTACTTTTGCACGTTTTGCTAAAGACTTTTTTAAGCTAGAAAGAATAATAAAACCAGAATCACAAAATACCGGAATAGAAACGATATAACCGATAATTGACATTGCTAGCTGTGGACGCTTCTCTCCTAAAATACGAAGCACCACTTCTGCCATACGATAAGCTGCACCTGACTTCTCTAAAATAACCCCTATGATTGTCCCTGCAACAATTACAATACCAATGCTCGTCATCAATCCGCCGAATCCGGTATTTACATTTTCGACTACAGTCAGTAGTGGCATTCCAGAAGCGATTCCTACGAAAAACGCACTCATCAATAAAGCTAAAAATGGATGAAGCTTGAAAACCGCAGTTGCTACTACAACTAATACAACACCAAGTAAAATAACCAAAAATAACATTTTTACACCCCTTTTTTATTTTTCTAAAATGGATTGCATCATTTCTTTTGTTCTCAATCGTAAATATTGAGCAGCATTACAAATGGATTCTTCTTGTGAAATAGTCCCATCTGCTACACTTGAGAGTTTATAAAAATAAGAACTTAATGCTGAAACGCTTGCTTGTTCAATAAAACCAGAAAGCAAGATTACTGGAATACCCGTTGTCTTAGCGGCATTCGCGATTCCAATTGGTGCCTTGCCTGAAAGTGTTTGAAGATCAGATTTACCCTCCCCAGTAATGATAAAATCTGCTCCAACAATTTGTTGAAAAAAATCAATTGCTTCCATGACTACTTCAATACCTGGTTTTAATTCAATTGGGAAAAATGCTATAAAAGCACCTCCCAATCCTCCAGCTGCACCAGCTCCCTGCTGCTTATGTAGAGAAATTCCCGTTAAATCTTCAATTCTATTTGCTAGATTTAATAAATTCTGATCAAGCTTTTCCACTAAATTAGGTGTAACACCTTTTTGAGGACCGAAAATAGCAGTCGCACCATTAGGTCCAACTAGTGGATTATCTACGTCGCAAGCAAGTATAAAATGCGAATTCTGAATGCGCTTATCAAAATTAGTAGCATCTATTTCAACTAAATCCCTTAGTCCGTCAGCTCCTGGCTTAATTTCTGATCCATCTTTATTCAGAAATTTCATTCCTAGCGCTTGTAGCATACCAGTTCCACCATCGTTTGTTGCACTTCCACCTAAACCAACAACAAATTTTCGAAATCCATTATCTAGTGCATGTAATATTAATTCACCAGTGCCGAATGTGGAAGCAATGAGAGGATTTTTTTCATGCTCCTTTAAAAGCGTTAAGCCAGAAGCTTTAGCCATTTCAATCACACAAGTTTCTCCATCTCCTAGAACACCGTATTCTACTTGAACAAGACGACCTATTGGATCGTGTACTTCCAAATGAACGGTTTTTCCATTTGTTGCGATAATTAGCGGCTCTAATGTGCCTTCTCCACCGTCTGCTACAGGTAGTAATACAGTTTCAATAGTTGGATCAATTTCTTTTATTCCCTCCGCTATCTCAAAAGCAGCTTGCGTTGCTGTTAAGGAACCTTTGAAAGAATCAGGACTCACAATTACTTTCACGTAAACACCTCCTTTTATTTAAGCGCTTACATAAAATTATAGTGTTCAATTTCTAGATTTACATTATACTTGAAGTATAAATTTACTGTACTATAACAATTAAAAATTTATACATCACGGAGGTTCTATGATTACTAAACAGCTTGCAAATCAAATAGTTGAGCAAACGATGCTTCGACTACATAGAAATATTAATGTCATGCAAACAAATGGAATCATCCTTGCTTCAGGGGATGAATTACGTGTAGATAGTATTCATGAGGGAGCTGTAATAGTTGCTGAAACGAAGAAGGTACTGTGGATAACGGAAGAGAACAAACACTTATTTCCAAAAACAAAGCCAGGAATTAATTTGCCTATATTTTTTCAGAATGAACTAGTTGGGGTTATAGGGATTACTGGAGATCCTAGTGAAATCGAAGAGATTGCAACCCTCGTCCAGCTTACGACGGAAATGATGGTCCATCAAGCACTTATCGTTTCCGAAAGAGAATATAAGCGAAAAATGCAAGAAATGGTATTTGAAGAGCTGATGAGTGGTCAGCCTCTTCAAAAAGTAATTTATGAAAGAATTAACAAAATAGGATTTGTTAATAGTGCCCCTTTTTATGCAATGATGTTAGAAATTAATCCAGAGTCTAAATCCTATCAATCGATCCTACAAGGAATTGAGTACTACTTTCAAAACGACTCAATTCTTGTAGGCCATTATCAATTAAATGAACATTTTATTCTTATATCTGGTCTTGAAGAAAATTTATTTAAAAAGAAAATATCCGCACTTGCCTCTAAGCTGAAAAAGTATGATGTATTACCAATTGGAGTAGGACAAGTTGTACGCTCTATAGAAGAAGTTCATATTGCATATCAAACAGCCAAAACTGCTCTAAAGCACGGACTTCCGGATAAAAACATCGTCTATTTTGAGGATGTTGAATTATTTTCCTTACTAAAAAAACATGATAGCCGTGAAGCAAAGCAATTTACAAGTCGTATATTAAGTGGTTTAAATGAAAAGTTACTCCTAACATTGCAAGAATACTTTAATTGCAACCAACAACTCGCTGTTTGCGCGGATACTTTGGTCATTCATCGTCATACTTTGGCATATCGACTCAAAAAAATTGGCGAACTAACTGGTTACAATCCAACCGTTTTTCAAGACGCCATCATCCTACAAATTGCTTTGTGGTGTCTTGATCCAAATAGAAAAAGATAAACAAAAAACCGTTTCAGCATAATTCGCTGAAACGGTACTATTTATATGATTATTTTTTCGCTACTGAAACGTTTGCAACTTTTTTAGCGCCAACGTATTTTTTTCCCCAATAATATGGGTCATTAATTTTGTCGATTCTAACACCTTTAGAAGAAGAAGCGTGAATAAATTTTCCACTACCTATGTATATCCCTGCATGAGAGACACCTTTTCCAGTTGTGTTAAAGAAAACTAAATCTCCTACTGCTAAATTGGCTTTTTTCACTGCTTTACCTGTACTATACATACCAGCTGCTGTTCTAGGTAACTTAACACCTTGTTGTTTGTACACAAAACCAATGAAACCAGAGCAATCAAATCCTGCCTTCGTTGTTCCACCATAACGATATTTAATTCCTATTAGACTTTTCGCACTTGATACGATTTGTGTCGATGCTACAGAGCTTGCTGCTTCTGTATTTCCTGCAAATGTTCCCGCGGCTAAAACTACAGTTAAACTAAAGATAGTGATGATTTTTTTAAACAAAGAAGTCAAAATTTATGTTCCTCCAGAAGATGTATACTCGAAAAAAATTCTAACTAAAACTTTCTGAAAATTTCTCTATACCCATATTATCACGAACTAAACATTTGTGAGTTTACAGTTGTGTAACAAATCTATTACATAGATTTGTTTGAGATTCCTAAATTATATTACTTCTATATTAATTACCATTGTATATAAAGTTTTACGATCAGCTAATTTATTTCACAATTCGTCGAAATATCCCAACTAAACAATGCAAAAAATTCGCTTTTCTCGACAATCCCCCTATTTAAAACTATCCCCTAGCTTAATTCGAGTTTTATTTCAGGTGCCAGGCACCAGTAATATTTTTGTAACAATTCATTTATTCGTTTTTTTAATAGAATAGTCACATAATCGTTTGAATTCGGTTGAATGACATGTATCTTTTATACCTGTTTATATGGTATAAATAGTTTATATAGGTTGATAGGAATTACCTAGGAACAGGGGAGAATTTAATATTGAAATCGAAGAATACTTTAACAGTACAATTGGGCTCGATCATTGTCGGCATAATTATTGCCGTACTAATAATTACGTCTATCGCTACTTATATTACCGCATACGATAAGTTGTATGAAGCTGCTGGTGTTGAGGCATATGGTTGTGCCAATATTACAACAGGTTTAATTGATAGCAATAATGTTGCACTAATGCTAAAAGGTGATACTTCAACAATGGATGCTGTTGGGAAACAGTTAAACTGGACTACCGCGCACAAAGATATATTCGAATCACAATATATTATTGATTTAGAAGGTAATCTATTAGCTCTCGATGATAACTTAAAAGAAGATGGATTTAAAGTTGGGGATAAGTTTTATATAGACCAAGAGGCAGTAAATAATCTGCTTGAAATGGGTCATCCAACTTATTCTGAAATCTATGACTTCGGAGGGATGAAACGTCTATCCGGGTATGCTCCGATTTATGAAAACCATGATCCTTCGGGCAAGATTGTAGCAATAAGTGTCATTGATTTTGATGGTTCGATTGTAGGTGAGCGCACATGGGATGTTGTGAGCAAAGGAATCTTAATTAGTTTGATCCCAATGATCTTAGCATCATTATTTACTTTATTTTTGATTAGAAGGAAAACAAAACCACTATCTGCATTAATCGTGCATGCTGGGGAAATTGCAAAAGGAAACCTTTCTGTGAAAGATACAAGCTTTCATAGTAAAGACGAAGTTGGTTATTTAAGTCATACGCTCAATACACTTGCTGGAAATCTTCGGAATATGTTAGGAACAATTCAAGCGACTTCTCTAAACTTAACTAAAAATGCCGAAGACACATCTGCTTCTCTGAATGAAATGAAGGATGCTGCACACCAAATAACTATCAATATGAGCGAAACAGCAGCTTCTGTATCAGATGGAACGATTACGGCAGAGCAATCTTCAAGTATCTTGCAAAAATTAGCGGAAGGATTACAAGATTCTAAAGAAAATGCCGATGCAAGCGTAATGAATTCAAAAACAACGATGAATACGGCCAAAGAAGGCTTAACTCGTGCAAGTGAAATCAGTCATGACATGAATAAAATTAAAACTGCTTCAATTGAAACTGGCGAAACCATTCAACGTTTAAATGAAGCAACAACAAGAATACAACAAATTACAGGTTCTATCGCAGCTATTGCAGCCCAAACAAATTTACTTGCCCTTAATGCTTCAATTGAAGCTGCTCGAGCTGGTGAACAAGGTAAAGGATTCGCAGTTGTTGCAGAGGAAGTGCGAAAACTAGCAGAACAATCGAACGAAGAAGTTAATCAAGTTGAAAAAATTGTAAAAGATATTACAGAAAGTATTCAACAAGTAGTTGCTTCCACGGAAGAAAGCACGAGATTGATTGAAACTGGATCTAATACAGTTAAAGAAACTTCCCAATCATTAAGTGATATTTCGTCAGCAGTCGCTAAAACAGTTGATGAAATTTCCATGATATCCTCAATGACAACAAACGAGGCAGAAAACTCTAAACGTGTTGTCGAATTGATTAATCAATTAACCGAATCTATTCGAGAAATAGAAGAGGTTACTACATCGATTTCTGCTGCAACAGAGCAAACTTCCGCATCTATTGATGAAGTTGCAAACCGATCCATGGAGACAAGCCATATGGCACAGGAACTTCAAAAAATAGTCGGTCAGTTTAAATTATAAGCAAATTTGGAAGCCGTTCTTTTAACTAGAGCGGCTTCTTTTTTTTATGACAAAGGTGTTACTGGTGCCAGGCACCGAAACAATCATGAATAACATGAATGTTTAAACAAACACGATTGTTCGAACAATGAAGTAAATTTCAATTTAATTTAATTTAATTTAGGGTTTCGGTACCTGGAAAATAAAAACCGCTCCAGGTCTATTACCTGGAACGGTACATTTAATTAGTGTACACCATGCGCTACCATAGCATCTGCTACTTTCAAGAAACCTGCAATATTTGCTCCAACAACTAGGTTACCGGGATAACCAAAATCGTTAGCAGCATTATGACAGCTTTCGTAAATATTTCTCATTACCACTTTTAACTTTTCATCGACTTCTTCAACTGTCCAAGACAATCGCATGCTATTTTGGGACATTTCCATTGCAGAAACCGCCACACCACCAGCATTTGCTGCTTTTGCCGGTCCAAATAAAACACCTTTTGCCAGGAATGCTAGAACTGCTCCTTCTGTACAAGGCATATTCGCACCTTCTCCAACAGCAATTACACCATTTCCGATGAGAATGTCAGCGTCTTTTTCTTCCATTTCATTTTGCGTGGCACAAGGCAATGCAATATCACAAGGGACTTTCCAAATTTCAGTACAACCTTCAACATAAGTTGCTTTCTTATGAAATTTTAAATATTCTTGAATTCTTTTATTATCAAATTCTTTTAACTGCTTTACTGTTTCAACATCAATGCCGTTCGGATCATAGATATAACCATTGGAATCACTACATGCTAATACTTTAGAACCGAGTTCAATTGCTTTTTCCATTGCATATGTAGCAACGTTACCAGAACCCGAAACGATGACGGTCTTCCCATTAAAACTATCGCCTTTTTCTTTCAACATTTCTTCTACAAAATAAACACAGCCGTATCCTGTTGCCTCTTTTCTACCTAGACTACCACCATGATTCGGATCTTTGCCAGTGAAAACTCCAGCCTCGTAACCGCCTTTTAAGCGATTATATTGACCGAACATATAGCCAATTTCTCTTTTTCCAACACCGATATCCCCTGCTGGAACATCCATATCAGCCCCAATATATTTACTTAACTCTGTTATAAAGCTTTGAGTAAACCGCATAATCTCACGGTTGGATTTTCCTTTTGGATCAAAGTCGGAACCACCTTTACCTCCACCAATCGGTTGACCAGTCAATGCATTTTTAAATGTCTGTTCAAAAGCAAGAAACTTCATGATGCTACTATTAACAGTCGGATGAAAACGAATCCCACCTTTATATGGCCCAAGACTATTGTTAAACTGGACACGAAAACCTCTGTTAACTTGAACCTTTCCCGTATCATCTTCCCATGCAACACGGAAAGAAATAACTCTGTCTGGCTCTGTTATACGTTCTAAAATACCATTATTTATAAACTCAGGGTGCTTTAAAAATACTGGACGAAGAGAATCAAAAATTTCTCTTGTTGCCTGTAAAAATTCTTTTTCACCTGGGTTACGTTTCTTTACTAACTCGTATACTTCATGCACATAATCATTTGATTTACTTTTTAATTCATCCCTTACCTCTCTTGCAATTTCCATCTCTCATCTTCTCCTGTCATCCATTAGCATATGCTTATTATCTCGAAAGCTCATAATATATTCAATATAATTATAAACAAATTCACATAAATATGCATTTTCTTTGATCTCCTATCAATAGTATATTCACCTTTTTAGTCTCCGATTTGTTACAAAAGTGTTACTGGTGCCAGACACCAGTAACACCTCCTTAACATCCCAACTTCCAACTCCCAAGTCTCGATCTCGGCATCGTATCAACGACATTTATAACAAAAAAAATGACTCCATTTTAGAAAAAAGGAGTCATTTCAATATTAGTATAGACTTTTAATAAGTGTTTCTAACATAACAGGCATTTCGACGAATGCGCTGTCTACGTGTAGACGCTCTGTCTTTTGATGTGCATCTTTCCCAAAAGGTCCTAAATTTAAAACAGGTCCATTTAGCTTAGCCATGTCTTCGAATGGGATGCTGTACGTGTCACCCCAAACAGGTGTATTACTTTCAAAGGCAGTCCATCCATTTCCATCATCTTCATAATTCACATAGCTTAAATCACAAATACCATTGAAATAGTGGATTTGTTCAATTTTATTGTTAAATGATAGTGCCGAGTTTTTCATTAGCTCTACTGCATCTTTTACTAACTGATTGTTAGATGTATTGACTGCTGGATAGTATGGCGGTGTGAATAGGATAACCGTTGCAGGAGCAAGCTCTTGACATTGGATCATCAGGTTGTCGACGATACGTAGTGATTTTTCACGATCGTCCCACTCCTCATGCTGAAGTGCATCCTCTTTTAAGCGATTTACTTCTTCTGCACCCAGTTTTTTATTTGCATACGCAAGAAGTTCTTCATAGCGAAGTACCTTTGCTTTCCCTACTCCACTTACTTGTTCACGTTCACAAATTACCTTATAGTCTGTGTTCAATGCGTCCATTGCTTCATTTGCCACTTGTTCGAATAAATCCATAACTTCTGAAGCAGTACGCTTTAACAAAAACACATTATACAATGCTACTGCACGATAAGGCGTTTGTGTCGAATAAGACAGTTTTAAATCTTTTTGTTGCAATGAAACAGGAAGAGGTGTACTTTCTCCGAGATCCGTCTCACGGAACAAAGAATTATACTCCATACGCTGCGTCAAATACGAAGCGATGTAGTTTGCTGTCATTCCTTTCATCGGCTCCCCAACATGCGTCTCTTTTCCGTAAAATAAAGCAGCAGGCATAATTTTTCCAATTGTTCCAGAGTAAATATATTCCTCAATATCAGTTGGCTTTTGAGAAAAACATGGCTCACTATTTAGAAATAGTTTATAAGACAAATCAAATTCTTCTCGAATTGCCACTAACTGTGGAACTACTGCTCGCATTCCTGCAGAGTTTACTTCCTCATCTGGAACCGTAGTTAACACAAGATTTATTGGCCATTGTTCCACACTTGCTTTTTCAATAAGCTGCATATGAAGAGCTAATCCCATTTTCATATCCATCGTGCCTCGACCAAACAAATACTTTCCTGTCTCCAAATCGATACGAGCAGATTCTGGTAAATCAGCTGGATTTTCCATTAGCTTTTTCGTTAATTCCTCTGGAAAATATGCAAGCGGTTCTAAAGCGCCGTACTCTTCCGTTTGAACCGTGTCGAAGTGACTAATAAGTACTACTGTCTCCGTCGCCTCAGGATGTTTATATAAAGCAGTAACAGCAAATCTCCCTAAACCAGAGTCGTGCAACTGTAGGTGACTCGGACGCTCTTTAAAATAATCTAATTCTCTCAACTTATCTATCACTTTCGGAGCAAACTTTGTTTCACCTTCCGTCAGCGTTATACTATCCCAGCTTACGAGTTCGCATAACAAAGCTCGTAGTGTTTCTGGTGTTTGCCACAATAATTGGTTCATTTCAAATTTCTCCCCCACAAAGTTCTTATGCAAGACACTGATTTATTTACAATAAAATGTCATTTTCTTCTTATGCTGACTTTTTATCCTTCTTTTCTAGTCTCAATTTATAGAATACCATACAAGCTATAAAGAAGCCTACACCATAATAAAGTCCTACTCGTTGTGTTGGGTCAAATGCCAAAAACGCGAGAATCATTAAACAAAATGCAATACAGAAAATCGGGACAAAAGGATAGAAAGGTACTTTAAAACTCAAGTTCTCTAAAACTCCACCATCTCTCAAATATCTATGTCGGAACATCAATTGGGAGGTTGCAATTCCCATCCAAGAAATAGTAACAGATATCCCTGCTATAGACATTAATAGTACAAACACTGTATCCGCTTCCATAACACTTGTTAATAATGATAATAACGAGAACAATATCGTGAATAAAAGTGCATTAAATGGCACTTTACGTTTTGATAGACTTCCAAATATTTTAGGGGCCATACCTTCATTTGCCATTGACCATAACAGACGTGTAGAAGCATATAAACAAGAATTTCCTACTGATAGAATTGCAGTTAAAATGACAAAGTTCATAATGTCGCCTGCAAATGGAATTCCTGCAATATTCATTAATGTTACGAATGGACTTTCAAGTAGTCCCAATTCTGATGCCGGGAAAATAGCAGACAATACGATAATAGAAGCTATATAAAACACGACAATACGGACAAGGATAGTTCGAATCGCCTTTGGAATATTTTTTTCCGGGTTTTCTGTTTCACCAGCAGCAATTCCAACTAACTCAGATCCTTGGTAAGAGAATATTACGTTCATCATTGTTACAAAAACGATCGCAATTCCTGCTGGGAACAATCCTGAAGGTGCTAAATTTGTAAACATTGGTGTCGCTCTATCTTCAAGTGGAATGATTCCAAAGATTGCACCCAACCCAATGATTATAAATAAAATTACCGCTACCACTTTAATACCTGCAAACCAAAACTCTGCTTCCGCAAACACTTTTGTTGTTAAGGCATTGAGGGCAAATAATATAATCACAAAAACAGCACACCATATCCAAACTGGAACATCAGGGAACCAGTGCTTCATGAGAATTCCTGCTGCGGTAAACTCCACTCCGGCCGTTGCAGCAGAACCTACAAAGTACATCCAACCTAGAGAAAACCCAGCAGAAGGACTAATAAATCGAGTTGCATAGGTTTGGAAAGAACCTGTTACCGGCATATAAACGGCAAGTTCACCTAGACAAGTCATGACCATATACAAAATCAAACCGCCAAATAAGTAACCAACAATGGCTCCGCCAGGACCAGCTTGATTAATCGTATAACCAGCATTTAAGAATAATCCTGTTCCAATTACTCCACCAAGAGAAAGCATAAATAAATGTCGGCTTTTCATAGAACGGTTTAATTGATTATGTTGTGATGGATCCCCAATATTTGACACAATAAACTCCCCTTTTCCCCTTATCTATCTAATTAAAATCTTAAAGATAAACAGCTAAGTCCACCGTCTTGCTTACGAACCTCTGACATATCTAACTCTATTGTTTCATAACCCGCTTCATTAATTTGACGTTTTGTCTCTTCATATCCCTTTGGAATAATGACAAAATCATTTACACGAATACAGTTTGCAGAGTACTCATCTTGTGAGCTAATAACAATCTTTTCATATGAATCAAACGCAGGATGGTCAACAAATTCTCCTGCAACAACCATTTTGTTATTTCCTAAGTAAGCGATTCCAGTTTTTAAGTGGAAGAACTTTTTTAGTTGAATAATAGTTGCCTCAAAACCTTCTCCTTCAAGAATTTCTTTTAATTGGCGAGCCCCTTCTTCATTTGTACGTTCGGAGATTCCGATATAAAAGCTATTATCTGCTTGAAGAATATCCCCACCATCAAGCGTCCCAGGTGCTTTGATATAATAAAACTTCTCATAAAAATCTTTTAAAACGCTTTCAATTTCAACAATCTCTCCATTACGAGATTCTGCACCAGGATTTGTAATAACAGCAAAATCTGATGTAAGTACCGCTGCATCTTCTACGAATGTAGAATCAGGAAATTCTTCACTCGGTGAAAGAAGTGTTACTTCCACTCCGCACTTTTTCAGCGCTTCTACATAAGCCTCGTGTTGTACTAGTAATTTATCGTAATCTGGTGTTCCTAAATCTGATGTAGTTAATCCCCCTACATAGCTCTTTCCAGGTGTTTTTGCAATTACATTTTTAAAAATACTCATTTTAATTTCCTCCTTTTAATTTCTGATAACAGGACTAGTTAGACATGTTGGACCACCAGTTCCTAAAACACTAATTTCGTGTCCTTTGTATTCATAAACAGTTGCGCCAGCATCTAAAAGCTGTTTCTTTGTTGATTGATTACCTTCCACAAGGACACACACGCGAGGTGCAAGTGCCAATACGTTACAACCAAGATTGTCGTATTCCTCTTTTGGTACCTCAATTAATTGAATTCCTCGCTCGATCAATAATTGTCTGAAAAATACGGGCATTAGCGGCGAATATACAACTGCCAAGTCTTTATCGACCATGCTAATAAATGACATAAGATGCAGACACTCTTCAACCCCTAGATCGTGAGGAAGTTGTACTATGATAAACTCATCCACAAATGGAGCCGTTATTTCTTTTAATTGGCGTATTGCTTCATCATTTGTACGATAGCCACGTCCAACTACTAGTGTTTTATCATCTAACCAAACGATGTCACCACCATCACATACAGCTTCACCTGTTAACTCTCCAATAATAGGAATCTCTTTATCTGTCAGAAACTCTTTATAAACAGTAGCTTCTGGTTGTCTTAGTTTCTTTCCTGATTTCAATATAATAGCTCCAGCAGGTGTGAATTTTACTGGATCATGTGCATAAATAGAATCGAGACCAACTTTCTCAGATGCTGGTAGATAATCTATTAGTGCTACATGCTTTTCTAAAATTTCAATAAAACCTTTATACTCACGAACCGCTTCTTCAAAATCAGGCTCCTGTAAGTAATTGAAGACTTTCCATTGATTTGCCAAATGATCTTGACTAATAAAAGCTTCGTTAGGATGTTTTACAATTACACGTTGTAATGATTTAAACATTGATGAATTATAATGCACTGCTTCTCCTCCTTTTCCGTTGAACGGAAAACTATTCCGTAGAATGGAAAGTTTTATATTTCAAATATAATTGCTCTATGTTACAATGTCAATATATTTTGAAAACTAATATTTATATAAATTAGGCGGTGCTTTTTATGCAATCCATTATTCGAGCAATGACCGTAGCACAGGTTTTGGCAACTCATACAACAGAAAAAGGAATGTCCATCTCAGATCTTTCCAAAGAGTGTGAACTCCCTCTTAGTACGATGCACAGACTGTTACAAGCTATGATTAAACAAGGTTTGGTTGAACAGGACGCACAATCCAAAATGTATCGACTTGGGATTGTATGGTTAGAATACGGACTCAAAGTTTACGACTCCTTTGATTACGTAAGCAAAATTAGACCAGAAATAGAATGGTTGTCCAAAGAAGTAGAGGAAAGTGTCTACCTAAGCAAACCGCTCGGGACGGAAGCAATGATTGTAGAGAGAATCGATAGCGAAAACAATCCAATCCGTATTTATGATCAATTGGGATTACGCATACCAATGAATATTGGCGCTGCCAATAAAGCAATGCTAGCTGCTATGCCAGCAGCCCAAACAGAAAACATACTGTCTCAGCTCCTACCAACAGACAAAATGTACGAAATGCTTATAACACTGGAGCAAATAAAAAAACAAGGCTATGCAACCAGCCACTCAGAAAGAACAGAAGGCACTTCCTCCATTGCCGTTTCCATAAAAGACAGCTTTGGACAAGTCATTGGAGCTATTAGTATTGGAGTAGTCAGCTTCAACCTGACCGAAGAACGACTCGAACTTTTAATAAACAAAGCAATGGAAGCTGGGAAAAGAATCTCCCATCGACTAGTTTCTAGCAACTAATAAAAATCCCAAAAGTCATCTCATAGACTTTTGGGATTTCTTTTGTTTTTAAATCTCTTAGGGCAGTTACAAAAAAAAAGTGTTACAAGTACGTTACTGGTGCCAGGCACCCGTAATATAGTTGTAACACTAGTTCTATGATTACTTGTTATTGCTTTTTGTGCTAATGTTAGCCCATTCATTTTTCAGCCAGTCCAAACCTTTTTCGCCTTCGTAAGCGTCGTAAACGTCATTACGCATTCTTTTCAGTTTGTCTAGAAATTGTTCAAATGTATGGTCGGCAGGTAAACTTTTCTTCACACGTAGGAAAACTTTATTTGCACCTTTGATCACTTCGAATTTTTTACGTTCTGGTACCTCAACGTCTTCACCAAACTCTAAAAGAATACGGTAAGCCTCTTCTTGAACTTTATAAACAGGATCATTTGCTACTCTAGAGTTTAGTATATCAATAACCTGACTTGTGTTATATTTCCCTAATTCCTCTACAGCATCATAACGTGCTCTCCAGCTAGAAGTTCTATTTGCTGCCTTTTTAAGCTCCTCATAATTCTCAGGTAACTCATTTTTTATAATTTTTTTACTCAAATACTCCAAACTCCTTCTTTGAATCAGTAGAAATTAATTCTAACTTTCTTTCTCCATTATATACTACAGAAAGCATTTCTCCTATTATGTGAAGGAGTCATATCTTCTACTCAAACAAAAATCTATACAATAGGAAATACTTTATGAATTCTTCACAGGTTCCTTCTTCTCTTTTACTCTTCTCAGTACATTCAAAATGCCCGCGACTATTTCTATATTTGTACTTGGTTTTCCTTCGAGGAACTCCATTTCATTTTTACGAATCATGTTGAAAGTCCAATTTTGATTAGGTGAAGTTAGTACATGTAATCCCTCAATAGACCAATTATTGTTTTCTCGATAAAAAATCATGAGCCGGTTGTTATGTAATCTATTTTGAAAAGATTGTTTTAAAATATTAACTAATGTTCCCGTATCCTGATTTTCATATAAGGAGACTAGTTTGTTCTCATTTATTATTTTTCCATTTTTCACCCATTCGCGATACTCTCTAGTAGGAATAAGGATTTTGTTGTTTGTTTTAGGTAGAATTTTGTTTCCTTCCACGCCCATCAGCATGCGAGGATAAATCACTTCATTCCAGGTAGAATCTGGAGTTCCATGCGTGTAAAGAGTATAAGCATTATCTTCATTTTTCGAACATTCGACTACATTTGTATTACCAAAATAAAATAAGCTCTTACTTTCAACATCTCTTAAAATCTCTACGACCATGTTTGTTCTAGACATAATCCAGAGAGCATTGCCAAACCCTTCTTCTAGCTTAACTTCTCCATCTACGAAATCTAAAAGTTTAAGCTTATGGAGCTTTTTATAAGTTCTTTCCCATTCCTTTTCAACTTCCTGTTTCGAAAGATATTGGAAAGGATCAGCAAAACCAATCAATGTTTTAGTATTCAATGTCTGCATCATCACGAAAATATCATTTACTGTAAACGTAGGAATCATCTACTCTTCCCCCTTTTCTTCCGTTTTTTTCTCTCAAAACTATTTCACTCTTCGGTAAAACCAAGCTAAGGATAGCGAAGAATATAATGGATAGAATTAATTACCCTAAAATATAACTTACGCCTTCGATAACCGACCAAGCAACAGGTATTGTAATCATACCTTACCGTCTTATTTCACTAAATAATAGCAATTTACATTATTTGTTTTTTCTTATCTTTTTCTTCTTCAAATATCGTTCATCCCTAGAACATCCAAATTGTGGATACACCTGTTTTACCAACTCCATATTTTTATCGATAAAATAGTACCTATGAATATAGACAGAAAAATAAGCAGTTAAAATAGATAATAAAGAAATTAGCACTATTAACAGTGTATAGAATGCAGAATCAGTAAATATAAACGAGAGTATGAATTGACCTAAAATATACCCTAGTGCACCAATGAAGCCCCAAGCGACATTTATACTTCTTTTTTGTTGTAATTTGTGATACGTTCCCGAATAAAGTGCAATCAAGTTTAAAACGTTTACTCCTACTAACAAGGCAATAAATAAACATAAACTAATAATATAAGGAGTATTTCCTTCAACTCCAATATTAAGATATAACATTTTTACTATGAGTAAAAAATATACATACGTATTTACTAAACCATAAACACCAAAAAATAAATAATAAGACTTTTCATACTTATATGGATTAATTAAATAGATAATAGCCCAAATTTGAATTATTGCAATTGGTACAATGGCTGCAATAAAAAAAGGAAGTGAAAAAGGTTCCGATATAATTGGTAACAACCCAATTAAATATAAAAATATGCTAAAAAACACGATAATATTTTTTTTATTCATTTCTGGTGTTTGAAATTTTAAATAAGACAATGTTACATCGTCAATTTTATTTTGTACTATTTTCTTCTCCCCCTATCATTTAAACCAAGAAGCAACTCCATCAATAATACCTTTCGTGCCTATTTTAATGGCGTCACCGATAGAATCAGATTTACCATCATTATTGACGTCCATAATTTTAATTTCACTCAAAACTGCAGTTACCATTGTACCTACAATAAGACCAGTCACTGCTCCTACTGCTACCCCAACTGGACCACCAGCAACTCCTGCCATTGCACCAATCTGAACACCTGCCCATGCGGAAGCCGCCATGGAAGCACCTGCAACAGCGACATCTCCTGTCACATTACCTGCAATTTCACTAGCTGATTCATTATTTTGAATTCCATGTACAATATCTCCGCCTGCCGTTGCAAATACAGTGATGTATCCGAGTTTATTTCCTGCAAAACGGAACGTTTCTCTAACATTGGTCATCGGATCCACTCGTCTTAAAATTTTCGTATAATTCGTTGCATTTGCTCCAGTGTATGTTTTCTTTTTTACACCTATCAGTTCTGGCCTTTCTACATGGATTACGAGTTTAGGCTTTCCTTGTTTTGTATATTTTGTTTCACTCCAGATTCCAAAACCTTTAGATGCCAATCGCAATTCTTTCGCTGCTTCGTAGCCAGCAGCAGTAAATCCACCCAAATTGGCAATAGCATTGATTGGCTTTTGCTCCCAATCGTTAATATCCAGACCAACCGTTGTCATTATACCTTCCCAAAGGTTCTTTTCTGTATTACTAGGAGAGGATATTTCCACTTCATTTTCTTTCACTCGCAGGTCATCAGCAAGCAAATTAATTTGATGTTGAAGATAAAACTTCCCAATTGGAGTAGAATCCTGCACATAGTTCCAATCTGCGCTAGGAAACTGAATGTCAGTTAGGCCTTCTGACATTAAGTACTCTATATCTGTTAACCACAATTCCATATTTAAAATAGCAGCCTCGATTATAGCTAAAGCATTTGTTTGCGTACTATCAAACTCATGTAAATCGGTTACTGTATTATCTCGCTTTTTCCGAGCATTCGTTACTCCATCCTGAACACCACTATCATCTAAATGTGGAAGGGCTACGATATCCGCTACTTGGTTCATAATGGCATTTGATTCCTCTGTCAAATTACTAGTGACTTGTGAAATTTCTGTGAGCCCTTCTTCCACTTCGCCTTCCAAAAAGCTCTCTCGAATAAATCCATTCGGATTAGATTCCAAAGCAGTAAGCGCATCACCCATTTGCTTAAGCTTACGATCAAACTCTTCTTTAAACGTTAGAAAAAAATGTAGAAAAGGTAAATGAGCATCATTATAAAATGAACGAATGGCATCACCACCTTGCCCCTTCAAGGAGTCTTGAAGCGCAACAAGCCCATTAACCGCGGTTTGTATTTTTTGCATTTCCCCTTCTAAACGCGTAAGCATTTGTATATTCTTCTGTAACCCTTCATCAAACGGTCTAACATCTAATATTTTCATGAATACACCATCCTACAATTTTAATATATAATCACTAGACAATATATTTCGTAAATGTTACAAGAATGTTACTGGTGCCAGGCACCAGTAACATTCTTCTAAACATCTCACATTTTTTTATAGTACGCCTAAGCTCATTTCGGCGTAGGTTCGATTGGAGTTTGTTTTTTTGAATTGAACGAATACGGGGGTTTTTTGGGTCATGTTGTGCTCTTTCATATAATCGAAGAGCTCCCAATACTTCACTTGAGATTGTACATCAAAGTCATTTATAATCCTGGTGCTTAATAGATTATTGACGTAAAAATAGCTCCGGAAATTTACTTCCTCTTCTTTTGGAATAGAAAATTGACTTTCTGCTATTGGTAAAAATAATTCGGCAGTCATGACTTCTGATGTTGGATCGCTAATGATTGTAAAAAATATTGGACCAGTTGGATGATAGCCGTGATCGGTTAAAATCGTATCAAAGTCTTTTAGTGCAATATCGATTTCTTCAGGTAAAAAGTTATAGAGTTTAGATGCGACATTTCGGTAAGCAATTTGATGGTTTTCAGCAATCATCCTTCATCACCCTGTCCTTTTATCGGTACATACAAATCAATAATATATTCACCGTAAACTTCTAGTAATACGCAATAATATGTATCTTCTACTTCTATTTGATTAGCTCGTGCATATGATTTCACTTTTTCATAAGCAGCATAAAAATCTATTTCTTGGTCTGCTTGACGTAGTAATAACGCTCTATCCAATACGAAAGATTCTTGAAATTTAAAATCCGTTTCATCACTTAAAACGACCGGACTACTGATTGGCAAGTAGTATGTGAAACGTCCAAATTTTTCGTCTGTTCGATTTTGTTCAAATGAAAATAATACAGGGCCGTTTTTGTACACATCTTTATTAAGCGTAAATTCCTCTATCTCATAAACGCCATTTTGCCAATCTTCTTTTTTCTGCTCCACCTCATATGTCAACACATTGTCAAACACTAATGAATACATTCCGATCCCCATCTTTTATCCACCCTTTCTTATAAAGATTCTCTTTTATTTAAATAATCTCGCTCATTAAAATTAAAGCTTTTGAAGCGCTGCTTACAATATAAAATAACAAGCTGTTTCGGAAGTATGAAAAGCATGACAAAAAATGTGAGAATTCCACCGCCAATAAGGATACTGCTAATCAGATCATCAATTGCAGACCTACGAGCAATGTATTAAATAATAAAAACAATACCTAAACCTCAAAAGTCATTGCTGGAATATAAGAATTAGTTTCAAATCGACCTCGTATTTCTAAATTTCCTGGACTTTGTCTTCCAGATTCAAGAGGTCCTCTAAGTACTTCATTAATCCTCTTCCTTTAGTTTCCCTAGCATGGAAAGCACTCTCCACTTCAATTGAATTGCTGCTTGTTTATATAACCGCGCTCATTAAAATTAAAGCTTTTAAATCGATGCTTACAATACCAAATAACGAGCTGCTCGGGAAGTATGAAAAGCATGACAAAAAATGTGAGAATACCACCGACAATAAGAATCATCATATTCAAATCATCGATGGCTGAATTTCGAGCAATGTATTGAATAATAAAAACAATACCAATACCTGCAATCGTCGCTGCTGGAATATAAGATGTAGTCTCAAATCGACCTCGTATTTCTCCCTTTTTGGAGCCTTTACGATAATGGCCTTTTTGCAAAAGAATATAAAAACGGATAAAGGTAGCTAAAAACACCAGTAATCCTATAAATAAAATAATAAATGTGAAATTTAGAAGAGATTCAGGAGTAGCTATTAATCCTTCCCCTTCTTTTCCAATTAAAAATAACGCCATTATTAGAAATGGAATAGAAGACATATTTTGCGTAACGATGATCGATAGCAAATACTGCATTTTCTCACTACGTTTATATACCGCAGGAATTGCATAAATCAAAGATAATCCTATTAATACAACCGTTATCCAAAAATGTACTGTAAGTATTTCATCCTTATATGGGTAAATAGTGGAATCAGCGGCCATAAAATATTCAAGGGCATATAGCAATGCTTGTAAAAAAATACCGATAATTAGAACAAAAGCTAAATTTCCAGGACTTTGTCTACCGGATTCTATCGGACCTCTTAATACTTCAAAGTCTTCTTCTTTAAGTTTCACTCTAATCACTTCTTTCTTTATTAGTGGAACCATCCTTTTACATGATCCATTACTGATTTATCTTCTTTACCAAATTTAGTATTTAATGCAACATTAGCAAGTATACCAAGGCCCACACCTACCGCTGTTCCAACACCTGGAATTGGGATGGCAACGGTGAAAGCTGCAGTAAATGCGGTTTGAACCGCTCCTCCAACTGCAACATCAATCGTTGTATCCAAAGCTGCACGAGCATGTGCTTCTCCACCATCTAATCCTGCATCTACTGCAGTTGAATAATTACTGTAATAACTTAATCCTGCTCCTATTGGACCAAGTGCTTTTCCTGCCCCTTTAAGCGGCCCACTTGATACCATTCCTTTGACATCGACAAGATCTGTAAATGCTTTTCCAGTTCCTTTAAGTGTTGCAGCCCCAACGGTTTTAGCTTTTTGAACATTTGTTGCTTGGTCATTCCAGTAAGCAAGTGAAGGATGATTTTTCAATGCCGCATCCCCAGTACCTGACCAACCACTTTGTCCAGGCTTCTTCGAACCATATTTAAGCGTAACTGTATTGTTTGCTGCAATTTCATAATGCTTTGGCGACCATTTTTTATTTCCTTTCGGAACATTACGCATTAATTCTTTAAATGCTTTAGAATCTAAATCTACACCCAGATGCCTCATTGCTTTACCCGTTGCATTGATTCTATACGAGTACGTGCCAGTTTTTGGATTAAATACTCTTGAGGTGCTCAATCCACCTTCTTTACCAGCTACATACATTCCAAATGCAGAGACACCACCTGTTATAGCAGTATTTGCTCTTTTGGCCATATCGACTGCAGTTTTCAACTCTTTCACTTGAGGATTTGCTGACGACACATTTCCTGGATCTTCTTCTTTCCCTTCTGCATCTACGTTGTCCATGTCTCCTACTCGACTCTCAAGCTCAGTTTTTAATGGGTGACTTTGCGTATATTCTGCCCAACGATCAGCCGGGAAGTCAATATCCGTCAAGCCGTCGTTCATCATTCCTTCTAGATCAATTAACCATAGTTCCATCATGAGCAAATCAGCTTCTACCTGCGACAATGCATTTGTTTGAGTCGAATCAAATTCATTTAGATCCGTAACGGTATCATCTCGCTTCTTCCGAGCATTTTTTACGCCGTCTTGGACACCACTATCATTCAAATGTGGAAGAGCAACAATATCAGCTACCTGGTCCATGATGGCATTTGATTCATCTGTCAGATTACTAGTGACCTGAGAAATTTCAGTAAGTCCTTCTTCCACTTCACCTTCTAAAAAGCTTTGACGAATAAAACCGTTTTGATCTGGCTCTAAAGCATCCAGTGCAGACTTCATCTGAGTAAGCGTACTATCGAAGTTAGATTTAAATGTAGTGAAAAACTGTAAGAAAGGGATATGGCAATCATTATAAAATGCTCTAATTGCATTCCCCCCTTCTCCCTTTAAAGAATTTTCTAATGCAACAAGACCTTCGATAGAGCTCTTAATAGAATTCATCTCCGTATCAAGTCTAGTGAGGAGTGTAATATTTCGCTTTAAGCCTTCATGAAAGGGGTTAACGTCTAATACTTTCATTGCATCACCTGCTTTGGTCCATCAATTGTACATTGCATAGCCGTTGAAATGTTTTGATCGGTCTCATTCATAAATTCCACAGAACTGGTCGTCGTTTGAATATTGGTAGTTAAAATAGTTTGATATTTTGTCAATAGCTGTTCAAGTTTCGTGGAAAGCTCCGTTAATTTAGTAACAACATCTAGTGTATTACCGGTAATAGGTGGCTCTGCTGTGGGTACAAGCGAATCCTTCGCATTTGTCATTTCTGCTAATTGAACTTCCACGTCTGCATACACAATTTTCACTTCTGTTGACATAAAAAATCCCTCCCTTCTTTATTTAGATGCCTTTTCCCGTGCTTCCTCGGCTAATAATTCCGCAATTATTTGCTGAATAGAAGCAATTTCTGCTTGTAGTGATGCAATTTTAGCAGCAATCGCACTAAATACAGCTGCGAACTGGGCTCCAGCTATCTCTAAAAAAGAAGTATGGATTCCGGCTTCCCGAATTTCATCGAAACTAGTGGCAAGTGTCCCATGCCAAGTAGTTGTTGTAAGCTCTGGTTCAAGACATTTATGTTCATTTTCGTTGAATTGAGCCTGCTTATCTGATAGTGATGACTGACATTCGTTCAGTCTTCTTATCTCCTCTTGTTTCTTGTGAAGAAGTGCATAATAATATCCTAACAAACCTGTTCCCCCTCTCCCGAGTGTTTATGAACGTATTGATTTATTTGTAGTAGGAGTGTTCACCATTTTGGGTATAAACACCATGAATAACGTAACAATACCTACTGCGATGATTGCGAGTAATATCATCGTTCGTGTCTTATTACCTGCTGGTTCCTCCATATTTAACGAGATGCCAGATTGCTCTTTTTCCCCTTTGCTTCCATTTGAGAAGAGCTTTAAATCAGAAGTTTTTGCTGAAACTGTGCTTATCTCGCCTCGTTCTGAAGTTTGAAATAAATAGGACGTATCCTCTCGATTAGGAAGTTGACGTCTTCCATCAAAATAAATATTAAATTGCTTTTCTGGAATGGTATTTTTCATTTCTGTCTTTTTACCATCATGCAAATAATCGGTATTTTTCTTGAACTTCAATTTCTCATAAATAACAGGTTCTAATTCTTTACTAGATTTTTCTTCGTTTGCATGCACAGTTGTCTGTGCTAATAACCAGCTGATCATTAGCACACAAAACAGTAGGGTAACTTGTTTAAAGCTCATAGGCTTCAGCTGCCTTGGCAGATTCCACTTTTTTATTTTTATTCATAAAATAAGAAACGGTTAACATGATTATTGCAATAACGGCTGTTATGATCGCTCCAGCTATAAAACTTGTTTCAGGCTCATATTTAATGGACATATAAACAGTAGATAGAACATCTGGAAGTTTAATGTCTGGAACAGCAAGGATAAGAAGTGGAATGATGTATAAACACATCAAAGCGACACTTGCTATCCAACCTGCAGATTGACCAAATTCAAGAGCAGCTCGAATAATGGAAGCACCCGCCAACAACAAAAGTATCGTGAATATTGTCCACTCAACTGCTCGTTGATCGTTTAGAATATACATGTTGATGCTGTATAGACTTATAATCAGTCCGACTAGTATAGAAAGTATTGCAGTTAATCCTAATCGTAGACCGATTGGACCATCCTTCATTTGATACGTAAAGTATCCTATCAGTAGACTGCTAATAAGCAAAATGATAAAAAGAATAACTGGTGGAACTTTTTTTCCTTCATCTGATAAGGTTGCTTCCCCTTTAACTTCTAACGGATTCACGAAGTGATTGAACACATATCCATTCTCTTGACCATCCACATACGTATTCGCAAGAAATTCTTGAATGTCCCCATCAAAATCGGACATAGCATCCACGTTTGTTTCCCACTTGTTGCTGAATTCATTGGAAGTATCCTTAAGACCATCGGCTTTCACATGTAAATCATTGGCGTAATTCACTAAACTATTTTGTTTCTGTGATAAAGCTTGAATCATCTCACTTAAGCTAAGGAGTTGATTGCTTACATTTTGTTGTCCTGCCACTACTTCTCCTTCCGTAACTGTTGCTGAAGGTTCGGCTGTTCCCATCGTGGAAGGCGTTTGAATTTGCTGAAGAAGCAAATTCGCTTGCTGATCAATAGAATCTAAATCAGCCACTAAGGAAGCATGTTGCTGTTCTGCTGTTTCCTTATATCCAGTCATCATCGCAGCAAAAGTAGTACTTAAATCAGTCATACCGAGCTGAGTTGCCGGGATTCCATCACTCACAGAAGTCCAACTTTCAAGCTCTAGTTCATTCATATCCACCACATTTTTCAATAGAGCGGTTAATATTTCATCCTTTAGAAGTGCGTCTTTATTCGTACTTCCCCCACCTTCATTAAGTGTAAACTCAAATTGTTCCAAGGTAGCATAATAGGAAAGCAACGAATTCAATTCTGTATTCGCCGCACCCTTTGTAAATAATTCTTCCAATCTAGTTTTCTGATCAGCCGATAAACGATCATGCTTTAGAAGAGACTCTTCCTTTTGCTTAATAATGGCTCCAATTTTTGCAGTATCTGCAGGATAGGAATTTAAAATTTGTTGAACAGATTCATATTCTCTGTACACAGAATTGTAGCTTTCTAGCAAGCTTGCATAATCACTTGATGCTTTTACATAATCAGCTGCTCCTGATTGCTTTGCATTTGTCCAAACTGTTTCCTTTTCGGAAATAACTGTTTGAACAGAAGTTAATTCAGCTTGAAGTTGCTCCAGCTCTCCTAGCAATGTAGAGGTTGGGTCTGTTTCAGCTACTTTTACTTTCAAGGAAGTAAGTGCTGATAATATTTTGTTAACCTTCGCACGTTCCTCTTCCATGTTTGGTAGCACAGTATCAGTTATTACAGTTGCTTTACGTGCCATTTCCTCTTGAATCGTTGTTAGAAGTTGTGGATTAGTACCGATATTTTCAATACCTAGTACTCCAGTTCCACTTTTTCCTGCTGCAATACCTTTTTCTAGATTGCTAAGAATTGTATTGTTATATCGATCAATTGCTGTACCTTGAACAACTAGGAGGTCTGCAAGCTGTCGATCAACCTCACTCTTACGCAATTCAGATAATGCATTGAATTTTTCTTTATTCTCATCTATAATGCCATTTACTTTTGCTATTTCTTCATTCAATCTATCGTTGTTTTCTTCTAGTTGTTGTACTGATTTATTAAATTGCTCTGTTTGAGCTGCTGCAGCAGCATGAATTTTTGCAAGACTGTCGTTTTGAACTTGCTGAAGTATTTCTTTTTGTGTATCTTGAAATTGTTTATATTGTTGTACATATGTGATAAAACCATTCATTTGCTGACCAAAAGAATCAGCATTTTGAATACGAGAATTATAGCCATTATTGGCAGAACTAATTTGGGAAAGTAGTCCTTGCATTTGCTCTTTTTGTCTTTTCATTTCTTCTGCCAATGTTTCGGACTCAGGTTTATAATAGCCTGCCATTGCAGTTAAAAATTCTGTTTCTTTCCCTAAAATATTCTTAAATTCTTTCTTAATATGATTCATTTCCTGTGCAACATAGCTCCAGTAGAGTGTGGAGATTTTTTCGTTCACCCTATTAGTAGCTGATTCAATTTCATACAGGACCTTTTCTTTACGAACGCCAGTTTTCTGTCGTTGAACTTGATAAGAGAATTCCGCTTTCTTTGGATTTTGCTGATCATAAGACATAATATTTTCAGAGAAATTAGAAGGAATGTATACAATTGCTTCATACTGGTTGGATTTCAATCCATTCTCTGCTGCCCCGCGTCCCATCACTTCCCATTTATATGGGGAACCATCCGCCAAAATGGAAACAACCTCCACTCCCATATCAACATTTTCATCTTCTTTCGATAGACCCTGGTCTTCGTTAACAATTGCGATTACTCGCTTATTGGGCGTATTTAAATCTAAAATATTTACACCCATTAGTTGAAAAAATAAGATGGGAAGAGCTAAGATGAGCAATATTCCCGCAATCAGTTTCCACATTTTACTTTTATCCGTCGTTTTCATTGAACGATCTTCCTCTCAATCTTGCATAACGGGGTTAGAACTTTTGTAGCATTCCCGTTTAAAATATAATGTGCAAATCCTAGCGGAAGTTCCGCTTCTTTTCGTTCGTATGCCAATGTATATAATGTCTGCTCTGATTTCTTCATAAATAGAAGTGCTTGTCGGACTAGCTTCAATTCATTTGTAAATGCATCATATCCTTTCGTGATTTCAGCGTTATTACCAGAAACAATGACATTAAATCCTAAATGTGAATACTTTTTCATCAGCTTGGAGAGTCGATCTTGAATACCAGGATCTGCAAGCTGTAAAAATCTTGTGTAGCCATCGATAATGAAATAAGAAAGCACTATCTTTGGTGTTCCGTTTCCTTGTTGTAAACTTTCTAAATACTCTTTTTCTACATTCACGTAATATTGTTCGATATGTGTGACCCAGTTAACAAGAGCTTCTTTCGTTTCTAAATAATTTACTTTTGATTCCTCTGAAAACATGGACAATCCACGATCGAAACTATCAAATACTGCAATAAAGCCTGTTTCCTGCTCTTCTAAGTTTTGAATAATCCATTTCAACGCATTCGTTTTTCCTCTTTGAACTTGCCCGACAAGAAGGCAATGACGATTTTTTTGGAAATTAATTGTCACTGGACGAACCGTTTCTTCATTTAATCCAATTGAAACAATTCCATTTTCTTTTTTACGATCGATATAAACAGGAAAGCTGATGGATGTTAATTCGAAAGGTAGCATCGGTATTGGTTTAGGAAGTTCATACTCGCTATATTTAGCTATTAAAGATTGAACTTTGGATTTAATTGCTTCCAATACGTCAAAATCATCTACACCACTTGCAGGCAAGAAAATTTGTGCAAATTTGACATCCTCTTTTTTAACAATAGCTCTTCCAGGGAATGGTTCCAAATCAAATGGAACTCGACCTACAATTCCATAAGCTTCACTCGTATCAAATAAATAATGAATAATTTTTGTTTTTAAGTTATTCATTAGTGACTGTCTTACAGATTGCACTCTTGTTGCCGTAATCAATAAATAAATTCCCAGAGATTGCCCGTCTCGTGCGAATTGGATTAACTGTGCTTCCAATTCTTCCATCTCTTCGCGGACAATATCATAATTATCCACAACGATATAAATTAGCGGTAATGGCTTTGCAGTCAGATTATTGTACATATGAATATTACTAACTTCTGCTTGTTGGAACGCTATTTTCCTTTCGGAGATTTCTTTTTTCATTAATTTTATTAACTTTTCACGTTTTAACTCTTCGTCAATCGTGAAATAATCCGCTGTGTGGGGAAGCTGTCGAAGCGGTAGCAACGAACCGTTCCCATAATCTAACATATAAAAATGCGCTTCACTCGGAGTTAACCTACTACTAATCCCTAATAGCATCGTTAATAAAGTGTACGACTTTCCATATCCAGAAGAACCAAAAATACCTACGTTTCCATCCTTTTTCCAGTCATAAGCAATTGGTGTTTGACTCTGTTTCTCCGGCTCATCCATTATTCCAATTGGAAAAGCCAGCTTTGTAGTTAATTCTTCTTTTGGACTTTCTATTCTTAATGCGAGTGGAGGCAACCAAGGACTAGCTAGCTTCTGAATGGACAAATCCTCTTGAATTTTTGCTATTTTTGTAGTGACAGCTTCCATTTCTGTTAGACTGCTCTTTTTCCTGCTCACATTCGTTTCAATACCAGAAAGCGGATATAGACCAAGATCGGTTACTATAGCTACATCGTCTTCTCCTTCAAGCGTTTCTTCCATATAAGGTGACCCGCTCCAGGCAGATTGGAACAATTCATATACTTCGTTATTCCCTACCTGTAAATATCCACGACCTGTAACAGTGATTGTTGCAGAATCCCCGTTTTTTAATATTTCTTTACTATCGGATGCATCCTGTACTTTCAATGCAACACGGAAACGTGCATTACTCCAGATCTGTTCATCAATGATTCCACCCGGCTTTTGAGTTGCCAAAATCAGATGGACTCCTAGACTTCGGCCAATACGTGCTGTACTTACCAGCTCACGAATAAATTCAGGTTCCTCGCTTTTCAACTCGGCAAATTCATCTGAAATTAAAAACAGATGTGGCAAGGGCTCATTCGCCTTTCCTTCTTTATAAAGTGTCGTGTAATCATCAATATGTGCGACACTGAACTGATCAAACAGACGCTGTCTACGCTTCAGCTCACTATTAATAGAAGCAAGTGCACGCATACTAAAGTTTTTACTACCCTCAATATTTGTGATCGTACCTAAAAGATGAGGAATATTTTTAAATGGCTGTGCCATCCCCCCACCTTTATAGTCAATCAGTAAAAACGCCACTTCATGCGGATGAAAATGAACGGCCAGCGATAGAATATATGTTTGAAGAAATTCACTTTTACCCGATCCTGTTGTACCAGCTAATAAACCATGAGGTCCATGTGCTTTTTCATGAAGATTTAAATGGACAAGTTCTTTTTTTCCTTTGAAACCAATTGGGACAGCAAGAGATTTAGCTGATTCATTGGTCTTCCAATTTCTGCTTATCGGTACATCTTCTACATCTTTCACTCCGAACATTTCCAAAAAGCTGACGGAGTTTGGTATAGAGTTTTTCATGCCTATTTGATGATTAAGCGTTTTTAGGGTACGAGCAAAACGTTCATTCGTCTCCTGTTCGTATTGATCCAAATGAAAAGGTTTTTCTAGTGCCTTTCCAGCGTCGATTAAAATATCTCCTTCTCGTTCATTTACATAGCGGACTAGTGTATGAACATTTTCGGTCATTCTCTCTTGTGCAGTTTCGGCAAAAATGACGGATATACCAAGATCCTTATTATTTTTGCGTTCTAAATATTCGAGTATGACATGCTCTGCTAGTAAGGAATAATCAGTAATGATGAAAATGAGATGTGGAGCAAATTTTATTTTCCCTTTCATTTCATCGGCATCACGTTCTCGTATTATTTCATAAAGCGACGACAGCAACTGATCGCGTGTCTCCTCATTATGAATCAAACCCTTTGCATGCATATGAGGTAACGTAAAATGTGGCAACCACTTTATCCACTCGATATCTTTGTATTCTTTATTGTTGAAAACGTAAACGAATCTTACATCGTGGTAACTATGAGAAAATGCGAGTTGCCCAATAATTTGCTGCAGCTCTCGTTTAATAACCGATTCTTTCCCAATCAGACCTAATATCCCCTCTGATAAGTGTGTTGTAATGGGTGCATTCGGGAGTTCTTTATAAACTTTTTCCATTCGTTGCGCCTGTTCGAGAAGGTCATCTACTTCTCTATTCGCTAAATCACCGGATGACAGAGAAATTTCATAGCTTGCAGGAACTTCACCAGTTCCTAGTCTAAATTCCAAAAAGTCATGACTGTCTAATGTTCTTTCCCAGATTCGACCAGACAACTGCTTCGTCATTTGTTTCATTTCTTCAAAAGACGGGAAATGATACTCTAATACAAATTTTTGTTTTTCAGAAAGCTCATAAAGCTCTTGACGCATATTATTCAAGTAAGCAGTATATACTCGTCGCCTTTTCTCCGCATTCAACTTTCGTTTTTTTCGATCTTTAAAGTATTGAACCGTCGATGTGATTAAAACCAATACAAACAAAGTAACGGAAATAATAATATAAGTCCCTCTTGGAATAAAAATTGCAACAACACCCATTACGATTAACATAACGAGTGGCAGAGCGATAATTAGCCAAAGACTTCGACCATTATCATCGCTTTCCTGAGTAGGAAACGATAAGGAAACCTTTTCTTTTGGTAATTCATATATCATCCGAGGTGTCCGTCTATACTCAGGGTATATATTTAGTATTTCGGATTTAGGTACGTCTATCTCGGGAAGAATAGTTTCATATTTTACCGAAGAAACGACTTCCAACATATCCTTTTCAACAAGTTTCATTTCCATAAACGCCCACTGTATGACGTCACCCATTTGGAGAACATGATTAGATTCGGAACGTTTTCCGTTTACATATAAAGGACAATTAAATTCTTTCTTAACAATCCAACCAGCTTCAATTTTATTTAGCGAAAAATGTCCAAACTCCACTTCTGGAAACTGGACTTCTTGTCTTTGGAAAGTTGCATTCTCTAGTTGATAACTAAACGATATTTCATTTTCATAATCGATAAAGTAGGTCTTAGATGTAATAGGTGAGTAGGATATATATAAACGAAGAACCCGTTCTCGTTGTTCAATGGTGATGCCCTTCGCTATACTTATATCTCCTATTTTTTTATTGCCATCATGGACGTAATACTTATTGTCTTCTTTCTTAACTGTTATTGGCCCATGAGTAAAAGGGTAGGACAATATCGTGAGATCATGCTCAATACCAGGTCCGATTGTGAGGGATGATAAATCATTTCCCTCCCAATTTAACCGTTGATAATCATCCCCATAAAAAACCCATAACTGCAACACTTAGTACACCTTCTTTCAATCCGTTGTTATTTTCCACTTAGTTATCGGATTCCTCTTCTTCTTCCATCAGTTTTTCATATTCTTCTACTTCTCTATCTATTTCCTCTACAAGTGTTTGAATTTCTTCTCCTGAAAGATCTTGATCTGCTTTTATTTCCTCTCTTCTCTTCAATAATCCATAAGTAATTAGCTCTCCATCTTCCATGGCACGTGCTATATCAACTGCATTCTCCGCTTCTCCTCGACCTATGTAAATCCAATACTTCAAATAATCTACATCAGTTTGAAGAGTTATGTTAGAAAGCACATTCTTTTTCTGTTCCTCGTCTAATCGCTCATTTGTAACGGTAGAATAGGCAAGTTCATAAAGAACGACATACGGCATGGACTTGACACTATATGGACTCAGTTCGGTAACAACTTGACTGTAATTTTGACCTAGAAAATATTCATGGCCAAGGGTATATGCTTCGTTTTTGGGTTTTTCATGAATGAAATAAATAATAGTAAAAATGATTGCAGGGAGTAGTAAAACCCCAAATCCGATAGATAAGCCCTTTGTAATTTTCCACTTTTTGCGTGGCAACCTAACATTTTCTTTTTCTATAATTTCTAGCTGGTCAAGCTGTTCACTAATATAGTTCAGTAATGACTGGCTGTCTTGCATCGACATGATGGATGAACCGATTTCTTTTAACTCTAGAATCTCCGAATACTTTAAGTACTCTTCAAATGTGAAGGATCCATCAATAGCAGCTGCTGCAACTGCTTTCGTCTCTAACCAAATGCGTTCTTCATTTTTTTCAAATGGGGGAAGGCTGCCTTGCACTCCATAATAAATGAAGAGAGGCTCCATTCCTCTGCTATATACAGTATTTTCTGGGCAGACAATGAGATTGAGGCGTGGATATGGGTGGGAATGAACCTTCTCAACAAGCTGATAGGCGAACATCCATCGAGATTTTTCATCTTCCTTATGGATTTCACTAAATCGTTTAAAGTTACTAGGAATTTCTGCTTGAATAATCAATTCGTCATCTGTTATGACTATGTCTTTCGTAATTTGGGGATTAACTTCTTTCAGAAATATAATCTCAGAAGTCCTTTTAAAACCAACTCGTTCCTTCTGGAATACAAAAGTGGTTTTATTTTCTTCTTGATTTATTTCTGCTCCTATCCGATTTTTCAAATATGTATGTATGTTAGTCGCCATTTATATTGCTCCTTCAAATGATTTCAATACGATCACCGGTCGTAATTCCACACGCTTCCATCGTCAGATGCCCTGGGTAGATTTTATCCTTATTAACTACTCGAACCCAATGCCCTTCACGCGGAGTACTGGAAATTGAATTTGCTTGCCATGCGATATCAATCATTTTTTTCATCGTATAATAATTGGAAAGCCTTAAATCGATTACATTACTTTCATAATTCGAAAGATCTACCGTAATCTCTATATACATAGTTTGTACCTCCTAAAAAAGCGACTGTCGTTTATTGATGGTGATGTGAAATGAAAATTGGAACAATCTATATTCTTAAGGAAAAAGCGTCTTCCAATGAGGAACACGCTCTCAGACTGTTGACAAACGCTCGCATTCTTCGTTACTTGCTCCTGTGGTTACTCGTCGCAAACAAGAGCGTTTGCACTTCTTTGTAAGCTCATGAACTAATAAGTTCTATTCGCTTCCGCATCGTGCTGCGTGTCTCGAATGACAAGCGTTTTCAAGACAGTCTGAAGTGACACCTTCGAAATTTGATTTTGTCAACGTGAAAGCGTCTTCCAATGAGGAACACGCTCTTTATTTAACCCAACTAAAAAGGAACCACTTATCCGCGAATTTGTCCTGCAATTTGTTGGTCTGCGTCTTGAAGCGCTTGACCAGCACGGCTTAATTGAACTCCAACTTCACTTAAAAGCTCACGCATTTCATTAAAATGCGGTTTTAATCTTTCATATTGCTCAGCAAACGCTGCACTTGAAGCACCTTCCCAAATAGATTGAAGCTCCCCGATCATTCCATCTAGACGACCAATTTGAGAAGCTACTTCACTTGATTCATGGTTGTAACGTCCAGCCATAGCATCAAGCTCAGCGGGTGTTACGCGAATAATTCCTGACATTCCATACATCTCCCTTGTTATATAATTTAGTAAAATTTATAAAATAACTGCCTTCAAAAGTAATCATCTGTTCTCAGATACTAGAACAAATAAATCACCTTTTACTTACAGATATTCCTGACCTTGTGCTTTCTATGAAACCACCAAAATATTAGGAGTAACTTCCGACTATTCAAAAATACTCAATTAGCGAAGTGCCCTCTATATGTGTTGAAAACATTGCACTACTTATGAATTACCAACTTTTGACTTACATCCACATTACTTTCATCCCCCATATAAATAAGAGATAAACCTAAATTGAAAAATAAATTTATTATTTTTGTAATAGTTGTAATGGAAATTACTAGAAATATATTTTCCTAAGTTTTCCTTAATATTATAAATAACACTCTATTTTCTCTCCGTCAAAAAAATTTAAAGAGTCATATTTTTCACATAGAACTATCATCACACAGACTATTGTCACTAAACTTAAAATATTTAATTTATCTATTAAATATTTTTCATTTCTATCTTTTATATATCCAAAAATATCATATATATATAATTAATAATTACTTTTATTACTTTAGGTTTATTTTTCAAAGGTCTGCACCCAACAAATATCTCATTATAAAGATACTTGGAACTGTAATTTTTTATGAAAAAATAAAGTTACAGAATTATTACTGGTGCCAGGCACCTGTAATAATTCATATTATTGCTTTGCAGTAGGTATTTTATGTTGGGGCAAATTTACTCATAAAATTATTAATTGAATAGTAACAACATCGTTAAATTATTATTTTTTAGGTAATATTAATTAAAAAGGAATCATTGATAATGGTTCAAATTACATGATATACTTCATTTGTAAAGGAGTGGAAATATTGAGAGAAATAAGTGGACTTAAAAAGTACAAATTCTATCTTGTTTTTCAAGGTGGAAAAGAGTTAGCTTTTGAAACAAATACAGATATCAGAACTGCAAAAAGAGAATTTGTTAACGGGAATATTTTTGTTACTACTGAAAATAAATACACAATCAATATTTCCCAGTTAAAAAGCTTAAAAGTTAAAATTCTGCAATAAAAATAAAGAAAAAGCATTTCATTCATAAAGGAATGAAATGCTTTTTTATTTTCTCGTAACTATCCTTCACTTCTCAATGCATTTTTTAGGACTTTTCCGCTTGCGTTTCTAGGGAGACTATCGATTATAACTACTTCTGCAGGTAATTTAAATTTTGCCAGTTGTTTTGAACTAAAAGATAAAACATCTTCTTCCGTTAATGTTTGACCTTGTTTTATTACAACGAAAGCTTTTGGTACCTCACCATAAATCCTATGGGGCACCCCCACTACTGCTGCTTCAAGAACTTCGGGAATTTGATATAACACTTCTTCTACTTCTACAGGATAAACATTTTCCCCTCCTCGAATGATCATGTCTTTTTTACGATCTACTATATAAAGTAACCCATCCTCATCAAATCTACCTAAGTCTCCACTATATAACCATCCATTTTGAATCGCTTGTCTGGTTTCCTCTTCATTTTTTAAATATCCCTTCATTACTTGTGGACCCTTTACTACAATTTCCCCAACTTGGCCGACAGGGAGCTGTTCGCCAAATTCATTCACTACTTGCACCTCTGTCTGAGGTAATGCCTCTCCAACTGAGCCAACCTTATCTAAAGCAAAATGGTCTTTCAAGGTGGTAGCAGCGGGAGAGTTTTCTGTTTGCCCATAAAGGTTTTGCACCTTGACATTAGGATAGAACGATTTCACTTTTCGAACGAGCTCATACGGCATTGGGGCAGCTCCATATGTAAAGAGTCGTAGATGAGGAAGCTCTAATTCAGACATTTTAGGTGTATTCAATAAAATCATATACATCGCCGGTACCCCAAAGAAAATAGTTATTTCTTCTTTCTCCATTGTATTGAGTGCTTTCTCAGGTGAGAAAGCTTCTTCAATGACAATAGTCCCCCCTGCATAAATGACAGGAATACAGAAAACATGACTAGCCGCACAATGAAATAAAGGAGTTACAATTTGAACACGATCAGTGTCCTTATACCCTACCGCTTCGCCCCAAATCTCTGCTGCCGCTTTTACATTAGCAGCTGTCAACATAACCCCTTTTGGTTTACCAGTTGTTCCTGACGTATAAAAAATAACTGCCGTATCCTCTGGATGAATAGGCGTATCATTAAATGGAATGGTTTCATCCATTAAAACAGCTTGGAAACTATCATCTTCTCCAACTCTTAAATAATCTTCAAATTGTTCAAACGTATCTTTAATTTCCTCTAAAACAGAATTGAAAGAAACATCATATATTAGTACCCTTGCTTCGGAATGTTTAAAAATATAATCCACCTCTGGAGCGGTTAGCTTCGTATTCACTGGCAATACCGTAAATCCCCCAAGCTGACATGCATAGTAACAAGTTAAAAAGTAATCGGAGTTATTCAAATAAACAGCTATAATGTCCTCTTTTTTATATCCTTTTTCTTGAAAATACCCTGCTAAACGCTTAGCTTGTTCAAAAAACTTTGCATATGTCGTTTCTCTTCCTTCAAACTTCGTAATTACTTTTTCAGGCTGATTTGAAGCATGTAGTGCCAACTTTTCAGAAACAAACATTTCCCAAACCCCTTTGTCGTTTAATGTGAATCGCTTGATAATTATCTGAAAATTAAATCATTTAAAACTATTATACTTCCAACCATGTAAAAATAAAAGTATGGAGATCGAGCCTTTGTTTCGAGAGTATTACTGGTGCCTGGCACCAGTAACACTTCTGCAACATAAAAAAGCCCCAAATATTTTAGTTATTTTGGGGCCGTTTTTTCTACTATTCTATTTACTTTTCGTTCTTTTTATCTTGCTTCTCTTTTAATAGAAGTTTTTTATTTAGCATATCTGCTTTTAATTCATATACAGCTACGGTGCCCGATACTTCATGGGTAGCAGCAAGAAGTGCATTTCCTGTTGGACTTTTTTCTGCGGATATAAAACGAAGTCCCTCAGGTGAAACATCCCCTTTAATATCCTCACTGTAATCTCTGCTTGAAATCAGACGAACAAATTCTGGTTCAAACGGATTGGATAAGTCATACAACATGATACCACTCACACGCTCCAAAGCGATAAAGGCATATTTCGTCCCATTCACTTCACCACTTACTACAGTTTCCGGTTCCGGCCCTTTTGCAGAGCTTCTTTTATCGTATGCAATTTCTTCATTATCTGTATTAAATACTTCCGGCATAGCTTTTGCTGTTATTTTTTCAAATTCATTTCCACTATCATATACAAGTTCCATTGATTCAGCGTCGAAAATAGAGAAACTCCGACCACCAAATGAATATAAAGCATCGTATGTTCCATCCGCTTCTAATCCATTTTCCATCGTGACTTTTGTTTTTTTCAAGTCATTTAAAAGGCCATCTTCTACCATTTTATCTAACTCTTCTTGCGTAAATCCGGCATAATTTTCAGCTCTCAATTTTATCTTATCTGCGATGTCACCAATTTCAGCTTCCTCGGAGTATGCCTCATAGTCTCTTGCATCTCCTTCATTCGGAGTTAAAATATATGTTTTTCCTCCTGAAGTAAAAGTATCAATCGCATCAGGCATATATAAACCTAGTAGTGGCAGTCGCTCAATGACTGTTTTTCCATCACGCTTACCATCAAGTTCATTTCCAGTAACAGAATGATCCTTTACTCCAAGTCCTTTCACGTGAAGAATTTTTCCTTCTACTAAATCTACAGTTGCAATTGCATTATTCTCTTGCATCGAAATATAAGCAAGTTTACTATCTTCAGATACCGTCACATATTCCGGCTCTAACTGTTGCATTGTCGTTCCTTTTGAACTTACTCGTACCTTGTCATCTAGATGTACACCATGAAAAGATAACGTATTTGCCTTAAATTTATCTGCTGTCATCGTCACATCTATTATGGAAACAGTTCCTTCTGGATCCGCTTTATAATCTGTACTTGGCTCTCCTTCATTAGCAACAATCGCTTTCGATCCATCAGGTGTGAAAGTCACCATGTCAGGTAAAGAACCAACCTGCACTTTATTTAAATATTTTCCCGCTTTGGTAATAAAAACGATGTACCCTGGATCGGTTTTCGGATTAGCCACAGCCGAAATTGCAACCAAATCCTTCGTCGGATGTGCTGCGATGCTTGTAATATCATCTACATTCTTAATTCCAAAATCCTTTAAAAGAATACGTTTTTCTAATTTTAACTCAGTATACTTTTCTGACTTAAGTGATTTAAATGAAAGAATATCAATGCCTGATTTTGCACCATTCGTTACGAAAGCCTTTTTCGAGGTTTCATCATAAGCTAAGATTTCCGTACCACCTATTCCAGATTCGCTATCATATTGACCAATCTGGGAAATCTTTAAATTATCTGCTCGATACTCAAAATAAGGACTTTGATCTTTGGCTAATACATTATAAGACTGACTTCCTGCCAATAAAATACTTGCTGCCGTAACTCCAGTGATTAACTTTGTTTTAAAATTCAACATTCATTCCCCCTAAATAATTTTTCTTTTAGAGATTCATTGTAACCACCTACTATTAATCTAGCGTTAATAAATTGTGTTATTTCTGTATGTCAAAACAATTTCTGGTGCCAGGCACCCGTAATATACCTGTAATAATAGATAACAAAAAGTCTTGAACTTGGTAAGCAAATGAAAAAACGCACTTTCATCATAGGATCTCTATGACAATAGTGCGTTCTTATTAGCTATTTTTTTAATGCCAGAAAAATATATATCTACTAGAACCTTTGCAAGATCATCTGGGGTACTACGACCAGTTAATATCTCATGGAGAGTTAACCTTTCAATAGACCCTACAAGGCTCTCTGCTACTATGTTCATCGGATAATCTTGAGAAAAATATCCCAGTTTTTTTTCTGCTTCCAAATTTTCCGTCACATGTTTAACCATATTCATTTTCAACTCCCTGGCTGACTCAGCTTCAAAAAAACCAATTTGGGTCAACAAAGGATTTTCTGAGAAAAAGGTAAACATTTTGATTAATCCGGACCGTATTTCTTTTTTTAATGAACTATCTTCTATGTTTTCCTCTAAGAGGCTTTCGGATGTTAAAATTCTAAGCTGTTTTTGAAAGGATTCTGTAATTTCCTGAAAAATAGCTTCTTTACTTTTAAAATACAAATAAAAAGTAGGCTGTGTGACTTTTGCTTTTTTTACAATTTCACTTATTTTCGTATCATGGTAACCATACTCAGCAAACTGTTCAATTGCTATATCAAGGAGTAGGCGTTTAGTCACTGCCCCATCAGAATCTACTTTTCGACCTCTTGCCATACAAAAACACCTCGACTTACATCTCTTTTTCACATTCTCATCATTTAAGTATATAAGACTCTAACAAAATCGTAAATTCTTTACTACAATAATTTACGAAAATCGAATTAGTTTTGAATTGTTAAGATATTGTTACTGGTGCCTGGCACCAGTAACAAATTTGAAAGAATTCCTCACTCCCAGATATATTGAAGAAAAGCTCTGGCATTTTATTGACCAGAGCTTTTTCATTTTTGCTTTATTTATTTGTATCAGGTCGATCATTTGTTGGAGGAAGATCGTCATAAGGATACAAGTCATCGGTAGATGGAATATTGTACCCCGTATCTCCAGGCTCCACTCCGGTGTTGTTTGATTTTCCAATCCCACTATCGTTAACTGGATTGACTTCATCTACATGTGGTCTTGTTCCTTTTAGACTCTTTTCAGCCTGTGTACGTCCTTTGAAATTCTCTTTGAATGATTCTTTCATTGTTTCTTTTTGAACTTTATAATTTTCCTTCGTTACTTCAGCGTTTTCTAAACTTCTTTCCATTTTACTTAAGTATCGAGCAGCATGCTCTTTTCCGCCGAGGCCAAAAGCTAGACCAAATGCCAACGCAACGCCACCTAATATTAAAATAAACGCTGAGTTAATAATAGAAGCAGCAATTCCTAATTGATCTAAAGCCATGAAGAATGCAAATGCTAAGATAGCATATTTTGCAACATAGCGTAAGAAATGCGGTGTTCCTGATGCATGTTTCATTAAACTTCCAACAAGTTTTTCAACTAAGTTCGCTAACCAAAATCCTACCGCTAAAATTATAATTGCAGCAATAACGGATGGTAAATAAGCGAAAATGCCAGTAGCTAAAACAACCATAAAGTCTAGCTCTAATAACTGAAGTGCTTCCACAACAAACAATAAGATTATCACTACTTGAACGATTGTTCCAAGCAATGCTGCAAATGAAGGAGCAGCTCCCGATGTCGAATTGAATCCCATTTTACCAAAGATTGAATTTACGCCAAGTTTTTCAAGCAATGAAACGACAATATCCTTCACCCATCTTGCGGCTACAATACCTACTAAGACTAGTAATATTGCAATCGCAATTTTAGGAAGCATTGCCATAATGTCGTTTAACATAGCAACTGCCGGTTCTGAAATTCCGTCTATATCTAAAATATCCAATGCAGAAATAGTAACAGGAATCATAATTAAAACAAATGCAATAATTCCTACAACTTTTGAAACGCTCGTCCCTTCAAAGAATGATGAAAGCTTCAGCTTATGAGCTAAACGATCGGCACCTGCAGATTGTAAAAACTTCTCTATTAAATTACTAACAAGTTTCGCAACAAACCAACCAATCGCAAAAATGATAGCAGCAGATATTAACTTAGGAATAAAGTTAAAAAAACTAGCAACCATTCCTTCAAAAGGTCCGCTCAATCCATCTATTCCAAGAGCACTTAATACAGCAGGAATAAATAGCAAGAAAATTAGATAGTATGCAACATTAGCTGCTGTATCTGTCCATTTTGCTTGGTCTTCCTCTTTCGCTTTTACTCCCGTCTTTTCAACATACTTGTTTAAATTAAGCTTGTTGCCAGCAGCTTGAATAACTTTTTTCACGACTGTTGCTAACACCCAAGCAAATAATAAAATCAATCCAGCTTTCAAAATATTCAAGAAAGCTCCTGTTAAACCTGAATACATCGAAACAAATGGTGTCGCTATAGAATTCAAGTTCAAAATATTAAAGAACAAAACAAATGCTAACAATAAAACGATAATAAAAACTACTTTACTTATTACCTTTTCAACTGTCCACTTGGATTTTGTATTACCGAGTTTTTCATTGACATGAAACTTTCGCAATACTTTATATGTCACATTTTCTAAAAATTTTGCTATAAAAAAACCAATTAGTAATACCAATAAAGCTAATAAAAGCTCAGGTAAAAATGAAAGAGTACTTCTCCAATAAAAATCATCGTCAAATCTCATATAACCTGTCATCTCCTTTTTTATACATCATTCATAATTCATCACAATATTTAGCTACCCTTGTAAATTATTGTTTAAACTTCGGAAAAAAAGGCTAAACACGATGTAATAAATGAAAGGGAGTGTAAACAAGATGGATAATATTCAAGGAAAAATACAGGAAGAAATGAATAATGCTAACCCTGAAAAGAAAGAAGAAATCTTATCAAGTTTTTCAACCTTTAAATCTTATTTAGGAGACAAAGTGGCAAAAGGAGAAAGCCTTGGTCTTAGTGAAGAACAATTAGCAAAGACAGCCGAAATGGTTGCGAATTACTTAGCCAACAATGAAGAACCAAGAAATAGAGAAGAGAATCTATTAAAAGAATTATGGAAATCTGGAAATCAAGAACAACAACACGGACTAGCTCATATGCTAGTGAATATGGTAAAACAATAATAAAAAATCCAGTCCCTCCTAAAAAGAGAGACTGGATTTTTTATTGTCCATTTTTGATACTATCAATTGCATGTTTCACGCTACCGTATGTATGAAAGGAAGTAAAGTCTATACCTCCATGGACAACAGCCATTGATATTTGAGGACGCATTCCAGTTAACATTAAATTAATTCCAAGTAAATCTAGTACGTTATGAATAACAAAAATATTCTGAGCAACTTCCTTATCAATTGTAAGAATTCCTGAAAAATCGATAATTAAATGCTCGACGTCTAAACTTGGAATGGTAGGCACAACATGATTTAATAAATGCTGTACCCTCGGGTAATCCAACACTCCAATTAAAGGTAATACGGCAATTCCTTTTTGAATTGGAACAATAGGTGCGGACAGTTTATTTATTTCTTTTTGTCGCTCATGCATTAAATCATCTCGGTATGTCTCATAAGCTAAAAGAGTTTCGGTTAGACTAACATCCATTAAATAACAAATCCGATTATTAATCATCGCCACTTCTTTAGTTGCCAATCCATGATCAATGGATATTTGAGTAATATAGTCTAAATACAATAAACGATTTTTAGCATAAGGCTTAATAAGTGTTGAAAAACGACCAAAAGCAGCTGCTTGTTGTTCTCCTGAGTTTTTACTCCACTTAATTAACTCCTCAGCTGCCTTTTCATCCGTCTCTTTAAAAGATTTTGCTAATAACACTAAAAACTCAACATTTTGTTGTATAGACTGTTCCAGCAGCTCATCTGATATTTCAAATTCGACATTTTTAAGCGCCATATCCGTAATTTCACGAATAATCTTCTCCGCATTATCAATTAAGTATTGTTCTACCTTCAATATGGCTTCCATACTCCTACACTTCCCTAAATAGTTTCCACTGCTTTTGTTAATTCTTTGCTAGTAATTTTGCGATGAGAAGCATGCCAAACCGCTTTCCCATCCCGAATCAAAAATGCTTGAGGAGATTCATGACGAATACCCAAATCACTTTCAATTCCATTCGACACTTCTCTACTTTCAATCACTTTTACTAAATACGTATCAATCGGTGAATCAAAAGAATTGAACTCTCCATAAGCAAATGCACTTATTGGACAAGTCGTGCTATGCTTAAAAAGCAGAAATGGCTTTTCATTGGAATTCTGCAAAAGCTCCTCCCATTCATTTACCGAAACAACCTCTTTATAAGTCGACATCAAACTCATCCTCCTAAAAAAATTATATTATATTCCCCACTATATATCCTATTATAACGCATTAAGACAAAAACACTCATACAAATCTTACTTACTAAAATTCTACATCGGTTATTTCAAACTTATATTTCCACAATATTTTCTGCTTATTTTCAAGGTTTGTTTCTTCTTTTTTTCTTCTTTGTTTTTCTTTTTTTCTTCTTTTTTTCTTCTTTTTTTCTTCTTTTTTTCTTCTTTTTTTCTTCTTTTTTTCTTCTTTTTTTCTTCTTTGTTTTTCTTTTTTTCTTCTTTGTTTATCTTTATTTCTGGTGCCAGGCACCCGTAACACTTTTGTAACATTGGATTTTGTCATGATCATACTGTTTATATTCAATTAATATTGGATATTTATTAGTAAGGGCTTTTAAAGTTCTGAGAGGAGAGTTTATTTATCAGATGAAGAAATACTCTTTAACAACAACGACATTTTTGACGGCGACACTTTTACTTGGAGCTTGTGGAACGAACAATAATGAGGAAAGAGTGGAAGAAAAAACACCTAATGGTACAGTATCCAACCCGCAACAAGATGAAACTGTAAATCAATTACAGACCGATGAGAATTCTCAAAAAGAAATAAGCTTTCAATATTTTAATTTAAATATAGGCACGACTGAAAACGAAAATATCATACATGCAGAAGTTGATATAAAAGATTCGAAAGCAGATGCCATATATAAAAATATACTTGCTTCTACAGATTTAAAAGGTGATGCTGCTTATGCATTGTTAGAGCCTATTTTTGTAGAGTTGGAGCTAACAAAAGACATGAGAGAGGAAGAAGTAATCAATCGCGTCACAGAACAATTTAGAAAAAACGAATTCACCAATTTTGAATTAGAAATTGAATTTAAAGATGGAGACAATAAAAAGTACTCAAAATCAGTAGAATAACAAAAAAAACAAGAAGAGCATGAATTCGTATAGTTAGAATCATGCTCTTTCTTTGTGACAAAGTGGTTACTGGTGCCAGGCACCGGTAATAATACTGAAACAAAAAACCTCACAAGCCTATAGACTTATGAGGTCCTTACTTATCGACGTATTCCTTTTCGCTCATCACGTTCATTTTCAAGTTTTGCACAAAGTAAACCATAAGCTGTTCCTAACAGCGCACCGGCTGCAACTTCAACAGGTTGATGCCCAAGTAGTTCATTCAATTCCTCTTCCCGTTGAATGTATTCGAAACTTGGAAAGTTCCCCGATAAAGTTGCTATATTATCTTCCAAATCATTTACCAACTGTGCAATTTCTCCGGTATGTCTTCTTATACCTTGTGCATCGTACATTACGATAACACCGAACACAACTGCAAGAGCAGTTTCCGTATGGCGTGTTCCTTTATTCGCAGCAACATAAGCAGCTAGTGCGGATACCCCTGCAGAGTGAGAACTTGGCATTCCACCTGTCGTTAATGCTTGCTTCAAATCCCATTTACCAGTTAATTTTTTGTGTGTTAATATCTTTAATCCTTGCGCAATTCCTATCGCGGATAACGCAGTAATTATTCCTTTATTCATTTTCGTCATGAGCTACCTCCAACATAGATCGTGATAATATGTATTTTCTTCATTACGATACCCTATTAAGTAAAAAATAATCGAAAAATAGACAAAAAAAGTTTTTATCCTTTCAATATTACCGGTGAAAATACATAGTCCCCTTTTTCAATTGGATTACCTATTTCAATCGGAACCCTCTCTGAAAAAATCGGACCATCCACAACGATTGTATGAAACTCTCCATTTTCTCCACACGAATCAATACCGGCTGCTTCCAACTCATCAACAATTTCTTTCGTAAAGCGTGATCCGACGTAGTTTGCAGGCATCATTTTCATATTTACTACCACAATATAAGCCTCAAAGTTAGCATCCAACAATTCTTTCACAATTGATTTACGTGGCTCCTGCCATAAAGGATGTACAGCAACTATATCTGATTTTGCACATGTTTTCTGCACCCATTCTAAATGCCCTTCTAAATCAATGTCACCGAATACTCCATGTGTAATTCCTTCGGATCGACATTCATTCATTGCCTCGATAAAGCGTTCCTCATACGAATTCCAACTTGCCCCTTTTATTAAGAAAGGCACACCTAGACGATTTGCTTGGGCTTGTACCACCTCATAAGGTAGCGCATGCGATTTAGAAATCTCTCCATCCTCTTCAAACATCGTTAGTATCTTTTTCGGAACCATCCCGCTTTTTAATGCCCGATAAAAAGCCATCGCAGAATCCTTCCCACCACTCCAAGAAGAAACAAACGAAACATTTTTCATGTTAATCTCCACCCTTTGAATAAATAAGATTTCAACTTCTGAATAATAACCCAACCAATAACGTATAATTCAACACCAATTTCCGCATAATAAAACTAACTGTGGAAATACTTGGATAAATATGGAAGGAAGAATTAAAAAATCTATGAACTTGATACCATTTTCACCGACTATGGTATTAGAAACAACCATATATCAGAAGCAAATCCACTAATGAAACTCTTATACGATACTAGTATTGTTGGATTTTATTTCATAAAAATTTCTCTTCCTCTTCTATTAATATACATTATGACTAAAGTGCAACCCAAAAGATATATCCGACTTTTATTAGTCGTAGCTCTTCTCATCTATAGTGGTGTCTTATTCCAACATTTTTTCTGGATATCAATGCTTGTCTAAAT